>NZ_JBITIH010000005.1:0-291099 GCF_044458865.1 Micromonospora sp. NPDC050417
GTGGCCCTGCCTGGTTTTTTTACCAAACCACCCCCCCCCCCCCCCCCCCCCTTTTTGTTTTACCCGTCCAAAAAAAAAAACCCCCCCCCCCCCCCGGGGGGGGGGGGGGCCCCCCCCCCCCCCCCCCGCCGACTTGCGTTATGTGGACGGCCCCGCTGGGCCGATGGAGTACGGACGCGCGATTCACCACCGACGCGGCCATGGTGGCGCGGCGGCGCAGAGAATCGCCAGGAGTTTCCCGGAGAAAAGGGAACTACAACCGACGTTAGCGATCACCGTCGACCCGCCGCTACCCGCGTAACTCTTCCGTTATGACGTGCGACGCTGCCGTTTCAGGAATGTCCCATTGATCGGCCCGACCGGCCGGTGGCAGCATCCGACCGGAGCGACCGGGCAACCGGTCGGCCCATGCTGGGCGGCCGACCGTCAGCCCTACTTCGCCTCCACCAACGGTAACGACTTGCCCACCCCTCCGCCCGGCAGGGCGATCGAGGAGAAGTGGGAGACCACCCGGTCGTCACGCGGGTCCTCCTCCGGGGTGCGGTGCACCGCCAGGTGGCGGTAGAGGGTGTCCCGCTGGGCCGGGATCCGGCCGGCGGACCGGATCATCCAGATCAGGTCCTGGAGGTTCGAGCGGTGCCGGGCACCGGCCGAGGAGATGACGTTCTCTTCCAGCATGATCGAGCCCAGGTCGTCGACGCCCATGTGCAGCGCGAGCTGCCCCGCCTCCTTGCCCGTGGTCAGCCAGGACGCCTGCAGGTGCGGCACGGTCTCGAAGAAGAGCCGGGCCACCGCGATCAGCCGCAGGTATTCCAGGGTCGTGGCCTGGGTCCGCCCCTTGAGGTGGTTGTTCTCGGGCTGGTACGTCCACGGGATGAACGACCGGAACCCGCCCGTCCGGTCCTGCACGTCGCGGATCATCCGCATGTGCTCGATCCGTTCGGCGTTGGTCTCGCCGGTCCCCATCATCATCGTGGCGGTGGACTCGATCCCCTGACGGTGGGCGAGCTCCATCACCTCAAGCCAGCGCTGCCCGGACTCCTTCAACGGCGCGATCGCCTTGCGCGGCCGGTCCGGCAGCATCTCGGCGCCGGCGCCCGCGATCGAGTCCAGCCCGGCGACCTTGATCCGACGGATCGCCTCGTCGAGTGAGACGCCGGACACCTTCGCCATGTGCAGGATCTCACTTGGCCCGATCGAGTGGATCACCAACTGCGGGTACGCCGCCTTGACCGAGGAGAAGAGTTCCTCGTAGTACTCCACGCCGTAGTCGGGGTGGTGACCGCCCTGCAACATCACCTGGGTCGCACCGAGTTCGACCGCCTCACCGCACCGGCGCAGGATCTCCTCCGTGGGGTGGGTCCAGCCCTCGCCGTGTTTCGGTGCCCGGTAGAACGCGCAGAACTTGCACGCCGTGACGCAGACGTTGGTGTAGTTGATATTGCGGTCGATGAGGTACGTGACGATGTTGTCCGGGTACCGGCGGCGGCGTACCGCGTCGGCGGCCTCACCGAGGGCGTGGAACGGCGCCTCGGTGTAGAGCAGCAACGCCTCCTCGGGCGTGATCCGCCCACCGTCGGCACCACGTTGCAGGATGTTGTCGATCTCGCGGCTCCCAGTCACAGCTCCGAGCGTACTGGCCGGCCCGGGGGGCGCCCGCAATCGGCCGGGTCAAGCCGGCGTCGGGCCCCCTCCGGAGGTCGATCATCCCGGCACGGGTCCCCCGATCGGTCACCGCGAGGCGATCGAGCCTCGACGGGACAACCGGGTTCGGGGCGAACCCCCAGGCTTCGACGCGATGATCGACACGCGTGGCGGGTGGCCCCAGACCAGTGACAGCGACCCGGGCGCGGATACCCGGTCGGCCCGGTTACGACGCTGGGCGTGGCGACACTCCGCCCCGATCGCCGTAATGCCGTCGCTGTTCTTCATCGGGGTGGGTGCGGTGCTGGGAGCACACCGGATCATGGCGGTACGCCAGGCCGCCGAACCCGCAGCGGAGCCGGCGACAGCCACCGGGCCGGCAACGGCGGCAGAGGTGCCGACGGCGGACGCCGGCCCGGCCACCGGTCAGGCGTCGTAGTCGATCACGAGGCGGTCGCCGACCGGGCTGGACTGGCAGGTCAGGACATAACCAGCGGCGACCTCCTCCGGCTCCAGCGCGTAGTTGCGCGCCATCGACACCTCGCCGGTCACCACCTTCGCCCGGCAGGTCGAACAGACCCCGCCCTTGCACGCGTACGGCAGTTCCCCGCGTACCTTGAGCGCGGCGTCGAGCACCCGCTCGGTCCGGTCCATCCGGAACGACGAGGCCCGACCGTCCAGCACGATGGTCACGTCGGTGCCGGCGGTCGCCGCCGTGGTCGGCCGCACCGGCGGCGCGGGCGGCTCGTCGACATGGAACAACTCGGTGTGTACGGCCTCGGCCGCGACTGCGCGAGCGGCGAGCACGTCCCGGGCGTCGGTGACCATCCCGTACGGGCCGCAGAGGAACCACTCGTCGATCCGCCCGGCTGGCACCAGGTGGTCCAGCAGCCGACGCAGCCGGTCGGCGTCGACCCGACCGGAGAGCAGCGGCGACTCACCGGGCTCCCGGGAGAGCACGTGGATCAGGTGCAGCCGGGACGGGTAGCGGTCCTTCAGGTCGGCCAGTTCCTCGGTGAACATGACGCTGCGCGCGTTGCGGTTGCCGTACACCAGGGTGAAGGTGCTCGCCGGTTCGACGGCGAGGGCGGTCGCGATCAGCGAGAGCACCGGCGTGATCCCCGAGCCGGCCACCACTGCGGCGTAGTGCCGGGTCCGGTCCGGGTGCGGCGCGGTACTGAAGTGCCCGAGCGGCGGCATCACCTCGACCGTGTCGCCGGCGCGGAGCAGACGTCCGGCGAAGCCTGAGAAGGCACCGCCGGGAATCTCGCGGACCCCGATCCGGAGCCGGCCGTGCCCGGCCAACTCGGACGGAGTGGAGCAGATGGAGTACGACCGGCGCACCTCGTCACCGGAGTGTTCGTCGCGTCGCCGCACGGTGAGGTGCTGTCCGGCCTGGAACGCGAAGGTCTCCCGCAGGTCGTCCGGGACCGCGAAGGTGATCGCGACCGCGTCGTCGGTGAGCCGGTCCACGGCGGTGACCGGTAGCGGGTGGAAGACCGGCCGGCGGCGTACCGGACGGGTGATGGTCACGCTGCTCATAACGCCTTCATCTGATCGAACGGTTCACGGCAGGCGCGGCAGCGCCAGAGCGCCTTGCAGGCGGTGGAGCCGAACCGGCTGACCTGCTCGGTGTCGACCGAGTCGCAACGCGGGCAGCGTACGGTCAGCCGCAGCGGCACCGGGCCGTCCGCCGAGGGCGCGGGTCCCGGCGGGGCGATGCCGGCGGCGGCGAGTTTGGCCCGGCCGGACTCGGAGACCCAGTCGGTGCTCCAGGCCGGCGCGTAGACGGTCTCGACCTCGACGTCCGGGTAGCCGGCGGCGGCGAGGGCGATCCGGATGTCCTCCCGGATGACGTCCATCGCCGGGCAGCCGGTGTAGGTGGGGGTGATCGTCACGGTCACCCGGCTGGTTCCCGGGTCCTGCCGCACGTTGCGCAGGATGCCGAGTTCCTCGATGGTCAGCACCCGGATCTCCGGGTCGACCACGGCCGCCGCCGCTGTCCACGGGCTCACCGTCAGCTCCGTCACGGCGTCACCAGCGCGCACCGGGATGCGCCCGGTGCAGCACCTGCATCTCGGCCAGCAGGTACGAGAGATGCTCGGTGTGCACCCCTGAGCGTCCACCGGTCGGCGCCCAGCCGTCGGCCGGGCGTACCAGCGTCGCCTCGGTCAGCACGGCGTCGACCGTGTTCATGAAGGCGGGCCGCAGGCTGGACGGGTCGACCGGCCCCTGGAGGTCGGCGGCGAGGAGTTCGTGCGTGTACGGCCAGATCTGGTCGATCGCCGCCTGCATCCGGTGGTGTGACTCGTCGGTGCCGTCGCCGAGCCGGATGGTCCAGAGTGAGGCGTGGTCGAGGTGGTACGCCGACTCCTTGCGGGCCTTGTCGCCGATGGCGGCGAGCCGCTCGTCGCCGCACCGGCTCAGCGCGGTGTAGAGCGGGAGTTGGTACGCGGCGAGGAAGAGCAGCTTCGCCATGGTGACCGCGAAGTCGCCGTTGGGGAGTTCCACGAGCAGGCAGTTGCGGTACTGCCGATCGTCGCGCAGGTACGCCAGGGCGTCCTCGTCCCGGCCGGCGCCTTCCCGCTCGCCCGCGTACGACAGCAGCAGCCGTGCCGCGCCGAGTTGGTCGAGCGCGATGTTGGCCAGCGCGATGTCCTCTTCCATCTCGGGCGCGGTGGCGGCCCACTCCCCGAGCCGTTGCGCGGCGACGAGGGCGTCGTCGCCGAGCTGGAGCAGGTGTTCGACTGAGGTGGTCACAGGTGAGCCACCCCGTCGGGCACCTCGTAGAAGGTCGGGTGGCGGTAGATCTTGTCGGCGGCCGGTTCGAAGAAGGCGTCCTTCTCGTCCGGGCTGGACGCGGTGATCGCACCCGCCGGCACCACCCAGATGGATACGCCCTCCTGGCGCCGGGTGTAGAGGTCCCGGGCGTTACGCAGGGCCAGTTCTGCGTCGGGCGCGTGGAGGCTGCCGACGTGTGTGTGGGACAGACCCCGCCGGGCCCGTACGAACACCTCCCACAACGGCGACGACTCGCTCATCGGGCCGGCTCCAGGGTGCGGGCGGCGCGCTTGGCGGCGTACGCGGTGGCGGCCTCACGTACCCAGGCGCCCTCGGTGTGCGCCCGACGGCGGTGGTCGATCCGTTGCCGGTTGCACGGCCCATCGCCCTTGATCACTCGCATCAGCTCCGCGTAGTCCGGCTGGGTGTAGTCGTGTGCCTGGCGCTGCTCGTTCCAGCGCAGATCCGGGTCGGGCAGCCGGAGACCGAGGAAGCCGGCCTGCTGTACACACATGTCGACGAAGCGTTGTCGCAGTTCGTCGTTGGAGAAGCGCTTGATCTTCCAGGCCATGGACTGGGCGGAGTGGGTCGAGTCGCCATCGGGTGGACCGAACATCGCCAACGACGGGTACCACCAGCGGTCCACCGCGTCCTGGGCCATGGCCTGCTGGTCCGGGGTGCCGTGGGACAGGGTGTGCAGGATCTCGTAGCCCTGACGCTGGTGGAAGGACTCCTCCTTGCAGACCCGGATCATGGCGCGGGCGTACGGCCCGTACGAGCACCGGCACAGCGGCACCTGGTTGACGATCGCCGCACCATCCACCAGCCACCCGATGGCACCAACGTCGGCCCAGGTCAGGGTGGGGTAGTTGAAGATCGAGCTGTATTTCTGGCGGCCTTCGAGCAGCATGTCGACAAGTTCGTCCCGGCTGATCCCGAGCGTCTCGGCGGCGGCGTAGAGGTAGAGGCCGTGCCCGGCCTCGTCCTGGACCTTTGCCAACAGGATCGCCTTGCGCTTGAGCGAGGGGGCACGGCTGATCCAGTTGCCCTCTGGCTGCATGCCGATGATCTCGGAGTGGGCATGCTGGGCGATCTGGCGGATCAACGTCTTCCGGTAGGAGTCGGGCATCCAGTCCCGGGGTTCGATCTTCTGGTCCGCCTCGATCACGGCGGTGAAGTAGTAGTCGAGATCACTTTCGCTCGCCTCGGACAGATCGACGCCGGCCCCGGGCCGCGCCTGCGTGGCCGCAGCCCGCAACGCCGCCTCAGCCGCCTCGACCTGGCCGATCAAGCCATCGGCCGGCTCGTCGGACGCATCGGAGAAGTCATTGCCGTACACACCCACAGTGTTACAGCTCAAACATGAGTAGGCCAGGGGGTGTCACAGGAAATGAGGGACGAACACTCTGGGTAACCAATTACTTACACAACCCTGCAAATTGGTCCAAGTTGGACAAAACGCCTCTGACTTTCGAAGATCGACTCGCACAAACCCTTATCCCATAAGGGATATATCGGCGTGTCTTTACCGGAACTTCATGCAATGCCCATCGGATACATCGACCCTGGTCACGTAAGCTTTCCGAGTCGGCCCCCATCACTCCCGGGCAGGTCACGGCCGGTGCGACCGGACAACGAGGGGGTCGTCGGGATCGACAGCACCAGACAGCCAGACCCGAGCAGGACCACACCCCAAGCGCGTACGCCCCACTCCCCCGGGGACCCGACTTCGTGGAGTTCGACCGCTCATGCGCCCTCGTGTGATCACGGTGCTCGCCCTCGCGACCCTCGTCGCCGGGAGCGTGCCGGCCACGTACGCCCGGGAGACCGCCCGCCCGGTGCCCGGGCCGACCCCGGCAGCCCCGGCCACTGCCGCCGCCCCGGTCCCGCCCGCCGCCCCGCCACCGCCGCCGACGCTCGCCACCGCCCCGGTGGACATCCGGGTCGACGACGGCTTCTTCGCCTGGGCCCTGCTCGACCGCGACACCGGCACGATCTCCGGCTCGCCGAACCGGGCCGCCACCAACACCAGCCAGTCGATGATCAAAGCCTGGCTGGTGTCGGACTACCTCCGGCGGCTCGGCGACCGGCAACCCCCGGCGGCGCGGCTACGCGACGCCTCCCGAGCCATCCTGGACAGCGACGACCGCGCGGCCGAGACCCTGTTCCGACTGGGCGGTGGTCGACCGGTGATCGACCGCATGATCAAGATGTGCGGGCTGACCGAGACGAAACCGGTGATCCCACCCGGCGACGACGCGGTCTGGTGGAGCTACACGGCGATCTCCGCCCGGGACGCGGTCCGAATGGGTGAGTGCGTCAAGAACGGCACCGCCGCCGGACCGAAGTGGACCCGGTGGGTCCTCGACGAGATGAGCCGGGTGAGAGGCAGCACCGCGGCCGAAGACCAACGCAGCACCAGCGGCGGTGGCCGGTGGGGAATCATCGACGGCCTGCCCAGGGAGATCACCGACCAGGGCCCGATCTCGATCAAGAACGGCTGGACGATGATCGGTGCGGACGGGTCGTGGCACCTCAACTGCCTCGCGCTGGCGGACGACTGGGTGCTCGCGGTGCTGTTGCGCTATCCACAGCGTCGAGGGCTGGACCACGGCGCGCAGCTCTGCGCCAGCGTGGCCACCCAACTGGTCACCCCGCAGCCCGGCGCCGCCCTCAAGGTGCCCGTGCCGGTGGGTAAAGCAGCCCGGGCCGGCACGGGAGGGGCGAACTGATGGCCACGCCGCACAGGACCGACGACCAGGGCGCCAGGCAGATCACGCCACTGCGGATCATCGTCATCACCGGCGTACTCCTGGCCCTGGTCTTTGCCGTGCTCGGGTTTCTGCCGGGATCTCCACTGGCGGTCCGCGCCGCTGTGGAGTGGGCCGACGCCCCGGAGATGGCCGGCACCGCCTCCGCCGGCAAGCGGGTGGTTCCAGCGACCCCGACCCCGACACCCACGCCGACGCCGACGCCGAGCCCGGAACTGCCGCCGCTCGCGCTGCACCCCACCGACGTCAAGATCGACGCAAAGGGCTGGTGGGCCTGGGCCCTCCAGGACACCAGGACCGGTGAGATCCACGGCTCGGGCAACATGGGCGAGACCAATGCCACCGCTTCCCTGATCAAGGCATGGATCGGCGCGGACTTCCTGCGCCGGGCCGCCGAGGCCGACAGGAAGCCAACCGACACCCAACTGCACCAGGTTCGGATCATGATCCGGGACAGCGACAACGCCGCCGCCACCTCGCTCTACCAGACGATCGGCGGGTCCGCCTCGATCAAGCGATTGATCAGCATCTGCAAGCTGACCGACAGCAGGGCCAACGGCGGCTGGAGCCGTACGGCGCTCTCGCCCCGGGACGTCACCCGGCTCGCCGCCTGCATCGGCGACGGCCGGGCCGCCGGCCCCACCTGGACGAAGTGGCTGCTCGACGAGATGCGGGCGGTCCGGGGTTCAGGCGACTTCGGTATCCGCAAGGCCTTCCCGGCGATCGTCCAGAAGACGATCGCGATCAAGAACGGCTGGGTCGAACGTACCGCCGAGCAGGAGGTGAACGTGAACTGCCTGGCCATCGGGGACGGCTGGACCATGGGCGTGATGACCCGTTACCCGATCGAACTCGGCTACTCCCACGGCTTCAAGATCTGCGAGCAGATCGCCGCGCAGCTCCGTACGGACTGAGCCCCGGCCTCAGCCGGCGAAGAAGGCCGGACCGTGCTCGGGCAACGGCGGCGTGGCACCGATCGCCGCGGCACGACGGGCGAACTCCCGCAACCCGCCGACCTGGCGCTCGCCGAGGGAGAAGTCGAGCACCCGGAAGTAGGACGCCAGGGTCGCGGCGTCGAACGGCTCCCAGCGGGCCGCCGCCTCGGCCACCTCGTCCAACTCGGCGACGCAGAGGTCACGGGAGCGCAGGAACGCCTGGTGCACCTCCTTGACCCGGCCCGGGTGGGCGGCGGCGAAGTCGCGCCGTACGGCCCAGACGGCGAAGACCATGGGTAGCCCGGTCCAGTCGCGCCACGCCTGTCCGAGGTCGGTGACCGACAGCCCCCGCCCCGGCGCCTCGTAGAGCGCGCGGAGCGCGACATCGCCGATCAGCACCCCGGCGTCGGCTTCAAGCAGCATCTGGGTCAGGTCGGGCGGACAGGTGAAGTAGTCGGGCCGTACGCCGTACCGGTCGGCGAGCAGCATCTGGGCCAGCAGCACCCCGGTACGGGAGGTCGAGCCGAGCGCCACCCGGGCCCCGTCCAGGTCGGCCAGCGGCCGGGTGGAGACGACGTTCACCGAGAGCACCGGGCCGTCGCTGCCGACCGCGAGGTCCGGCAGGAGGAGCAGTTCGTCGGCGTGACGCAGATACTCGACCAGGGTGATCGGGCCGATGTCCAGGTCACCCGCGACCAGGGCGGCGCTGAGCCGCTCCGGCGTGTCCTTGTGCAGGTCGAAGTCGATCAACGCCCCGGACCGCATCAACCCCCAGTAGATCGGCAGGCAGTTGAGAAACTGGATGTGCCCTACCCGAGGTCGCTGAAGATCACCCATGAACTCCACCGTAACCGCCGTCCCGGGCAGTCGCTCCACCAGTCACCAACGAAGTGGCCAACCCCGCACAGCCGGAGAAGGAAGGGCCCCTTGTTATCGGATTCTGTAGAGGAAGGGGCCCCTCCTACTCTCGCGCGCGTAATTCGGTGGAGCGGTGCGGTTGGGTGGGCGTACTGTGGGTGGTCGCTTGACGGCCGCGGTGAGGTAGCCACCGCAGCGGACGTCCCCGCGCCGGGTGCCGGCCAACCGCCCCCGGACACGCGAGCGAGCAGCAGGTGATCCGACAGGACGTCAACGTGCCCGCACTCGAAACCGACCTCACCTCGGAACGCGAACATCTCGCCGCCTCCCGTGCCGCCCTGCACCGGATGCGACAACGCGCCGAGGCCCTCTTCAGCACCGGCGAGAACGTCGCCGGTGACTCCTACACGGCGGAAATGCTCGGCCGTACGCTCTCCCGCCGGGTCGCCGAACTCGCCGACGACCCGACCACCCCGCTCTTCTTCGGTCGACTCACCTTTCCCGAGGTCGACTACCACATCGGTCGGCGGCACATCACCGACGACCTCGGCGAGCCGATGGTGCTGGACTGGCGGGCACCGGTCTCCCGGTCGTTCTACCGGGCCAGTGTCCGCGACCCGCAGGGCGTCGCCACCCGGCGCCGCTTCGGCTTCAGCGCCGGCGTCCTGACCAGCTTCGAAGACGAGCACCTGGACCGGGGCGAGGAGCTCGGCACCGCCTCCCGGATCCTCACCGCCGAGATCGAACGCCCCCGCGTCGGCCCGATGCGCGACATCGTCGCCACCATCCAGCCGGAGCAGGACGAACTGGTCCGGGCCGAACTGGAGACCTCGATCTGCGTACAGGGGGCACCCGGCACCGGCAAGACGGCCGTCGGGCTGCACCGCGCCGCGTACCTGCTCTACCTGCACCGCGAACGGCTGCGCCGTTCCGGCGTACTCATCGTCGGGCCGAACCGGGCGTTCCTGTCCTACATCGCCGCCGTACTCCCCGCGCTCGGTGAGGTGGAGGTAGCCCAGGCAACGGTCGAGGACCTGGTCACCGCCGCCTCCGTCCGGCCGGAGTTCGGGGAGCGTGGACGCACCGTCGCCGTCCGGGGCAGCGACACCCCGGCCGTCGCCGCGCTCAAACACGACGTACGGATGGCCGAGGTGCTGCGCCGGGCGGTTGACGCCCACATCCGCAAACCCGAGGAGTCGATCACCGTCTCGGACGGTTCGTTCCGCTGGCGGATCGGGGCCGAGGTGCTGCGCCGAGTGGTCGACGAGGCTCGCCGGGAGCGGCTGCCGTACGGCCTCGGCCGCGAACGGGTCCGGGCCCGGGTGGTCAGCCTGCTGCAACGGCAGGCCGAGGCACGCCGGGGCGAGTCCCCGAACGACGCCTGGCTGCGCCGGATGGGCAAGGCCACACCGGTGACCGGGTTCCTCGACGCGGCCTGGCCGGCGCTCACCCCGGACGGGCTGGTGCACCACCTCTTCACCGACCCCGACGCGCTCGCCACCGCCGCTGGCGACCTGCTCACCGCCGCCGAACAGGAACTCCTGGTCTGGGCGAAGCCGCCCCGGGCCGCCCGCGCGGCGAAATGGAGCGCCGCGGACGCGGTCCTGATCGACGAGGCAGCCGGCCTGATCGAACGGGTGGCCAGCTTCGGTCACGTGGTCGTCGACGAGGCACAGGATCTCTCCCCGATGCAGTGTCGGGCGATCGCCCGCCGTAGCGTGCACGGCTCCGTCACCCTCCTCGGCGACCTCGCCCAGGGCACCGCGCCGTGGGCCGCCACCGACTGGCGGGAGTCCCTGGCGCACCTGGGCAAGCCGGACGCCGCCGTGGTGCCGCTGACCATCGGCTTCCGGGTGCCGGCGGCGGTGGTCGCGTTCGCCAACCGGCTGCTGCCGTCGCTCGCGGTCGACGTTCCGCCGGCCGAGTCGCTGCGCCGCGACGGCGCACTCGACCTGCGTACGGTGGACGACCTGGACGCGGCGACGGTGACGGAGGTGCGGGCGGCCCTGGCGTACGAGGGCTCGGTGGCGGTGATCGCCGCGGACGTGGCGGTCGACCGGCTGGCCGGCGCGCTCGCCGAGGCCGGGATCGCCACCTCGACCGCCGACGACGTCGAGGCCACCGAGCGGGTCACCGTGGTGCCGGCGACCCTGGTCAAGGGCCTGGAGTACGACCACGTCATCGTCGTCGAGCCGGCGCAGATCGTGGCCGCCGAGTCCCGGGGTCTGCACCGGCTCTACGTGGTGCTGACCCGGGCCGTCTCCCGCCTTGCCGTGCTCCACCACGACCCACTCCCCGAACCGCTCGGCCCGGTGATCGACACCCGGTAATTCGGTGGCGTGACCGCGCGGCACGGTGTTGCCTGGCGACCGTCGAACGTCCAGACGAGTCCGCTCGCCATGCCTCCAGGGAACTCACGTGATCGTTGTCACCGCCGCATCTGGCGCGCTCGGCCGGCTGGTCGTCGCGGAACTGTGCAAGCGCGTACCCGCCGACCGGGTTGTCGCCGCCGTACGCGACCCCGCCCGCGCCACCGATCTGGCCAGGTGGGGTGTCGAGGTACGGCACGGCGACTACGACGACCCGGCGAGCCTGCGCTCGGCGCTGCGGGGTGCGGAGCGGCTGCTGCTGATCTCCTCCCCCGAACTGGCCCCGGACCGCCGGATCCGGCAGCACCTGGCCACGATCGAGGCCGCCACCGGCAGCGGCGTACGGGCTATCGCCTACACCAGTTTCCTCGGCGCCGACCGCAGCGGTGAGGGCCTGAACGCCGCCCATCACGTCACCGAGCGCGCCATCGTCGACAGTGGACTGCCGTACACCATGCTCCGGCACCCGTTCTACAGCGAGGCGTTCCTCAACGCCGGTCTACGGGCGGCGGTCGACACCGGCGAACTGACCAGCGGTACGGGTGGTCGTGGCCTCAACACGGCGTTCCGGAGTGATCTCGCCGAGGTTGCCGCCAACGTGCTCTCCGATGACGCGCACCTGGGCCGGGGGTACGACCTGACCGGGCCGTCGTGGACGTACCCGCAGCTCGCCGAGGTGCTGAGCGAGGTCAGCGGCAAGCTGGTCACGTACCGGGAGGCCACCGGGGAGGCACCGGGTGCGATGGGCTTCCTGATGGGGCTGGCCCGGTCCGGGGCACTCGTTCGGCAAACCGGGGATCTGCACCGGCTGCTGGGCCGTCCGCCGACCACTCTCCGACAGGCCGTGGTGGGCCTGCTCGGCGGGGAGTGACCACCGGCCCGCGGAGTCGGGTCGGGTCGGGTCGGGTCGGCGACAGGGTCGAGCGCACCAAGCACTTTGCGCGATAAAGTTGTTTGCGTGATCCTCGACGATGACGACCGGCCGCCGGCCAGCCCGGCCGAGACCCTGCGGCTGATCCGCCGGCAACAGGCCGAAGCGGCCCGCCACCTCAGCCCCGACCCCCGCCTCGTCTACTGGCCCTGGGGCATCGCCTGGCTGATCGGATTCGCCCTCTTCTTCCTCCGCTTCGGCCCGGACGACCGGGTCTTCGTGAACCTGCCCGAGTGGCTGCCGCTGACCGCGCTCTTCATCCTGCTCGCCGCCGCCGGGACACTCAGCGCGATCGGCGGCGCCCGGGCGTACGGGCAGGTCACCGGTGACTCGTCCCGCCGTGGCCAGTGGTACGGCATCGCCTGGATGCTCGGCTTCGTCACCTACGGCGTCACCCTCGGCCGGGTCACCGACCACCTGCCGGACGACCTCGCCCGACTCCTCTGGGCGGCCGGCGCGGTCGGCCTGACCGGGGTGCTACACCTGGCCGGCGGGGCGATCTGGCTGGACCGCAACCTGTTCCGGCTCGGCATCTGGCTCACGCTGATCAACATCATCGGGGTGTACGCCGGACCCGGCTGGCACGCGCTGATCGTCGCGGTCGCCGGTGGCGGCGGCATGCTGGTCGGCGGCGTGATCGCCTGGCTCAGGCGCGGGAGCGGTTCGTGACCGGGCCGCCCGAACTCGACCCGATCATCCATGTGCAGGCCCGACTACGGGTGGTCTCGACGCTGGCCACTCTCGCCGAGGGCGACCGGATCACCTTCCCCCGCCTCCAGGAAATCCTGGGGATGACCGCCGGCAACCTCTCGGTGCACCTCCGCAAGCTCGAAGACGCCCGGTACGTCGAGGTCACCAAGACCCACCAGGGACGTACGCCCGCCACCCTGGTCCGGCTCAGCCGGCGCGGGCAACTGGCATTCGAGGAGTACACCGCCGCCCTGCTTGCCCTGCTCGACCCAACCACCCCCGCCAAGGAGTCGACATGATTCTCGCCCGCGCAGAACGGGCCACCCGCCGGTACGGCGAGGTGACCGCGCTCCACCAGGTCAGCTTCGAGGTCGGAGCGGGCGAACTCGTCGGACTGCTCGGGCCGAACGGTGCCGGCAAGAGCACCCTGTTGAGCCTGCTCGTCGGCGTACGCCGGGTCACCGAGGGCCGGGTGGAACTCTTCGGCGGCGACCCGCGCGACCCGGGCCGGCGGCAGCGGCTCGGCGTGACCCCACAGGAGACCGGCCTGCCCCCGACCCTGCGGGTCGGCGAGGTGGTCGACTTCGTCTCCGCGCACTACACCAACCCGATCCCCCGGGCCGAGTTGCTCGACCAGTTCGGCATCACCGACCTGGCCCGACGCCAGACCGGCGGGCTCTCCGGCGGGCAGAAACGGCGGCTCGCCATCGCCCTGGCCTTCGTCGGACGCCCGGAGCTGGTGATCCTGGACGAGCCGACCACCGGCCTCGACGTGGAGGCCCGGCACAGCCTCTGGGCCGCCATCCGGGCCTACCACGCCGACGGTGGGACGGTTCTGCTGAGCAGCCACTACCTGGAGGAGGTCGAGGCGCTCGCCCAGCGGGTGGTGGTGCTCGGCCAAGGGCGGGTGCTCGCCGACGACACGGTCGGGGCGATCCGCGACATCGTCGGCGTACGCCGGGTCAGCCTGACCGTCGCCGACCTGCCGGCGCTGCCGGGCGTGCTCGGCGTCGAGCGAACCGACGGGCGCACCCACCTGCTCACCGCGGACGCGGACCAGCTTGTCCGGGACCTCGTCACGTCGAACGTCCCCTTCTCCGACCTGGAGATCCGGCCCACCTCGCTGGAAGAGGCGTTCCTGACCCTGACCGCCGGTGCCGGCCAACCGGTCGGCACCGGCTCGTCCGCCGCCCAACCGATCACCGCCTGACCGGGGGAACCGCCATGCAGCTCGCGCTCGTACACGCCAGATACCAACTCCTGGAGACGATCCGGATCCCGATCGCGGTGATCGGCAGCGCCTTCTTCCCAGCCGCCTCGATGCTCTTCTTCGTGGTGCCGTTCGCCGGCGACGACCCGGTCGGGGCCACCTTCGCCACCGCCTCGATGGTCACCTTCGCGGTGATGAGCAGCAACATCTTCCAGTACGGCATCGGCGTGGCCGAGGACCGCGCCCAGCCCTGGGACCCCTACACCCGTACGCTGCCGACCGGACCGGCCCCACGCTTCGCCGGCCGGATCCTCGCCGGCCTGGCGCTCACCTTCGTCTCGCTGATCCCGGTGGTGGTCATAGCGGCGGTCGCCACCGCGGCAACGATCACGCCCGCCTCGTTCCTGCTCGCGCTCGGCGCGGTGGTCGTGGCCGCGGTGCCGTTCACGCTGCTGGGGCTCACCATCGGGTACGCGCTGCCAAGCAAGGCCGCGATCGTGGTGGCGCAGATCGTCTTCTTCCCGCTCGCCTTCGGTGGCGGCCTGCTCTCCTCCCCCGGCGACGCGCCCGCGTTCATCGAGACGATTGCTCCCTACCTGCCGACCCGGGGTGCGGTCGAGCTGATGTGGGCGGCGGTCGGCGACTTCCGGCCGGACACCACCGCGCTGGTCATGCTCGGTGTCTGGGTCGTGGTGCTGGCGTCCACCGCCGGGTGGGCGTACCGGCGGGACGAGGGTCGCCGGTTCAGCTGACGACGCCGGTTGCGCCGACGACGCTGGTCCCGCTGGCGACGCCGGTTGGTCTGACGACGCCACCGACGGCTGCCCCGTCGACCGGTCACCGGTCGACGGGGCAGTGTCGCGCGGATGTGATCAGGAGCTGGTGATCGTCACGTTGTCCACGCCCGCCTCGACCAGGCTCGCGCCGGAGGCGTCGGTCGCCTCCACCAGGATCCGGACCGACTGGCCCGCGTACGCGGAGAGGTTGAGGTTCGCCGACGTCCACGCGCCGTCGCGGTTGCTCGCCGCCCCGGCCTGGGTGAGCAGGGCGGTGGTACCGCTGTTGTGCACCACGCTGACCCGGAAGAAGTCCGCCGAGGACGAGTTCGCACCGTGCGCGAGGTACCAGTTGAGCGAGAGGGTCAGCGTGCCGCTGCTCGGCAATGTCACCGCAGGCGAACGGGCACTGGTCAGCCCGCCGTCGATGTCGTAATCACCGGCGGCGGTGCCGGCGAGCCGACCGGTCACCAGGTCGTTGCTGCCGCCCGCCGGGGCGAGCTGCTTGGCGCCGCTGGAGTTGGTCGCCTGGGCGGTCCCCCGCTCCCAGACGCCGGAGGTGGCGGTGTCCGTGGCGGACGGGTTGACGGTCCAGCCGGTCGCGGTCTCGAACGTGTCCGACCAGACGGTGGTACCGCCCCCGCCGCCGCCGCAGTACTGCGCCTGCTTGCCGATCACCCGGTACGGGCAGTCGGCGGCCTCGCTGAGCAACAGCACCGCCTCCCGGTTGCGGGAGGTCTGCGCGGGGATGACCTCGTCGGGTGGGTAGAAGCCGCCGCCGCCGGACGGGCCCGGGTACATCTCGAAGGTGTACGCCCAGATCTTGTGCTGACCCCACATCCAGTCGATGCTGTCGCCGTCGGTGATGTAGAGGTCGGAGGACTGCTCCGGGGTGTAGCCGTTGGTGGCGGCCATCTGCTGGCCGAGGGTCCGGAACGTCGCCTCCTGGTCCGCGTCGAGTCCTGGCGCGGTGTTCGCCGTGGTGTAGCCGTACGGCCAGAGCACCAGCTGCGAGTACGTGTGGAAGTCGATGTTCGCCTTGATCTGCTGGGTGCCGCTGACCACCCGGCTGTTGACGAAGTTGCGCAGCGCCTGGGTCTCCGGGGCGGAGAAGGCGGACGGGCCGCGGTACGTCTCCGACGAGGTCGAGCCGGAGGAGCCGCCGCAGCAGCCCCAGTTGTAGCTCCAGTTACGGTTCAGGTCGGTGCCGACGTTCGACGAGCCGCTGTTCGGCTGCCGGTTCTTCCGCCAGGACCGGTACGAGCCGGTGGCGATGTCGTACTCGCTGCCGTCCGGGTTGACCGTCGGCACGATCCAGATCTCCCGGGTGTTCACGATGTTGGTGATCCGGGAGTCGGAACCGTAGTTGTCGGTGAAGAGGTTGAGCAGGTAGATCGCCATCTCGACGGTCAGGTGCTCACGGGCGTGCTGCTGGGAGTTGAACAGGATCTCCGGCTCGGCCTCGTCCGTACCGACGTTGTCCGAGATCTTGATGACGGGCAGGTCCCGGCCCTCGTACGAGCTGCCGATGCTGGACTTACGGGCGATCGTCGGGTGGTCCGACACCACCTGGTTGATCACCGCTGTCAGCTCCGCGTAGTCGTGGT
This sequence comes from Micromonospora sp. NPDC050417, assembly GCF_044458865.1. Lineage (NCBI taxonomy): Bacteria > Bacillati > Actinomycetota > Actinomycetes > Micromonosporales > Micromonosporaceae > Micromonospora > Micromonospora sp. NPDC050417. Next base: position 16,573 of record NZ_JBITIH010000005.1, read on the forward strand.
AGTTCGAGTCCGCGGGCGGGAAGGCGAAGGTGCCCACCCCATCGGTGGCGCCCCGCGACGGGGGTGCCGGTACCGCCTCCAGCGTGAAGCCGAGCGCGGTGATCGCCTTCACCTCGGCTGCGGTGGCGGTGACGTTCAGGATGCCGTGCTCGCTGTAGTTGATCGCCACGCCGGTCCGGGCGACCGCGTTCCGGTCGTCCAGCGTGCGCGGGCCGATCACCCGGTATTCGGCACTGGTGGCGGCGCCGACCACGTCCGGCTTGGGGTCGGCGGAGACCGGGGCGGTCACCGCGGCGAAGAGTCCGATCGCGAGGGTCGTCGCGAGGGCCAGGGTCCGGCGCCGGGACGATCGCCGGGGTACGAGGGTACGGAAGGGCATGCAAAACCTCCTGGGGGTGCGGAGATTCCCGCTCTGTACCGCACACTGCACCACCCGTTACATGGTCATATCAATGGCGATCACTCTCTGTTCCATGTCAACATCATCGTCACGTCGGCAAAAAATGCCGCACAGGCGTGACGGAATGAAGAAAATCGCCAGTAGAACGGGTGCCACCAGGTCGTACTCCGCCCAGCCGCCTCGCGGTCAGCGGGTCGCCGGACCGCCGTCGGTGTCGGTCGTCGGCGGGCTGGTCGGAACCGGACCGGCCGGCGACACCGGGGCCTCGGACGCCTCGTCCTCGCCGGAGAGCGCGGCCCGCAGCCGCTGCTTCTCCGCCTGACGCCGCTGCACCGCACCGGCCACCTGCTCGGCCATCTCGTCGCGCCAGGTCCGGAGCAGGAAGAAGGAGGCCGCCGCCGAGAAGACCACGGCCAGCATGAGCTTCAGGAAGATGTTCATGGGGACCGGCAGCAGCGCCGCCGCGACGACCAGGAACAGCCCTATCCGGCCCAGCGTGTACTTCACCGCGGGACTCACGATTCCGTCTCCGATCAACCTGTCCGGCGGTCGAGCCACCGGACCCCGAAATACCAAATCAGCGTATATACCAGCGCGAACCCGCCAGCCGCCGCCGCGCCCGAGACCAGGGGCGGCAGTCCGGCGGCCAGCCCGGCGGCGAGCAGTCCGGTGGCGAGCCCGACGACGGCGGCCACCGGCGCCGCCACGATCCGGGCCGGACCCGGACCCCAGGCCCGGTATTCCTCCAGGAAGAGCCAGGCCGGCAGGATCACCGCCAACCAGCCGTTGGTACGGCCGAAGTCGGCCAAGCCGATCGACTCGAACGCCCAGTCGAAAACAAGTAGCGCCAGCACCCCGATGACCAGACCGGCCAACACCACGCCGACCAGATCGGCCAGTCCGGTGATCCGTCCGCTCTCGTCCCGCCGGGGAAAACTGCTCTGCGCTTCGCTCATGACCCGTCGAGGGTACGTCAGAGGGCCGCCCGACCCCTCGGCGCGGCGATGCGGCTCACCCGGCGCGGTGGTCCCATCTACGCAACACGGTCCGATCTACCCGATGCGGCGCCATCGACGCCGCATCGCCAGGCCGATGGCAAGCGCCGGCAGGACGAGCAGACCCCAGGGATACGAGTACGTGTGCGCGTAGAAAACCGCTGGCTGATCAGCGCCGAGCAGTTCGCCACGGACCGCGTACCGACCCCAGGTCGGCGCTCCGAAGGTGACCGGCAGATCGAAGGTGCGGCGCTGGCCCGGCTCCAGCAACTCGATCCCGGGTGCCGGGACGATCACATCCGTCCGGCCGGGTCGGCCGCTGGTCAACCTGAGCCGGGGCGCCAGCACGGGCGCCTGGCCGGTGTTGTTCAGGGTCACGGTGACCGTCCGGTGTGCCGGGCCGCCGAAGATCGACGCCCAGGACGACCCGGCCCCGGCGACCCGTACGCCGCTCGCGGCGAGCGCGGTCGGCACCCGGCCGGCGGGCGGGGCGGGCTGCACCGGTACCCCCCTGACCACCACCGGGACGGTGACCGTCACGCCGCTGAGGATCGGCCGTACCCGCACCACGCACGGGCAGCCGCTCGGTGGCGTCGACACGGTCAACGCCACCGAGCCCGATCCGTCGGCCCGGACGGCGGCGGTCACCCCGGTGCCCACCGCGCAGTCGATCGAACCCCGATCCGCCCCATTCCCGCAGAGCTCCACCAGCACGTTGCCGGGCGGCCAGCCGGCGAGCCGTACGGCCAGTTCCTCCCCGAGCGCGACCTGGGTCCGGTCGAGAGCGACCGCCGGCTCGGCCCGCGCCCCGGCGGTCGCCCCGCCGGCCAGCCCCAGGACGAGGATGGCACCGACGGTGACCGCGAACCGGGCGGCCAACGCCACCCTAGGCACGGACCTTGACGGCCGCGCTGGCGTCGCCGGTGGCCGCGCCCGGAGCGCCGGCGGGGGCCGGAGCCGTCGGGTCGGTAGGCGTGCCGTCGACCGCCGTGCCGGTCCCGGGTGCCGCCCTGCGTCCCCGACCCCGCGACCACCGCCACAGCAACAGCGCACCCACCAACAACAACAGGTAGAGCAGCGTCCACGGCGGTGCGAGCACCGAATCGGTACGGGTCGTCTCGGGCAGCGCGCCATCGCTGGTCGTCGGCTTGACGACCACCGAACCGTTGACCAGACCGGCCGGCACCACACCGTCGAGCCGTCGGGTCAGGGCAACCTCGCCGCCCGGCAGCAACTCCGGCAGGTCGATCTGCGCGGCACCGGCGAGCGGGACGCCGAGCAGACCGGTGGCACGGAGCCGTACGGTGCCGCCGACCCGGACATTGCCGGTGTTCCGTACCCGATAGGTGATCGTCATCGGTCCTCGGGTGAACGGCAACACCGGGTTGTCGTAGGTCACCTGCACCGACTCGACCTCGGCGGTCGCGGTGACCGGACCGGCGACCCGCAGGTAGACCCGGGCAGCGACCCGCCGGTCCACGTTGACCTGCTGTCCCTCGGCGTCGACCCGCTGTTCGGTGACCGACGCGATCACGCCAGCGGCGTGGTCACCGGGGGTCGCGTTGCCCGGCACACTGAGCCGGAACGGAACGATGACCCGCTGACCGGGGCGAACGGTGTGGGGCTTGCCGTCGAAGCCGACCCAGCTACCCGCGTCCCGCGCCGGTTGGCTCGCCGACAGGAGCGCGAACGCGCCGTCGGTCGCGGTGAACGCGTCGGTGGCGTACACCGTGAAGACCAGTGGCTTGGCCGACAGGTTGGTGATCGCCACGTGGTCGTCGATCTGCTGCCCGGCGGCCACGTCGTAGACAAACTGGGTACGGCCGGCGGGTCCGTTCGCGTCGGAGGGTTGGACCGCCCAGCGGAACTCGTCCTCCGGCGCGGCACGTGCCGGCGAGGGTGGCAGCACCCCGGCCAAGGCAGTCACGGCGGCGACGAGGAGCAGGACGGCGGCACGGGCGCGGGGGATGCGAGCTGCGGTCATGAGAGCTACTCCGGGGTCCAGATACGGGTGTGCGGTGGCGGTACCGCGAGCGGATCGCTCGCGGGACCACCACCGTGGTGCGTTCGGTCGGCGGATGGTGGCCACCCCCGCAGAGGGCGACCACCGCCCACCGAGCGGTTCGGCTTACCTGGGAACGGACCGGTCAGGTCAGACCAGCGTGAGGGTCAGGGTGGCGCTGTAGCTGCCCGGCACCGCGGTGTCCGGAATCCCGAGGGTCAGCCCGGCGCCGCACTCGAAGACGCCAGCGCTACCCCCCTGGGCGGCGCTGCACAGCGTGCGCGCGTCACCCAGGCCGGCGCCCGGGTTCGCCGCCGCACCGGCCGCAACCGAACCAGAGCCCTGGCCGACCTTGGTCGCGTTCGGGGTCCAGCCGAGCTGGTTGGCCGGGATGGTGGCGCCGGCCGGCCCGGTGAAGTTCTCCACCTGGCCGGTCAGGTTCCACCCGCTGTTGGTGCCGCGCAGGTCGGTGACCGTGGCCTTGTTCAGCGCACCGGTCGCCGTACCACCGACCAGGCCACCGGTGAGGGCAACCGCGCCACCGGCCACCGCGAGCGAGAACGCGCCCGGCGCCACGTCCGCGGTGATCTCCTGCTCGGCGCCGAGGCCCCCCGGAACGGTGACCTGGACGTTGACCGCAGCCGAGGTGGACGGCTGGAAGTCCGCCGCAACCGCCGGGGTGAAGACAGCGGTCAGCGAGTTGAAGCCCGCGACGAGGGTGTTGACGGTGATGCTCGCCGTGCCGTTGACCACCGGCGCGGTACCCACCGCGACGGCGCCACGTCGGAACTCGACCGAGCCGGCCGCGGCGGTCGGCGCCACGGTCGCGGTCAGGGTCACGTCCGTACCCTGCTCCACCGGACCGGCCGGGTCGACCGCGAGCGTGGTGGTGGTCGGGGCGGCCGGCTGGACCGCACCCTTGACCTGCCAGTTGCCGTTGTTGACCGTGATGGTGGTCTGGAACCGGTCGGGGTGCTTGCCGGTGCTCACCCCGAAGCACTCGACGTACACGTCGTAGTCGCCGTTGGCGACCGTCGGGACCGCGAGACCCTGGGCCAGGCTCCGGCTGATCTGACCCCCGGAGAACGTGACCGGAGCGGTGTCGTACCCGCCGGCCCCGAGCGCGGCACCGAGCAGGCCACCGGTGGTGGAGCCGGCCGTGCCGACCCGCAGGCCGACGTTCTGCCCGTAACCGCTCGGGCAGGCGGCGGAGGTCGTCACGCTGGCGAATGCCGGGGCGGCGGCAGTGCTGCCGCTGGCCGGGTTCAGGGTCAGGGTGCCCAGCGGTGCCGCCTGTGCCGGCGCCGCGATACCAACCAGACCAACCGTCGACAGCGCCGCCGCGCTGAACAGCGCGGCCACCCGGCCGAGACGGGACGTGGATGCCTTCATGGATCACTTCCTTCAGGAGAAGTGGCGGTGCGGCAGGCCCGTTACCTGTTGGTGCGTGAAGACCGGCCGCGACTTCGATCAGGCTGCACACGGGCTGTGACCCCGCGTGCAGGCCAACGCCTACGCCAGACATGCATAAAGCGAATTGCGGGTAACGCCGTTACTGGCGCGGGATCGACAATCTCAGGAATCAGCCGGATATCCGGCGTGAATAACAGACGTCGTACCCGCCCGTACCTGGGATTTCGTTCGTTCGATGGCTCGCCGACCGGCTGCCGGCTGTCAACCGGTCGGCGTTCTCGCCTAACCGAACCGTCCGTGCACATAATCGGACGTACGAGGGTCCTGCGGGTGCTCGAACATCGCCTCGGTCGGACCGTGCTCCACAATGGCTCCCGGCGTTCCGTGTTCCGCGAGAAAGAACGCGCACTGGTGGGAGACCCGTGCCGCCTGCTGCATGTTGTGCGTGACAATGACGATCGTCACCTCCGCGACCAACTCCGCGATCGTCTCCTCGATCCGACGAGTGGAAGTCGGGTCCAGCGCCGAACAGGGCTCGTCCATCAGCAACACCCGTGGCCGGATCGCCAGCGACCGGGCGATGCACAGCCGCTGCTGCTGCCCGCCGGAGAGCGCCCCACCGGGGGCGCGGAGCCGGTCCCGCACCTCCTTCCACAGCCCGGCCTTGGTCAGGCACTCCTCGACCAGGTCGTCGCGGGTGGACCGGCTCGCCCGTACCCCGGTCAGCTTCAGACCGGCGAGCGTGTTGTCGTAGATGGACATCGCCGGAAAGGGGTTGGGTTTCTGGAACACCATCCCGACCTGACGCCGGGCGTCGGTGATCCGCCGCGCGGACGCGTACAGGTCCTCGCCGTCGAGCAGCACCTCGCCGGCGAGCGAAGCGCTCGGGATCAGCTCGTGCATGCGGTTGAGAATGCGCAGGAAGGTCGACTTGCCGCACCCCGACGGCCCGATCAGTGCGGTCACCTCCCCCGCGTTCATGGTCAGGGAGACCCGGTCCAGCACCTTGTGATCCCCGAACCAGGCGGAGATCGATCGTGCCTGGAGGGTGCCGAGGTGGGGCGACGCGGCTGCCGGCGCCGACAACGACGGCGGCTTCTGGTGGTCGACGGAAGTCGTCATGTCAGTACCTCACAGAAACGAACGGTGGACGTCACAACAGGTTCGGCAGCAGCCGCATGATCTGGTCGGCGGTGACCATCCCGAGCCCTCCGACGACGGGGAACCCGACCACCCACGCCTGCGGGGCACCCCATCTGACCCGGGCCCAGGCAATCCCGATCACCGCCGCGAGCAACGCCTGCGTCAGCAGCACCAACCCGATCCAGGCGCCCTGGTCCGAGGCGAGCGCCCGCTCTTCGGGCAGCAGTGCCGTCTCACCCCGCCCGAGCACCCGCTTCGGGGACGGCTGTGCCGGGGAGGTCAGCTCCGCGTCGACCCGGACCAGTTCCCGGGGCATGAACGGTCTGCCGGCCACGGTCACCAGGGTGAGCCGGCCGGCACCGCCGGTCAGCGCCGGCGGGGCCGGATCGCCTGGCCGCCGCACCCCACGGACGACGTACGTGTGCACGCCCTGTCCGGTGGTCACGGTCACCTGGTCACCGGGGGAGAGCAGGGCTATCCGGCCGAACGGGCCGCCGTACGTCGCCTGCCGTCCCATGATCACGCTGGTGCCCGCCTGGCCCGGCAGCACCGTGTCCCGGCGATGTCCCGGCCCGGCCATCAGCACACCGGCCTCCGTTCCCTCGACCACGACCTGCCGCTCGCCGAGTGCCGGAATCCGCAGTACCGCGACGGAGGTGCCCGGACGCAACAACCGCCCCTGGTCGTCGGTCTGCCCGACCGGAGCGGTCGCCTCGGCCAGGTCCGCCCGGAAGTCGGCGTACGCGAGTTGTTGGGCCCGGGCGTAACGCACCTGGGAGAGCAGGACGACGTGCGCCACGAACCCGAGCAGGATCACGGCGAGGATGGTCAACGCCGTACCGGGCAGGTAGAGCCCGATCCGCTCGGCCCGTGGCGGTGCGGGTCGCACAGCCGCCGGGCTCTCGCGCGGCTCCGTGCTGGTGGTCATCTGGTCCGACTCCACTAATCGCGCCACTGCGGCAGCCCGCTGGGGACGACCTGGTCGCGACGCCGCCGGACGGCCAGCAACAGGCCGGCGCCGCCGCCGACGAACGCTGCCCCGCTGCCGACGATCAGCATCAGCGGCATACCGGTGACCGGCAGGTTGCCGCTGTTGGCCGCGGGCGTCGGGCTCGGACTGTCGGTCGGAGTCGTGCTCTCGGTGGGGGTCGGACTGTTCGTCGTCGTCGGACTGTTCGTCGTCGTCGGCGTCGGGCTGGTGGTCCGGGTCGACGTGGTGGTCGGGGTCGGACTGTTCGTCTGTCCCGGGGCGACGGTGTAGGCGACCGCCGCCGATGTCGACACGGCGTACGCGGGGTCGAGCGGGGTGAACCTGCCGACGAGCGAGTAGCTGGCTGCGGGAAGGGTGTCGATCGTCAGGAGGCCGACGCCGTTGACGACGTTGCCACTGCTGAGCGAGACCGTGCCGTTCAACAGGTGGAACTGCCCGTTGAGGGTGGCCGGAGTCACGTTCAGGGTGGCGGTGATCCGGGTACCCGCAGGTGCGGAGTTTGCCGGCGACATCACGAGTGTGGCTTCCGTCGGTGTCTTGGTCGGCGTCGGCGTCGGCGTCGCGGTCGGGGTGGGCACCCCTCCGCCGCCCTTGAGTTCCCAACTGCCGTCGGTCACCGTGATGGTGGTCTGGAACCGGTCCGGGTGCTTGCCGGTGCTCACGCCGAAGCACTCGACGTACACGTCGTAGTCGCCGTTGGCGACCGTCTCGACGCCGAGACCCTGGGCCAGGCTCCGGGTGATCTGCCCCCCGGAGAACGTGACCGGAGCGGTGTCGTAGCCGCCGGCCCCGAGCGCGAGACCGAGCAGGCCACCGGTGGTGGAGCCGGCCGTGCCGACCCGCAGGCCGACGTTCTGCCCGTAACCGCTCGGGCAGGCCGCCGAGGTGGTCGCGCTGACGAGCATCGGAGCGGCGGTGGTGCTGCCGGTGAGCGCGGTCAACGTCAGGGTGCCGAGCGGTGCCGCCTGGGCGGTGCCGGCCATGCCGAGGATGGCCGCCGCCGCGCTGGCGGTCACCGTCAGCAGTAGGGCAGCCGCGAACTGCGGGAACCTGGACTTTCGCACGATCATGTCCTTGTCTGTCGGTGGACTGTGGAGGCTCTCGAACGGGTCAGGACTGGTCGTTCCACGTCGCCACGCCGGTCGGACCGGTCGCGGCAGCGCGGCGACGACGGGCGACCAGCAGCGCTCCGGCGGCCACGGCGACGGCGAGGCCACCGATCAGCACGCCGAGCAGGACGACGCTCGGGCCGCCGTCTCCTTCGCCGGCCCGCCGTGACGGGCTGACCGGGGCAGCGGCGGCCGAGGTGGACTCGGTGGTCGGGGCAGCATCGACGGTCGGGCCGGAGCCGGCAGACGGACTCGTCGGGGCGGTGGTCGGGGGCGGCTCCAGGGCCGGAGCGGGCGTCGACGGGCCGGCCGGAGCGGGACCGCCGGTCCTGATCTGCCAGCGGTCGCCGGTGACACTGATCGTGGTCTGGAACCGCTCCGGATGCCGGCCGGCGGTGAGCCCGAAACACTCGACGTACACGTCGTAGTCGCCGTCCTCGGCGGTCTGCACCCCGAGCGCCTGGGTGAGGGTACGGATGGTGGCCGGGAACCTGACCGGGTTCGCGTCGTACCCTCCGGCGTTCTGGGGGGCGAGCAGCAGGCCGCCGCTGCCGCCGGCCGGACCGATCCGCAGCCCGACGTTCTGCCCGTAGCCGGCCGGGCACGGCGCCGCCGTGGTGACGCTGGTGAACAGTGGGTTGGCGGTCGTGCTGCCGCTGGTGGGCCCGAGGGTGAGCGGGCCGAGCGGCGCCGCCTGGGCCGAGCGGCCGAACTCAGCCGGGCCGGGCAGCACGTGTCCGGTGGTGCCGGGCGTGGCGGTGGCGGGTGTGCCGGTCAGCACGAGCGCGGCCAGCAGTACGGCCGCCACGGCGACGGGAAGTCGGGACTTACGCACGAGCCGCGTCCTTTTCTCTGAGCGGGTTACGCCGAACAGGGGTGGTACGGCCACCGCCGCCAAACCGGGTACGGCTTGGCGGCGTGGTCGGGTGGCGGGCTACGGGTCGGGTGCGACTCGTTCCGGCCGGGCCCGGATCAGATTTGGCCGGACGACGATCAGCCGATGACGATGTAGCAGATCGCCGAGACCGAGGGCTTGAACAGCCGAGGGTCGTCGGGGGTGAACTTCGCCTTGACCTGGAGCAGCCCGTTGGGCAGCGCGCGGGTCTTCAGCACCGACTTGCCGTCGACGACCGGGGCGGTCCCGATAGAACTGCCGTCCACCACGTATTCGACGGTGCCGGCGGCGCCTCGCGACACGTTCGCGGTCAGCGTGACCTGCTGTCCCTCGAAGGCGAAGAGCCAGGGCTTGGCCTGCAGGTCGGTGCTGGTGGCGACGGCCGCCTTCACCTGCCAGTTGCTGCCGGAAACGGTGACGAGGGTGGAGAACGTCTTCGGGTGGGTGCCGACCGGCACACCCGCGCAGTTGATGATGACCTCGTAGTCCCCGTCGGCGGGGGCCGCGCCGAGCGCGGTGGTCAGCGACCGGGCGGCGGGCAGGGTGATCGACGCGACCGTGTCGTAGTTGCCGGCGCTGCCGATGGGCCCGAGCAGCCGGGACTGCCCACCCACCGGACCGACCCGCAGCGACGCGTTCTGGCCGTACCCGGTGGGGCAGCCGGCAGAGGTGGTGGCGTTCGCCACGAACGGCGTGTCGCTGACGGAGCCACTGGTCTGGCTGAGGGTGAGGGTGCCGAGGATCGGGCTCTCAGCCTGCGCCGCGCCGGCGAAACCGGTCAGGGCGGCGAAGGTGAGCGCGGCGGACGCGACCAGCACGCCCACCCGACGGGTGAGGTTGTTCATGAACCACTTCCTTTTCTCGCGGGTGCGAAGCCAGAGGACCTGCGGTGTCATGGGCGACCCGGGGACCGGTCGCGGGTGCGGTCCGGTCCCCGGCTCGTAGTGCGCGTTCAGGCAGCCGGCCCGATGATCAGGAGTCGGCCTTCAGCAGGGTCGAGCCACAGGGCAGCTCCAGCAGGTTCGAGCTGGAACCGGTACGGAAACCGAAGCCGTACGCCTTGATGACGTCGTCCTCGTTGCAGACGGACGAGGTCGGGCCGGCGAAGGTGTTCGAGATCAGCGAGCCCGTGACCAGGTCGGCGGTGGGTACGACGTTGTACACGTCGCGGCGGATCGGGAAGTTGATGTTCAAGGTGCCGTCGACGTTGCGGGGGACGACGGCGTCGATCTCAAGCAGCTTCGACGGACCCCGACGGTTGACGATGTCGATCTGGTGTCCACCGACCGTCTGCCCGGCGTTGCCCTGGGCGATCCACTGACCCACCGAGAACGGCAGCAGGTACTCCTCGTGGCCGGCCAGGACGTTGCCGTCGTGCTCCTGGACGGTGTTGCCCAGGTCCTGCAGACACGGGTAGAAGCCAGCGGCGATGTCCTGCTCGGCGACACCCATCTTCTGCAGCCAGAACTGCCGGGTGCCCGAGCCCGACTGGATCAGCAGCGGGACGACCGGCTCACCGGCGATGTCGTCGTCGAAGCACTGGTAGATCCGCTGGGCCTGGACGGAGGTGATGTTCGACGGAAGGAAACTGTTCTCGTTGACCGCCACGGTCACCGCGTCCACCCCGAACGGGATGTAGGTGTAGAGACCGGTGGTCTGCGGGACCGCGTTGGGGTAGCTGGACGAACGGGCGAAGTCGACGCAGTCGTACGTGGCGTTGGTGCTGCTCTGCGCGTTACGCAGCGCGGTCCGGCCAGCGCCCGAGCCGTTCGGACGGGTCTGGGTGCAGTCCCCGTTCGGGCCCGACGCCTTGGTCTTGATGGTCGTCGTCGCGCCGGCCGGCGGCCGGGCGTCCCAGGAGGCGATCGTGCTGCCGCCGCCGACCACCTTGCCGAGGTGGTTCAGCACGTCCTGCGTGGTGTCCGACCCGACACCGGCAAGGAGGCGGTAGTCGTTGGCCGGGGCCGGGTCGGCCGAGGCCGGGACGGCCACGGCGGTGAGCATGAGGGCGGCGGCCACACCGATGCCCATCGTGCTCGCGAGAGCCCTTACCTTCATTTGTTCTCCCCTTCTGAGAGAGACAAAAACGGTTGACTCATTTCCGGTAATCAATGAGCCGGGACCAAGTCTTTCCCACGTTCCCCGGCGTCGATACCGCTGTTTCGCAAACGTTTCGTGCGCTACTTATCGCCAACGTTTAGGCCAAATGAACAGGATTGATCACGCAGCGTCACGTCAATGAAGGAACGCATCAGAAACAAGGGACGGTCAGACTCGGCGCCGCCCGGAGAGCCGGAGCAGCACCGGGCCGGCGGCACCGCCGAGGAGTCCGAGCGCGAGCGCGGCGACCAACGCGTACCGGCCCACCAGTCCGAGCGGTCCCCCCGGGGTGGTCTGGCTGACCGCCGTGGCCGGCGGCACCGGCGCCGGGGTACGGGTCGGGCCGGGTGTCACCGGTGGTAGCCCGGAGTTGGGGGTGCCGGCCGGGGTCGTCGACGCACTGGTGGGGGTGGTCGTTTCCGGCTCCGTCGGCTCGACCGACGGGGTCGGACTGGGGGTCGGCCCGCGTTCGATCGCGTTCGCGGCCAGCATCGTCTGCTGGCGCAGCTTGTTGGTCAACGGAAGGTAGCCCCGGGGCAGTTCGCCCCGGCGGACGCCCTCGGTCTGACCGGCCCCGGCGGCATATCGCAGGAATTGCGCGTAGTCATCGCGCGCTGCCTGATCCTGATTGCTGATATTGACCGCGGCGTAGTTGACCATCGTGAGCGGATAGGCACCGGGTGCCTTCTTCGCCGGGTCGATCATGAGGACGTCGTCATCGGCCTCGCTGGGCACCATGGCGTCGACCGCGGCCAGCATCCCGTCCCGGGTCGGTGCCACGAACTCCTGGTTCTGGTTGATCAGGCTCGCCGCGTAGAGGCCGTAGCGAGCGGCCGACGCGGCGTCGGTGATCGACATAGCCCCTCGGAATCCGACCGGCCGGGCAGCGCCACCGGCGACATAGTCCGGCGGTGTCCTGGTGGCGTCCCAGACCGTCTTCGACTTCGGGTCGGCACGTCGCGTCTGGAGTGCCGCCTCCTCCATACTGCCGAGGTAGGGACGGAGGTGGCCGGTGCCGAAGGGCTTGTCCTCCGGAGCACCCGCACCGACTACCTCTGTGGCGTCGGCCTTGGGAAAGGTGTCGAGCGGCACGCCGGTGTTGAGCACATCCCGGTAGAAGTGGTTGACCACCATCCCGTACTCGTCCGGCTCACCGGCCAGCCACTTCCGCGCCGTGGCATCAGCGAGGATCCACTTCCACACCTCGCGGTACGCGGCCGAGTTGCCCTGCGCGACCATCAGCCCGGAACGCAGCGCGGCGACCTGGGAGAACTGTGCGAACACCGGATTCAGCGACCGCAGTTCCCGGTCCTGGAAGAGATCGCGGGGGTTCTTCCGGACGTGTTCGTTGACGAAGCCACCGGGTACGTCCGAGGAGTACGACTGGGTGAGCAACTTCGCCACCAACCGGGGCGTCAGCTTCAGCTCACGCAACGCGGTCGCCCTCAGCTTCAGTACCTCCGGGGGCGCGTTGACGTCGACCTCCGCGTCGATGTTGAAGGCGATCACCGCCCCGGAGATCACGACCGGAGCGTGCCGCACTTCCGGCCCACCCGGCAGCGGTACGGCGGGTTCAGCGGTGAAACCCATGCCTGGTGCGCCCGGCACGGGGCTGAGCACCTGCCGTATCGCGTCCTCGTCGCTGGCGGCGGAGTAGCCGAAGGTCGCGCCACCGTCCGCACAGAGCGCGGGCTGCCAGGACCGGACCGCGTCGGCGACCAGGTCCGAGCCGACGGTGAGCCGCTCCTCGGCCCCCAGTTCGCAGCCGCCGCCGAGCGACTCGAACTGCAACGGAATGACGATCCGGTCCCGGAAGGTCGATGCCTGCAACGGGCTGTCCACCAGCGAACAGGTCCCGCACAAGGGGCTCCCGTCCAGGTCGTGATCGCCCCGCGGCACCACCACCAGCGAGCACGGCCTCGGCGTCTCGCGACCACCTGGGCCCGACTGGGGTGCCCCGCAGCCCAGATAGGGCTGGGCGATCGCGTTCTGCACCTCGAAGACGACCCGGCCGGTGCCGTCGGCGGCGGTGAATCCCTGGTAGATCTCGTTGGTGTTGTCCGCCCGGAAGTAGTCGGAGACCAGGGCGCCGACGTTGCAGCTCGCGTCGCATTCCGACCCGTCCGACGACCGTTCGCCGGTCACCGCCAGGAACGGAATGATCTTGGCGTCGGGCGACAGGACCGTTTCCAGCGGATCGGGCACCAGCAATTTGGGGATGCGGTTGACCGCCCCACCGGGCCGACCGAATCCCTGCACACAGGTCTCCCGGAAGTCGACCGCCGCCGGGTCGGGCCCCCAACACTGCATGATCTGCAGATAGTTGGCGACCATCTGGGTGGCATCCCGCATCACCGTGGGCTTGCCGCCGGTCCAACTGATCGAGATGCCCTGGCTGGTGAGGTTCCTGGTCTGGGAGACCGTCACCCGGAGGGCGGAGAAGTTGTCGCCGTACACGCCGTCGGCCCGGCCGCTCACGGTCACCGCCGAGTCGGTCGGCGCGTCCACCCCGCCGGACAGCTGCTGCGCTCCGGCCGGGTACTGCGGCGCCACCAACGCGGCTCCGGCCAGCGGTGCGACCACCAGCAGGGCCAGGGCCCGACGCCAGCGCCGAAGCTGCCGGCGACCCGGCCACCGGATCAGCGCCGTCATCGCGGGCTCCGGTGGTCGGTCCCGTTGCGGCCGGCCAGCCGGCGGGTGAACAGCGGCGGCGCGAGCAACAGCCCGGCGAGCAACACCCCAGCCAGCACCATCATTGTGTGCCGCAGCGCCCAGCCGCCCTGACCGTCCAGGGAGACCGGGGTGGCCACCACGAACTCGTCGTTCCCCCCACCAGCGCCGTTACCGAGAGACTCGCCGGTGTCCGGGTCCACCGCGACCGGGCCGGTGGCGGCAGCTCCGGTCGGCGTGGTCCCGCCGGTCGTGCTGCCGCCGGCCGCGGGATTGTTGCCGCCACCAGCGGGACTGTTGCTGTTCCCGCCGGCATTGTTGCTGTTCCGGGTCTCCTGGGTCGCGCCGCCGGTGCCGGTCACACACTGCGTACCGCTGGCCTTCGCGTCGCAACCCGGCGGCTGCGGCGCGTTGCGTGCCAGAGTGTTGGTGCCGTCCCGGGAGAACGTCGGATTGTTGCAGTTCTCGATTTTGATGTCCTGTTTCTCGACCCCGTCGATTCGCGCGACCTGGTCGAAAGCGGCGGTGACCAGGTTGATCGGCAGTGGCGAATAGCCGAGCACCTCGGCCTGTTGCTGGCCCTGACACAGGAAGTAGTAGGCGAACCGGCCGAGGGTGTAACCCTTGTTCTTGGTGAAGCCCAAGACGCTCTCGTTGATCGGCAGAACCATGTAGGAGTACGACGACAGCGGGTAGGTCCGGGCATCGGTGCCGCGGTAGACGTTGTCGAGATTCTGGGTGAGGTCGCCGTTGATCCTCGCGCCGAGCAGGCCGACCGCGACGTTGGCCGCCTTTGGCTCGATGTAGTAACCCGCGCGGTTGAGCACCTTCGCCACCGGAAACCGGTTCTCCAACGCGTACGAGTACTCGACGTAGGTGATCGCTCCCTCGCCGAACCCCTGCGCCACGTAAGCGGCGACCCCGACCGACTGCGCCTGAGCGACGAAGCCCCGACCCGCAATGGTCGGGTAGTACGAGGTGATCCCGCACGGCGTGGCCCGGCCGGCGGCCCGGCAGTAGTCGTTCCACAGGCCGCCGTGCTCCTTGGTCATCCAGAGCGTGAACTGGGCCGTGGTGCCCGAACCATCCGAACGGACCACCGGCACGATCTTGCGGCTGGGTAGGGCCAATCCTGGGTTGTCCGCCTTGATCTCCGGGTGGTTCCAGTTGGTGATCACACCGGTGAAGATCTTGGTAATCACCGGTCCGGACAGTCGTAGGTTCGTCACCTGCCGGCCACCGATCTTCAGGTTGTACATGAAGGACGTACCACCGGCGACGATCGGCATGTACGCGAACTTGCGGCTCGGTGGGGCATCGTCGGCGTTCGGCGTGGCCGGGTCGTCGATCCCGTACGGAATCTCGGACACGGCGAAGTCGACGGTGCCGTTCTTGAACTGGTTACGCCCGTCGGTCGAACCCGTACCGGCGTAGTTGATCGTCATGTTGTACTGGGTGACGTTGCGCCGCCAGGCGTCGACCGCATTCTGGCTCCAGGTCGAGCCAGCGCCGCTGATCGGCACCAGGATGGGCGCGGCGGCGTGGGCCGCCCCGCCGACGAGCACGGTGGCGGCGACCAGGCCGAGGGCCAGCACCCCAGAGGCCAGACGGAACAGCCGCCGACTGACGGCGGACACCCGAAGACTCGTACGTTCACACATCTCGTTCCTCGCGATGGTCGGCGGGATCGACTTCCGGGTCGCGATGGCGGTCCGGAAGGGCGGGGGGAGTCGTCTCCTCGGTGGCGAGCGGCGCCGTCGCCGACTGCCGCTCCAGGAAGCGGCGCTTGTCGCGTTCCGACTGGGCGACGCGGCGCCGCGCCTGGCGTCGGGTGAGTTGACCGGGACCCCGGCCCCCGATGGTCCGGGCCACGATGAAGAGCACGAGCACCAGCACCATCAGGGTGGCCGCGGTGCCGAACCCGCGCGCGATCATGGTCGGCTGCGGCGACTTGACGAATTCGAACGTCTGTAGCGGCAGTGAGATCTGCCAGCCGGAGAAGGGGTTGGCGTTCATCCCCGCGTTCACCCCGGCGGTCAGCAGCACGGGCGAGGTCTCACCCACACCGCGAGCGGTGCCGAGGATCACCGCGGTCGCCAGGCCCGAGCGCGCGGTCGGCAGCACCACATGCCAGACCGTGCGCCACTGGGAGGCTCCCAGCGCCAACGACGCCTCGCGCAGCGAGCCGGGCACCAGTCGGATCACCACATCGGACGCCCGGATGACGATCGGCAGCATCATCACGGTGATCGCCAGGGACGCGGCGAAGCCGGACTTGCCGAACCCGATCATCAGTACGACCGTCGCGTAGATGAACAGGCCCGCGACGATGGAGGGCAGCGCCGTCATCGCCTCGACGATCGTACGGACGAACCGGCTGAACGCGCCCGGCAGTTCGCCGAGGAAGACCGCGCAGAGCACACCGAGTGGCACGGTGATGGCCAGTGCGATCCCGATCTGCTCCAGGGTGCCGACGATCGCGTGCCAGATACCGCCGACGCTCAACGGCTCCAGCGGGCCCGCCAGCCGCATGTCCTGGACGAAGAAGTTGAGGTGCACCAGCGCCGCCCGTCCCCGGAACAGGGTGAAGAGCACCACCACGACCAGGCCGAGCAGGAGCAGGAATCCGAGGCTGTGCACGACCGCCGCGGCCAGCCGGTCGCGGACCGCCGGGCCGTCCTCGTCGAAGCTGACCAGCAGGGCGTAGATGCCGACGAACGAGAGCCAGGCGAACACGACGAAGCCCAGCAGCCCGTCGAAGGGAGCCAACTGGGTGAACACGATCACGGTGCAGGCGAGCGCGGCGAGGGCGGCACCGGCCGCCGCGAACCGGTCACTGCGCCGGCTGGTGCCGGTCGTCCGCCGTTCCTCGGGCCGCTCGGGCTCCGGGCCACGAACCGGTACGGTCGTCGCCGGTGCAGCCGGGTCCGGAGAGCGGCTGGTACGGAGTTCGTCGGCGAGGTGTACGGCCTGCGGTACGAATTCGTCGCGTACCGTCTCGGTGAGCTGCCTGTTAGTCATCACCGCTCCTCACGCCTCGCTCGCCGCGCCGGACCTGGATCGCGCCACGATGCTGGAAGCGATGAAGTTGACCACCAGGGTCATCAGGAAGAGTGCGAGTCCGGCGGCCATCAACGCGGAGATGCCCATCGGCGTCGCGTCGCCGTAGCGGAGCGCGATCAGCGCGGCCACCGAACTGCCGCCGTTCTGCACGATGTTGGGTTGGATCGCGAAGATCATGGAGATGACGAGGTAGACGCCGATCGTCTCGCCCAGCGCCCGGCCCAGGCCGAGCATCGTCCCACCGATCATGCCGCCCTTGCCGAACGGCAGTACGACCGAGCGGATCATTCCCCACTTGGTGGCCCCGAGCGCGTACGCGCCCTCCCGCTCGCCGGCCGGTGCCTGGGCGAAGACCTCACGCATGATCGAGCAGATGATGGGCGCGACCATCATCGCCACCACGATCCCGGCGATGAAGGTGGACGAGGTGTAGACCGAGTCGGTGGCCAACGGGTCCCTCGGGTCCACCCCGTCCACCCGAAACAGCGGGATCCAGCCGAAGTAGGTCGAGATCCACCGGGACAACCCGAGCACGTTGCCCTGGAGCAGGAAGAGCCCCCACAGGCCGTAGACCACACTCGGCACCGCGGCCATCAGGTCGACCAGACTCACCAGGGTCTGTCTCATCCGGCGCGGTGCGTACTCCGAGATGTACAGCGCGGCACCGATCGCCAGTGGCACCGCGATGACGATCGCGACCAGGGCGATGAGCAGGGTGCCGACGAGCACCGCGGCGATCCCGAACCGGCCGGACTCCGGCTCCCACCGCTGCTCGCTCAGGAACGACCAGCCGGCGAATTCGATCGCGTCCAGTGCGCGGTAGGCCAGGAAGACGCCGACCAGCGCCATGATGGCGAGCACGAGCAGCCCACCGGACCGGGCCACCGCGCGGAAGACCAGGTCCGCCGGGCCCGGCCGGTCGACGGTACGCCGAGCAACGTCCGGCGGATCCTTCGGTGCCGGCGGCAACGTGGTGCGGGCGGCGGGCGGCGCCATCAGATCGCCGCCCTGGTTCCGTTGTCCGGGCCGTAGGGCCGGCGCAGGCTGGACGACCTGAACACGGTACGCACGTCACCGCCGAGCCGTTGTCCCTTGCGGACCGCCCGAGTCCCGTCAACCACGTCGGCCTGTGGTACGGCGGCCAGGAACCGCTCCAGGTTGTAGCTGCACTCTCGGGCGCGCAGGTAGGACCGACTGGAGACAGCAACCGTCTCGCCGTCGAGTTCCAGCCGCCACACCCACTGGCCGGTCAACTCGTCGGCCAGGGCCATCGCGTCGGCCCGACGGTGCTCGTCCCGCAGGCGTACGACCGCCGCGCGGCACTCGGCGTACGTCCCGTAGCCCTCATCACCGCGCCCCAACTGTCGATTGTTGGGCGAGACGAGCATCCACAACACCTCCTCGGCAGCCTCGTCCACCTGGCCGCATGATTTCGCCGGCATGGATAGGAAGACGAAACGCGACTGCTGCACCAGTTCCTCCCGTCGAGCGCGGAACGCGCATGCGTGGGCCTCACTGTCGGGGCGACCACCGCGATCAGGCTCCGCACGCTCCGTGACGGGGCGCAGAGCCAAATGCTCACGCCAGACATGCACGGGGTGAACATCAGTTCACTCGGGGTGATCAAATAGGGCGTACCTTGCATTGGCAAGATAAGGCGCAGTAGTTCCATTTATCGTTACCTAGGTAAATGCATCGATAGCGTCTCGGATTCGGTCATTGACCCATTGCGCCGATCACACCTATCGATGTCCGGTTCGCGGATCAGATGACCGTTGGTCAGGCATTCGCCGTCCACAGCGGAGGGTGGAGGGCACCGCGGACGGCGATACCGCGGCCACGTACGGGCGGACGGTGGGCGCGCGGCCGATCGCCGTCCCGAACCGCCGGCCGGATCCGCTCAGGCGGTCCGTCGCTCCGCGGCTGCCCGCAGGCTGAGCCCGACCGCCACCAGGAAGGCGGCGGCGCCGAGGAGCACCATCAGCGGCATCCCGGTTCGGGGCAGGACGCCTCCGGAACCGTTGCCGAGCGGTGCCGGGCTCGTCGAACTGGCCGACGGCCCCGGGCTGCCGGAGGTGCTGGGGGTCGCGGACCCGGTCGGGCTGGTGGACGTGCTCGGACTGGTCGAGCCGGTCGGGCTGGGACTGGTCGACCCGGTCGGCGTGGGACTGGTTGAGCCGGTCGGAGTGGGACTGGTCGAGCCGGTCGGAGTGGGCGAAGGGGTCGGACTGCCCGACCCGGTCGGTGTGGGCGGGCGAGGTCCGATCTCCACCGTGATGTCTACCGATCCGGAACTGCTCGGACCGGGCACCGGCGCAGCGCCCGCGTACGCCGGCAGGGCGGCCACGACGGCGGCCACCAGTGCGGTCAGACCGCCGGCCAGTGGACGGCGGAGCCTCTTGATCCGGCGTCCGGTCTCGACTCGACCACGCTCGGCAGCATCAATCATCACGGTGAATGGAAGCTACTGACGACCAGTGGCGTGGCACGCACGCCAACACGCACGCCGGACATGGGGCAGGTTAAGAGCAGGCAACCCCGCCCGGGGTCAGGCCCAGACCTGCTGCGGCTCCGCCCGGCGCTGCGCCAGGGTCGGCGGGACGTCGTACTCGCGTACCACGTTGTAGCGGGTGTCCCGCTCGACCGGCTGGAACCCGGCGTCCCAGATCAGGTTCAGCAGGTCCTCGCGGTGCATGGTGTTCGGTGTGCCGTACGAGTCGGCGTCGTGGGTGATCTTGTATTCGACCACCGAACCGTCCAGGTCGTCCACGCCGAAGTTCAGCGAGAGCTGGGCGACCGACAGCCCGTGCATCACCCAGAAGCACTTCACGTGCGGCACGTTGTCGAAGAGCAGACGGGAGACCGCGAAGGTCTTGAGCGACTCGGCCGGGGACGCCATCGTGGTCTTGGCCTGGATCCGGTTACGAATCTTGCCGTCCGCCGAGTCGACGAAGTCGTGCTGGTAACGCAGCGGGATGAAGACGGTGAAGCCGCCGGTCTCGTCCTGCAACTCGCGCAGCCGCAGTACGTGGTCGACCCGGTGCCGGGGCTCCTCGATGTGGCCGTAGAGCATCGTCGACGGGGTCTTGAGCCCCTTCGAGTGCGCCAGCCGGTGGATCCGCGACCAGTCCTCCCAGTGGCAGGCGTGGTCCACGATGTGCTGCCGGACCTCCCAGTCGAAAATCTCCGCACCGCCACCGGTGAGTGACTCCAGCCCGGCGTCGATCAGCTCGTCCAGGATCTCGTCCGCCGGCAGCCCGCTGATCTTCTCGAACCACTGCACCTCGGTGGCGGTGAACGCCTTCAGCTTCACCGTCGGCAACGCGGCCTTCAGCTCGCGCAGCACCTTCGGGTAGTAACGCCAGGGCAGCGTCGGGTGCAGACCGTTGACGATGTGCAGCTCGGTGAGCTGCTCGTCCTGCATCTCCTTGGCCTTGCGGACGGCTTCCTCGATCCGCATCGTGTACGCGTCCTTCTCGCCCGGCTTGCGCTGGAAGGAGCAGTACGCACAGGAGGCGCTGCACACGTTGGTCAGGTTCAGGTGACGGTTGACGTTGAACATCACCCGGTCGCCGTTGGTCTCGGTCCGGCGGTGGTGGGCCAGCCGCCCCAACCAAGCCAGGTCGTCGCTGTCGTAGAGGTCCTCGCCATCCTGCCGGCTCAGCCGCTCCCCGGCGTAGACCTTTTCTTCCAGCTCACGCTTGCGTCCGGCATCCATGGCGGGCCCGTCCTTCCCTACGATCCAGGGTCGAGCGTACGTGGCCCACCCGGGAACGTCCGGACGGCCACTGCCACAGCGATGTAGTTCACCGGACCCCCGCCGGCCATCCGACACTCAGGCGGCCGTCATCAGACTCTCAGGCTCTTGTTACCCCCGCCCCGATCGACTTCCTGGGCGCGGTGCGGTAGACAAAAGTGGGACGCCGGGCACATCGCCGGACACGAGGGCACCGGGGCGGTACAAGACCGGGCCCTCGATTGCTGGATAGGGAGCGGAATGGCACAGAAGACGGGCAACCGACGGGGACGACACCGCCGACCGCTGATCAGCCCGGTGCTCAGGCCGCTGGCCTGGTCCGCACTGCTCAGCGGAGTGGTCGCGTTCGCCTTCGCCACCCCGGTCTACGCCGATCCGGCCCTGCCCACCACCGTGCCGGACACCGGCTCGCGGCCGGCGGTGGTCGGTTCCCTGCTGCTGCCCGGCGCCACCGCGCCGACCGGTGGCACCGGTCCCACCACCCCGCTGCCGCCGCTGCTGAGCGGCCCGCTCGCCACCCAGATCCAGGCCAAGGAGACCCAGCTCGCCCTTCTCGGCGACGAACTGCTCCAGCTACGCCAGGATCGGGACACCGCAGCCGGCCTGCTGGTGACCGCCGAGACCGAGTGGCGCTCGGCGCGCGAGCAGTTGCTCGCGGCACAGCAGGCGGCTGACGTCGCCGCCGCCGAGGCGTTCAAGGAAGCCGCCGGTCTGCCGCCGGGCGCGCTCGGCTCCGACCTGGAAGGGCTGGGGGCGCTGAGCCGCCTCCAGAAGGGCGCGCCGGCCGGCACGGACAGCATCGCTCCCGCCCGTGAACTCACTCGTGCCCGAGCGGCCGAGCAGACGGCACGCGAGGGACAACTCGCCGCCGACGCCCGGGTCACTGCCGCGACCACGCTCTTCACCACGAAGGAAACCACCTTCAAGCAGCTCGAAGCCGACCTGCTGAAGTTGAAGCGGGACAACGCGGACCAGCTCGCCGCGATCGAGCGCGCCCGGGAGGCCGCCGAGCAGCAGCTCAGCCCCGGTTCTCTCAACAGCGACAGCGTCGCCGGAATGGTTGCCGACCCGAGAGCTCTCCAGGCGGTGCAGTACGCGCTGGCGCAGCGGGGGGACCCGTACGTCTGGGCGGCCGAAGGACCGGACGAGTTCGACTGCTCCGGCCTGATGTGGGCGGCGTACCGAAGCGCCGGATACCAGCTCCCCCGGGTGGCGAAGGACCAGTACTACGCGACCAGAGCCCGGGCGGTGGACCGCTACTCGCTGCTCCCCGGAGACCTGATCTTCTTCGCCTCCGGCAGCAGTTGGACGACGGTGCACCACGTCGGCATGTACATCGGCGGCGGCAAGATGGTGCACGCCCCGAACTCGGGCGACGTGGTGAAGGTCTCGACCGTCTGGTGGTCGCGCTTCTATGCCGCGACCCGGATCTACGGGGCCGTGCCGGCGCCGACCACGACGCCCACCCCGACGCCGACGAGCACCCGGCCCACGCCGACGCCCACGGCCACCACGCCGACCCCGAGGCCGACGACCACCACGCCGACCCCGAGGCCGACCACTCCGACTCCGACTCCGGAGCCGACGACCCCCACACCGACGCCGGAGCCCACGACCGGGTCACCCGACCCCACCCCCAGTACGGGTACGCCGACGACACCGGGCACACCGCCGACGACGCCGGATACGACGCCGGACGCGACGCCCTCACCGACACCGAACCCGACCACCGGCTCCACGCCGTCGCCGTCGGCCTCGAACAGCGGGACGCCGAGCGGCACCTGACCGCCGCCGAATCGAGCGGGCCGCGTCTGTGGCGCGCGGACCGCTCGGCCGGACAACGGGCTCCGACTGTCCGCCCGTGCCCGGATGTGGCACGGTGAGGATCGAGGGCACTCCCGGTCCGGCGCCACCGGTCCGGGTGCGGGCGCGGGAGGCAACAATGGGCGAAGAGCAGGCACCGCCAGCCGTCGGGCTGGCCAGTTCCAATACCGGAACCTTGACCACGACGCCACCGGAGGCGGCGGACGACGTGACGAAGGTGCCGCCGTTGGGCACCGTCGTGCCGGAGGCCGCCGACGATGAGCTGCAGGAGGCATACGAGGCGCCTCCGCCACCTCCGGACGGCCCGCTCTGGGCGGAGGCGACGATGGCGGAGAGCGCACCGAAGACGGTTCCCGAATCAGACGACGGACCGGAGCCGGTCGACGACGCCGTCTCGACCGACGACGCCACGACCAACGCCGACTCGACCGACGACGCCACGACCGACCTCGTTTCGGGCGAGGACGTTCCACCGAGGTCCACCGACCGCCCCTGGGGCAAGCCGACGATCGGCTACCTGATCCCGACGCAGCGCTCCGGGGAGGCGGGCGAAGCAGGTGTCCGCTCCGGCACGAAAGGCTCCGGAGTCGACACGGCGCCGGCCGAGGGCCGAGCGGGTGGTGCGTCCACCTCGGGCGTCCAGCCCACGGTCTACCGGGCCGGTCAGAGCAGCGGGTCGGTCCCGATCCTGGACCCCGACCCGCGTCCGGCCGTGCCGCCGCAGCCGCCGGATCCGGTGCAGCCGCCCGAGCCGGCCCGCCCGCCGAAGCCGGAACCGCCGAAGCCACCCGGCCCCGGACCGGCGCCGACCCCATTCCCGGTTCCGCCGGCGCCGAAGCCGACTCCGCCCGTACCGGTGCCCGCTCCACCGGCCCCCGGTCCTCACCCGCCCCGACCGACTCCCCCGCCGCCCGGACCGGGTCCGGTCCCGCCTGCTCCGCCAGCGCCGCCCGGCCCGCCGGTGCCGGCCCCGGTACCGCCGTTCCCCCCGCCACCGGCGAGCCGCGTGCCGTCGCCTTCCACCTCGACCGGCATCCCGGCGGCTCCGGACGCGGTGGCGACCCAGCGGATCAGCACTGCGTCGGACGCGCCCACCCGGCCGGTAGACGCGACCGATCCCGCCCTCACCACTCAGCCGATCAACACCTCGACGTCCGCCCTCACCACGCAACCGATCCGACTTTCGACGGGCAATTCCCGGACGGCGGTCGAGAAGCCCGGCCAGGGGACCGTCCACGGCGCAGATGATGGTTCAGCGGCAGACCTGACGGTGCCGATCCGGACGGGGAACGCGGCCGACCTGACGGTGCCAATCCGAACGGGGAACGCGGCAGACCTGACGGTGCCAATCCGAACGGGGAACGCGGCAGACCTGACGATCCCGATTCGGACCGGGAACCATGCGGACCTGACGGTGCCGATCCGGACCGGGAACCCGGTGGAGAACACCGGTTCGCTCACCGGGCACATCCTGGCGCAGGGCTGGGCGGACACGCCCACCAGCAACAGCGGCACGGCGAAGATGATCGGGGTGTTGGTCGCCGGACTGACCGTACTCGTCGCGATCGGTCTGCTCGTGGTCTTCGGGACCGGTGACGCGTTCAACAACCTGTTCGGCGGCCTGCTCGGCGGCTGATCCGGCGCACCGTTCCTTCGCGCACCCCGGCCACGGCGCCCGTGAGAGGGCCCGGTGGTCGGGGTGACCCTGCCCACTGGCCGGGGTCGGTCGATGCTAGGACCACCAAGAAGCCGTACACTTGACGCGATTACTGACCTGGCGCGCACAAAGCGCGCCCCTGGGCGATCTTGCGGGCGATTCAGCGGCGGGCGTTTGCCGCAGTGGGCCATTCGCGAAGATGTGCCCCGCTTGAGAGGTTTTTCTTGACGCCCTTCGCTGATCCCAGCACGTTCCCGTCCGTCTTCGACTCCCCGGTCGACCCCGCAGAGGCCCCGAACGCAACCACGGCCCCGACCGCGCAGATCGATTCGACGGAGCAGATCGAACCCGCAGCCCAGGCGGGGGCACCCGTTCAGCCCGCCGAGGTCACGCAGACCGAAGAGCCCGCTCTGGCCGAGGAGCCCGAGCCGGTCGCCGAGGCCGCACCGGCACCCGTACGCGACTTCGCCGCGCTCGGTCTGCCGCACCAGCTCGTCCGGGCGCTCGCCCGCGAGGGCATCAGCACCCCGTTCGAGATCCAGCAGGCGACCGTTCCTGACGCGCTGGCCGGCCGGGACGTACTCGGCCGTGGCCAGACCGGCTCCGGCAAGACGCTCGCCTTCGGCCTGCCCGTACTGGCCCGGGTGGCCAACGGTGGCCGGGCCCGGCCGCTGCACCCCCGGGCGCTGATCCTGGTCCCGACCCGCGAGCTGGCGATGCAGGTCAACGACGCGCTCATGCCGCTCGGCAAGTCGCTCGGCGTGTTCCTGAAGACCGCCGTCGGCGGGGTGCCGTACGACCGGCAGATCGACGCGCTACGGCGCGGCGTGGAGATCATCGTGGCGACCCCGGGTCGGCTCGGCGACCTGATCTCGCGCGGTGTCTGCAAGCTCGACGAAATCGAGATCACGGTGCTCGACGAGGCGGACCAGATGGCCGACATGGGCTTCCTGCCCGAGGTCACCGAGCTGCTCTCGAAGACGCCCGTCAACGCGCAGCGGCTGCTCTTCTCGGCCACCCTCGACGGTGACGTCGACGCGCTGGTCCGGCGCTTCATGCACGACCCGGTGACGCACTCGACCGCACCGGCGACCGCCGCGGTGTCCACCATGGACCACCACCTGCTGCTGATCCCGCCGCACGACAAGTTCGCGATCGCCGCGTCGATCGCGGCCCGCCAGGGCCGCACGATGATGTTCGCCCGTACCCAGATGGGGGTGGACCGGCTGGTCGAGCAGCTCGCCGCGGTCGGTGTCCGGGCCGGCGCGCTGCACGGCGGCAAGACCCAACGGGTACGGACCCGCACGCTGGCCGAGTTCAAGGAAGGCCGGACGAGTGTCCTGGTCGCCACCGACGTGGCCGCCCGGGGCATTCACGTTGACGGTGTCTCCCTCGTGGTGCACGTCGACCCGCCGAAGGACCCGAAGGACTACCTGCACCGGGCCGGTCGTACCGCTCGGGCCGGTGAGTCCGGTGCGGTGGCGACCCTGGTCCTGCCGAAGCAGCGCCGGACCACGCTGGCGATGCTGGAGAAGGCGGGCGTCGAGCCGGCTCAGACCCGGGTACGCCCCGGCGACGCGGTACTGGCCGAGCTGACCGGCGCCCAGGCGCCGAGTGGCGTGCCGGTGGTGGCCGAGCCGGAACGCTACAGCGACCGCCCGCGCGGTGACCGCCGTTACGGTGACCGGCCGCAGGGCGAACGCCGTTACGGTGACCGCCCCCAGGGCGAACGCCGTTACGGTGACCGCCCCCAGGGCGAACGCCGCTTCGGCGACCGGCCGCAGGGCGAACGCCGTTACGGCGACCGGCCGCAGGGCGAACGTCGCTTCGGTGACCGCCCGCAGGGCGAGCGGACCGCCGGCACCCGTCCGGCCGGCGAGTGGCGCAGCGGTGGGGAATGGCGCTCGGACGATCGTCGGGGCGGGTTCCGGCACGAGAGCACGCCTCGGCACGACCGGCCGAGCGAGGCCCAGGGCGAGCGTCCGCGTACCGGTGGCGACCGCCCGTTCGGCAGCCGCCGTCCCACCCGTACCCACTGATCTCCAGCTGGCCTGACCGACCTTGGCGGCGGGCGGGCGACGTGGCTCGACCACGTCGTCCGCCCGCCGTTTTTGTCGTCGGTGCTGGCATCGTGGCCGGCCGTGAGCGCTTTCCGGCGGTAACGTCCCGGCTATGCCGATGATGCCGAGATCGTTGCTCTGGAACCGTACCGACCTGCCCGGCGCCGACCATGTGCTTCTCGACGACCGGCGCGGGCTGCTCGCCCGGGGCGTTGCGCTGGCGGTCGACCCGCTCCCCTACACCTGTCGGTACGAGGTGACCACCGACGAGACCTGGGCGACGGTACGTCTGGAGGTCAGCGTCGAAGGTGCGGGCTGGCTGCGCAGCATCCGGCTGGAACGGGCCGCCGGGCGGTGGCGGGCCAGCACCGCCGAACAGGGCGACCTCGACGCCGCGCTGGCCGCCGCCGGAAAGCCACCGGCCGGCATTCCCGGGATCGAGGAGCCGCACCGGCTGGCTGACGCGCTCGACGTCGACCTCGGCGGTGCACCGCTGTTCAACACCCTGCCGGTACGCCGGCTCGGTCTGCGCACCGCGACGCCGGGCGCCGTGCACCGGCTCACGGTCGCCTGGGTGCTGGTGCCGAGCCTGGTCGTGGTCCCCTCGGAGCAGGTCTACACGGTGTTGGAGGGCGGCAACGTACGTTTTCTGGACGACGGCTTCGAGGCGGAGCTGCGGCTCGACCAGGACGGGTACGTGGTCGACTATCCCGGCCTGGCCGAGCGGGTCGGGACCGAGGTACGTCGCTGAGCCGGGACGGTGATCCGGGGAGGCGCCGAACCGGGAACCTGAGCCGGGGGACGGGTTCAGGCCGGGCGGTTCGGGGCTTCCGCGGTCGTCGGCTGCGGCCGGTTCTCCCACTTCGTGGAGAGGGCGATCCCGGTCCGGGTCGAGGCGACGCCCGCGGTCCGGTTGAGCCGTACGATCAACTGCTCCAACTCGGCGATCGTGCCGACCCTGGCCTTGAGGAGGAACGACTCGACGCCGGCCATGAAGTAGCACGATTCGATCTCGGGCATGTCGCGGAGCGCGGAGAGCACGTCGTCGGTGTCGCCGCCGGAGTCCTGCACGATGCCGATCAGTGCGGTCACGCCGAGCCCGATCGCCTCCGGTTCGACGTCGGCCCGATAGCCGCGGATGGCTCCGCTCGCCTCCAGCTTGCCGACCCGCTCGTGTACGGCGGGCGCGGAGAGACCGACCTGCCGGGCCAGCTCGGCGTAGGAGAGACGAGCGTTGGCCTGCAGGAGATTGACGAGCACCAGGTCTATAGCGTCCACGGACTGTAGACACTATCCCGGTGGATGGGACGTGTAACGACCGGTAGGCGGTGGGCCACGCTCAAAGCACGTAAAAACCACATATCGGCAGAGCTAACTTCCCACTCAGGGCGTTTTCGCGTTCGCCGGACACGACACTCTGGCGGTGCTGTAATTGCCGTACGTCCCCACCGAAGGCTCTGGCAGGCACTTTTGTCCCGGGGGCGGTCTTACCAGTCCGGGGACTTCGTGGACGCGAGGAGGGGGCTGTGGACACTGGAGATCGTCTGCTGACGCCGGGCGAGGTAGCTGCGCTGTTCCGCGTCGACCCCAAGACCGTCACCCGATGGGCTGCGGCCGGACGGATCGGCAGTATCCGGACGCCAGGCGGGCACCGGCGGTTCCGCGAGTCGGAGGTGCGTGCCCTGCTTGAGGGCGAGGGCATGCTCGACGAGGTCGACGACAACATCGCCAACCGGCCGCGCAACGCCGGTCCGGCAACGCCGACCGGAACTGGCCCAGCCAGTGCCGGCAACGTCGGCCTGCACTGAGAACCAACCAGCGAGTACCACCTGAGGATCGGGCCGGGGACCGGCCCGATTCCCTCACCATCCCAAGCCCTCAACATCCCAGGTAGGGCCGTGACGTTCTGATTCAGACGTCAGTCGACCGATCCCTGGTCATCACGGCCGGCACCGAGTTCGCCGGCCCAGCGCCGGAACAGCGAGTGCGGAACACCGAGCGCGTCGAGGACCTTGCCGGCGACGAAGTCGACGAGCTGTCGTGCCGTGGCCGACGCACCCGCACCGTAGAAGCCGGGGCTCGCGGGCAGGACCACCGCCCCGGCGTCGTGCAACGCGATCAGATGCTCCAGGTGGCTGCGGGTGACCGGGGTCTCCCGGGGCACCACGACCACCGGTCGGCGCTCCTTCAGGTTCACCTCGGCCGCGCGTTGCAGCAGGTCCTTGGAGAGCCCGATGGCGATCCCGGCACAGGCTGCCGTGCTGGCCGGAACCACCGCCATTCCGCGCACCGGATACGACCCACTGCTCGGGCCGGCGGCCAGGTCCCCGGCCGGCCAGTGGGCCAGGTCCGCCGCGGCGAGGTCCCGCCCCAGCCAGGCGCTCAGGTCGTCACGCCAATGGGCGTCACGGAACGCGGAGCCGGTCTCGTCGAGGATGGTCAGCCGGGCCGCCCGGGAGACCACCAGGTCGACCGCCGCCCCGGCGTCGAGCAGCCCGTTGATGACAGCAGCCGCGTACGGCGTACCCGATGCTCCGGAAACCCCCACCACCCACGGCCTGCGCATGCACCCAGCCTGCCCGGTCCGGACGGCGGCCGTGGCACCGGGGGCACTCCGGGCGCAGGGCAGGCCGACCGAGCAGGGCGGGTTCGCATCGAACCGGACGGGAATGAGTAGCGCCGGGGGCCGCCGAAGCGCTGCGGAAATGCCATGCTTTCCGACAGGCCCGGCACCGGTCGTTTGGGGAGGCGACGGCATGGACGGCGAGGCACCCTGGTCGATTGAGTTTGATTGTCCCATTCCATCGCGGATCTCGCCTCATGCGGACTCTATCCAGGATTGGCTACCCGGCTGGCTCCGGCGGTCCGGACTGCCCCTGGACGACCACGCCGCCGCCCGGCTACACCGCCACGGCTTCGCCCGCTACGCCGGACGCCTCTACCCGACCGCCTCCCCCGCCGACCTACGGACCCTCAGCGCACTCTTCACCTGGTTCTTCCTCCTCGACGACGCCTGCGACGGCACCGCCGGTCCCGACCCCGGTTACGTCCGAGGTCTGCGCGGCGGCATCCTGCGGATGCTCCGCAACGGCCCCCGCAGCCGCCACCCGGGCTTCACCGGACCACTGCGGTGGCAGCTCGCCGACGCGTGGCGGGTGCCTTCCCGACGACTCTCCCCGGCCGCCCGGGACCGGTTCGTGGACGCGGTCGCCCACCACCTCGACGGGGTGTTGGTCGAGGCGGACAACAAGGCGGTCGGCCGGCAACCGACCGTGCCCGAGTACCTGGAACTGCGCCGCGCCACCTCGGCCGCGTACGTCTCGTACACGTTGATCGAGTTCGCCACCGGGCGACCACTGCCCGACGCGGTCTACCACCACCCGGCCGTACGCGCGTACGCCGCCACCGGAAACGACCTGCTCTCCTGGTTCAACGACGTGCTCTCACTCGCCCGGGACACCGCCACCGCCGGCGGGCACAACCTGGTGCTCGCGGTCGCCCGAGCCGAGGGGCTACCGGAACACGCGGCGGTACGGGCGGTAGCCCGCCGCTGGCAGCGGACAATGGACGGCTTCGCCGCGCTGCGGGCGGCCGTACCGTCCTTCGGGCCGGGCATCGACGAGGCCCTCGACGACTACCTGGACGGGGTGGCGTACTCCGTACGCGGCACCATCGACTGGTCGCTGGAGAGCAGCCGCTACCGGCAGAGCGGCGGGCGGACCGTCTCGGTGCCTCCCGCCGCGCCACCAGACCTCCGGTAGCGCCCCCGGGCCGCCGCTCAGGCCCGCAGGTGGAGCCGAAACACCAGGTCCAACAGGGCGAAGAAGAAGAGCGCGATCCCGACGAACCCGTTCGCGGTGAAGAACGCCCGGTTGACCCGGGACAGATCGGTCGGCGTCACCACCAGGTGCTGGTACACGAAGGCCACCGCGGTCAGGGCCAGCCCGATCCAGAAGAGCCAGCCCAGGCCGATCAGCACACCGAACCAGCCGAAGAGCGCGAACGTCACCACGTGCGTCACGCTCGACAGGCGCAGCGCGAACGACTTGCCGTACCGGGCGGGAACGCTGCGTACCCCGATCTCACGGTCGATCTCGGCGTCCTGGCAGGCGTAGATCAGGTCGAAGCCGCCGATCCAGAGGCCGACCGCCGCACCGAGCAGCCAGGCCGGACCGGAACCGGAGAAGCTGCCGGTCACCGCGAGCCAGGCGCCGACCGGGCCGACCGCCTGGGCGACCGCCAGGATCGCGTGCGGCCAGTCGGTGAACCGCTTGCCGTACGGGTAGACGACCAGCGGGACGACGGCGAGTGGGGCGAGCGCGAAACAGAGCGGGTTGAGCGCGGCGGCGACGCCGAGGAAGACGATCACGGCGACGATCGCGCCGATCCAGGCCGTCCGGACACTCACCGCCCCGGTGACCAGTTCCCGACCGGCCGTACGCGGATTGCGCGCGTCGATCCGCCGGTCGATGATCCGGTTCGCCGCCATGGCGAAGGTACGGGCGCCGACCATGGCGATGGTGATCAGCAGCAGGTCGAGCCAGCGCACCCGACCGCCGTCGGCGAACATCGCGGCCAGCGCGGAGAGGAACGCGAACGGGAGCGCGAAGACCGAGTGCTCGATCGCGACCAGCTTCAGGAAGGACTTCACCCGCCCTGGCCGCTCGGCGACGGTGGTGGTGGCAGCGCTCACTGTGCCCGCCTCATATTCCGTACTCCTTCCAGCGCTTGTCGACCAGTGCCCGGATCTCGGGCGACATGGTCATCTCCTCCGGCCAGCCTCGGGTGTAGCCCTCGGTGGGGAGCTTCCGGGTCGCGTCGACGCCCGCCTTACCGCCCCAGAACTGCTGGTACGACGAGTGGTCGAGGTGATCCACCGGTCCCTGGGTGACGAGCAGGTCGTGCGAGTAGTCGACGTTGCCGAAGGCGCGGAACGCGACCTCGGAGTAGTCGTGCACGTCGCAGTCCTCGTCGACCACCACGATCAGCTTGGCCAGTGAGAGCAGGTGCGCACCCCAGATCGCGCTCATCACCTTCTGGGCGTGCTTCGGGTAGCGCTTACGGATCGAGACGATCACACAGTTGTGGAACACCCCGGCGGCGGGCATGTCGTAGTCGACGATGTCCGGGATCATCAACTTGAGCAGGGGCAGGAAGATCCGCTCGGTGGCCTTGCCCAGCCCGTGGTCCTCCTGCGGCGGCTGCGAGGTGACGATCGAGTGGTAGATCGGGTCGCGCTGGGTGGTCATCACCTCGACGTGCATCACCGGGAACGGTTCGACCGGGGTGTAGAAGCCGGTGTGGTCGCCGAACGGTCCCTCCGGTAGCCGCTCGCCCGGCTCGATGTACCCCTCCAGCACGATCTGCGCGTTCGCCGGCACCTGCAACGGCACGGTCAGGCAGTCGACCATCTCGACCCGCTCACCGCGCAGGAAGCCCGCGAAGAGGTATTCGTCGATGTCACCGGGGAGTGGGGCGGAGGCGGCGTAGCTGACCACCGGGTCGCTGCCGATGGCGATCGCGACCGGCAGCCGCTCCCCCCGGCGTTCGGCGACGGCGTGGTGGGCGGTGGAGTCCTTGTGGATCTGCCAGTGCATGCCGAGGGTGTTCTGCGAGTGCTGCTGCAATCGGTAGAGGCCGAGGTTGCGCTTGCCGGTCTCCGGGTGCTTGGTGTGGGTCAGTCCGTAGTTGTGGAAGATCCCGCCGTCGCCGGGCCAGACCTGCAGGCCCGGCAGCCGGTTCAGGTCGACGTCCGCGCCCCGGTAGACGACCTGCTGACAGGGGGCGGTCTTGACCTTTTTCGGCGGGACGGACTTGAGCTGGAGCACTTTGCCCAGGCCGTCCCGGATACCGGACCAGCCGACCGGCAGTTCCGGCTTGACCAGGGCCCCGATCCGGTCACCGACCTCGTCGAGGCGCTCCACACCGAGGGCCATCGCCATCCGGCGCTCGGTGCCGAAGAGGTTGACCGCCACCGGCATCTCGCCCCGGGTGGGGCGTTCGAAGAGCAGTGCGGGCCCGTTCGCCCGTACCGTCCGGGTCACCACCTCGCTGATCTCCAGCGTCGGGTCGACCGGCACGGTCACCCGGCGCAGTTCGCCCGCGCTCTCCAGAGCGGCGAGAAAATCCTTGAGATCGGCGTACGGGAAACCACGGGCCATACCCGCCAGTCTCCCGCACCGGCAGGCGGGTCGACTCAACCGGGGTGCCCGCGCCCCGCCTGGTTCAGAGCAGACCGATGCCGAGCAGCAGTGTGCCGGCGGTCAGGCTGGCCCCACCGACCACGACCAGCCAGATCAGCTTGTTCGGCTTGGTGTCCGAGGGACGGACGACCGAGAGGAAGAAGCCGAGTGGCATCAGGATCGGGGCGGCGACGAATAGGCTCCGGACCAGTGTCTTGAGTCCGTCCGAACAGTCCGCCTGGTCGAGGTAGAGGAGAGCGACCAGGGCCAGGAGTACGAGCACTCCGGCGTGGGCGTGGCCGGCGGTCCAGAGCGCGCGGCGTACCGGGTTGTCCAGGTAACCGGGTATGCGCCGGACCAGGTTCATCAGCAACGACAATCCGCCGAAGGCGATGGTGCCGACCGTGATGAGCAGGATGGCGGCGGTGGTGCGGGTTTCCGGTGTCACAGCAGGCTCCCGGGGGCGAGTCGAACACGGCTTGTCAGTGTCAAGATTGGTGCCGACGGCACATCTTGTCAACAGCTAGATCTACTCGGCCTGGTCGGTCGCTTGCGTCACGGCGGTGCTCCGGTCAGTCGCCGCCGTACAACCGCTCCAGGTCGACAAGAAGCACGTCCGGCCGACCGGCCGACGTGGCCAGCAACTGCTCGGTGAACCCGGCCGCACTGGAGAGCAGCAAGCGGGACCGCTCGGCGTCCACCCCTGGTCGTCGCCGCAACAGGTCGCGTACCCGATCCAGCCGGTCAACGTCCAGCTGCCCCAGCGTCCGGCCCCACTTGACCTCGCCGATCGCGAGCACCGAGCGGGGCGCACCACCGAGCGGCTGCTCACCGAGTGCGACCAGGTCCAACTCGTGGCTGGTACGGGTCGCCGGATCGGTCATGGTTGCCGAGCCGACCTGCGCGGCGAGCCCGCCGAGCGTTTCCGGCCCGGCGAACCGGCCCGCCCACTGGCGAACCATCTCCTCGAAGCGCGGGCCCAGCACCGCGACGGTGAACCGCCGTTGCGCCCCTCGCCAGACGTCTGCCCCCCGGCGCTGCTCCAACGCCGTCCAGGCCGGCTTCGTCACCGCCTCGTAGAAGGTGACCAGCGGTTCGGTGATCCGGTACGAACTCCTCCCGCTCCGCAGCGGGTCCGGGTCACGTACGAGCAGGCCAGCATCTTCCAGCACGGTCAGCGGGTGCTGTAGGTCGGTCGCCTTCCGGCCGATGTACTTCTAAGTCTTGCGGCATGAGTCCAGCCGCGAGGCTCAGTTGACCCCGGCGTACGAGTGCAGGCCGGTGAAGAAGAAGTTCACCCCGAAGAGGTTCATCAGCATGGTCAGGAAGCCGAGGATCGAGATCCAGGCGACCACGTTGCGCCGCACGCTCGGCGTCGCCCGTGCGTGCAGGTAACCGGCGTAGACCACCCACGAGATGAACGCCCAGGTCTCCTTCGGGTCCCAGCCCCAGGCCCGACCCCAGGCCGCCTCGGCCCAGACCGCTCCAGCGATCACCGCGAAGGTGAAGATCGGAAAGGCGAACGCGTTCAGGCCGAAGGTCAGCCGCTCCAGGGTGGCGGCACTCGGCGACCGACGGGCCAGGACGTACGGGAAACTCCGCTTGCCGTCCTCGTACCCGGCCCGCATCAGGTACATCGCGGCGGGCACAAAGGCGAGCAGCAGGATCCCGGACGAGAAGCTGATCGTCGTCACGTGGATGTCGAACCAGTACGAGTTCAGCGCCGGCACCAACGGCACCACCGAGGTGTAGAGCACCAGCCCGGCGATGCCGAGCAACACCACCATCACCAACGTCAGGAGGAGCCCCAACTGGCGTACGGCCGGCCACCGGAAGACCAGGTAAAGCCAGCCGGCGGCGCCGACGAAGGTCACCGAGAGCACGAACTCGTACATGTTGCCCCAGGGCAGGCGGTCGGCCGCCACGCCCCGGGTGACCACCGCTCCGAAGTGCAGCGCGGTGGCGATCATGGTGGCCACCAGGGCGACCCGGGCGGCGATCGCCGCCCTTCCGGTCGACCTCGGCCGGGCCGGCCCGGCCGGCGTCGATCCGGTGGGAGCGTCGGTGCTCTCCGCCGAGCCCACCGAGACAAGTTGACGGGCCGGGCGGACCACCCGGGCGACCGCCCCACCGTCGAAGGCGTACGACGCGGCGTGGCTGATCATCGCGATCAGGTAGCCCAGGATCGTGAACACCAGGAGCTGGTCGGAGAGTGCGGCCATCTACTCGGTCCCTTCTCGGCCCCCGGCACCGCGTTTCACCGCGGCGACGAGTTGGTTGAACTCGTCGGCGAACCCGGCATAGTCGGTGCGCGGCAACCCACCAGCCTCGATCAAACTACTACCGCGCGTCGTGGACTCATCGTCCGGGTCGGCCGGCGTCACCCGGAACCAGACCCGCCGCCGCCGCCCAAACAGCGAGAACATCAGTCCGATCAGCAGCGTCGCCGAGCTGACCAGCATCAACGTCGAGGCGGGGGCGTACCGGACGGAGAGCGTGATGTACTGCTGGGTGCCGAGGAACTCGACCGTCGTACCGTCGTCGAGGGTCCACTTCTCGTTCGGACGGAGCAGCTTCGCGTCCCCCACCTGGGTCAGCTTGCCGTCGCTGATCAGCTTCTGGTTCAGGCTGTAGACCGAGCCCGGCAGGCCGGCGTCCATGCCGAGGTTGCCCCGGTACGGGATCAGCATCAGCGCCGGGTTCCGCTCCTCCGGAAACTGCGAGCGGACGAACGGAGGCTGCTCCGGGGCGGTCGGCAGGTAGATGCCCTCGAACGCGACCTGGAGCGACGGATCCCGCTTCCCGGTCGCCGGGTCGAGGTTGACGTCCGGAAACGTCGCCACACCCTCGCTGGTCAGGTTGCCGTCGTTGCTCAGGAACGGCGACGTGAGCGTCTGCGACCTGCCGTTACGGTCGGTGTAGCGGATCACCGGGGCGTAGCCGTGGCCGAGCAGGTAGACGCTCGCCCCGTGCAGGCGCAGCGGCGAGTTGACCGAGAAGTCGGCCTGGCGCTGCGCCCCACCGTTCTCGTCGACCAGAACCGAGGCACTGAACGACTCCGGCTGCCCGGACGGCAGGAACCGGGCCTTGAAGTCGGTCAGTTGCAGGCAGAACCGGGGCAGGTCGGTGGCGTGTACCCGGGGGCCGAGACCGGTTTCGCTGAACTGGTCCAGGGTGCTGCAGAAGGAGAAGTCCTTACCGGCGACGAGCAGCCGGTTGCCGTGCCAGCCGTACCAGGAACCGATCGCCACCCCGAGCAGCATGGCCAGCATCGAGATGTGGAAGAGCAGGTTGCCGCTCTCCTTCACGTACCCCTTCTCGGCCGCGACGGTGTTGCCGTGCACCACCACCCGCCAGCGGCGCTTGCGCAGCACCGACGCGATCGCCGGCAGCTCACCGCCCGCCTCGGTGACGGCCTGACGCCCGGCTTCGTCGAGGTCGGTCAGGACCGCGTGCTGCGGCAGCCGGTCCAACCGCTTCGGACCGGACGGCGGTACGGAACGCAGTGTCCGAACGTGGTCGCGCATCCGGGGGGCGATGCAGCCCACGAGTGAGGTGAAGAGGAGCAGGTAGATCGCGGAGAACCAGATCGAGGAGAAGACACTGAAGCCGCCGAGCCGGTCGAGCACCGGGGCCAGGTCGGGGTGAGCCCTGAAGTACTCGTTGACCTTCTCCGGATTGATATTGCGCTGGGGGAACACCGAGCCGGGGATGGCCGCGACGGCGAGCAGGAAGAGCAGGATCAGCGCCGTACGCATGCTGGTCAGTTGCCGCCACGAGTTGCGCAGCAGAGCGATCGCCCGGTTGCTGCGTCGTACGGTCGACGGGCCACCGTCGGCGCCCGCCGTGGCCTTGCCCCCCGCGTTGGTCCCGGTACGTTCCTCGACGCTGGACATCAGATGCTGACCTCACCCACACCGAACGTGGTCTGCAACCAGATCACGAAGTCGAGCCATCCGCCGCTGACCAGGGCGAGCCCGACCACGACCAGCAGAGCCCCGCCGATCCGGGTGACCCAGAGACTGTTACGCCGGATCGCCTTGAAGACGCCGAGCAGCCGCCGGAAGGCGAGCCCGAAGATCACGAACGGCAGCCCGAGTCCGAGGCAGTACGCGACCGCCAGCAGCGCGGCCCGATCGGTCTGTCCGCTGACGGCGGCGAGCCCGAGCACCGCCCCGAGGGTCGGCCCGGAGCAGGGCAGCCAGGAGAGGGCGAAGACGGCACCGAAGACCGGTGCGCCGATCAGCCCGGCCGTCGGCAGCCGCTGGATCCGGAACTCGCGTTGCAGACCGGGCACCAGGCCGAGGAAGGCGAGCCCGAGCAGGATGATCAGCGCCCCGATGCCGATCTCCAGTGCCCGGCGGTGCGTGGCGAGCAACTGTCCCGCGCTGGCCGCGAGGATCGCGCTGAGCACGTACACGACGGTGAAGCCGGTGATGAAGAGCAGTGTGCCGGCGAGCACCCGACCCTTGACCGCACGAACGCTCGGGGTCGCTTCCGCGACCTCCACCGCCACCGCACCCCCGCTGGCCGGTGCACCGCCGCTGCCCGTTGCACCGCCTTCGACGTTAGGAAGGGCCCCTTCTACAACGGAATCCGATAACAGGGGGCCCTTCCTTACCCGGGAGGCGTCGAGGTCGGCGCCGGCCAGGCCGGTGACGTACGAGAGGTAGCCGGGGACGAGCGGCAGGATGCACGGCGACAGGAAGCTCACCAGGCCGGCGAGGGCCGCCGCGAAGAACGCCAGTACCAGCGGCCCGCTCTCGGCGACGGTCTTGAACGAGTCGCCCATCAGCGGGCCACCGGAGACGGGGATCCGGCCGACGGGGATCCGGCCGACGGGGATCCGGCCGACGGGGATCCGGTGTCGGGCGAGAAGGTGGGGGTGGGCACGGCACCGCCGGTCGCCGGCTTCTCGGCGGCGACGCGGGCCACCACCGGTTGCAGCATCGACTGGAGTACGGGCTTGCGGAAAACCGCCGCGATCTTGCCGTCGCGGTCGAGCACGATCGTCGCCGGGGTGCTGTTCGGCGGGATCTCGAAGTTGAGCGCCACCCGGTTGCCCGGGTCGAAGAGGCTCGGATAGGTCACCCCGAGGCTCTGCTCGAACGCCTTCGCCTTGTCCCGGCCGTCCTGGACGTTCACGCCGATGAACCGGACGCCCTGGTCCCGGGTGGCCGCGAAGGTGCTTTCGAGGTCGTCCGCCTCGGCCCGGCAGGGCGGGCACCAGGAGCCCCAGAAGTTGACCACGACGACCTGGCCACGATCCTGGGTGAGGTCGTACTGGCCGCCGTCGAGTAGTTCACCGCTGACCTTGGGTGCGGGTGCCCGGTCTGCCGGGGCGCACTCGATCGCCTGGTCGGCGTTGGTCGAGCACTTCTCCTCCCAGCTACCGCCGGAGCAGCCGGCGAGCGCCACCACCGCGACGGCGGAGAGCACGGCGCCCACCCAGACCCGCGGCGACAGCCTCATCGTCAAGCCCCCTTGGCTGTCCGCGCGGTCGGCGACATGGCCACCAGGTGTGCGGCCGGCTCGGAGTAGCCGATGCCGACGATTTTGGCGTCCTCGAAGTGGAACGAGGTGAGGCTGGCCAGCCCGCACTGACGCTTGCGCGGGTCGTGCCAGAGCCGCTTGCGCTCGACGTACCGGCGCAGCGTCCAGATCGGTAGCTGGTGTGAGACGCAGACGGCTTCGCGCCCCTCGGCGGCGACCCGGGCGGCGTGTACGGCGGCGAACATCCGCTCGGCGATGACCCGGTACGCCTCGCCCCAGGACGGGGTGACCGGGTCGCGCAGCACCCACCAGTTACGCGGGTCGCTGAACGATCCGTCGCCCGGCGACACCCGCTTGCCCTCGAACCAGTTGGCGCTCTCGATCAGCCGGTCGTCGACCGCGACCGGGAGCCCGAACTGGGCGGCGATCGGTTCGGCGGTCTGCTGCGCCCGCTCCAGTGGACTGGCCACCACGTACGCCAGGTCCCGGTCGGCGAGCGACTGCGCTGCCGCCTTGGCCATCTGGACACCCAACTCGGAGAGGCGGAATCCGGGCAACCGACCGTAGAGAATCTTGTCCGGGTTGTACACCTCGCCGTGCCGGAGCACGTGGACGACCGTCTTGCTCACTCGACTACCCCCCGTGACTGGCCGCTGCGGCTGCTGCCGCCGCCGCGGGCAGTGCTGCCGCGTACTGCTCCAGTGCGGCGTCATCCAACGCCGCCGACACGAACCACGACTCGAACGCGCTGGGCGGCAGGTACACGCCGTGGGCCAGCATCGCGTGGAAGAACGCCCGGAACGCGGCCACGTCCTGGGTACGGGCGGAGTCGAAGTCGACCACGTCGTTCTCGGTGAAGAAGATCGAGAACATGTTGCCCGCGTACGAGAGCTGGTGCGGCACCCCGACGGCGGCCAGCGCCTCGCCGGCCAGCTTGCCGACGGTGTTGGCGGTGGTATCCAGCCGCTGGTAGAGCGCGTCATCGGCGAGCCGGAGAGTGGCCAGCCCGGCGGCACAGGCGAGCGGGTTACCGGAGAGCGTGCCGGCCTGGTAGACCGGGCCGGCCGGCGCCAACCGCGACATGATCTCGGCCCGGCCGCCGAACGCCGCCGCCGGCAGGCCACCGCCCATCACCTTGCCGTAGGTGAACAGGTCGGCGTCGACCGGTTCGTGCCCGGCCCAGCCGCCCTTCGAGACCCGGAACCCGGTCATGACCTCGTCCACCACCAGCAGCGCGCCGTACGCGTGGGCGATGCTGGCCAGGCGGGCGTTGAAGCCGTCGCGGGGGGCGACCACGCCCATGTTGCCCGGCGCCGCCTCGGTGATGATCGCGGCGATGTGCTCGCCCTCGGCGGCGAACACGGCCTCGACCGCGGTCACGTCGTTGTACGGCAGCACGATGGTCTCGCCAGCCGCCGCTCCGGTGACTCCCGGCGAGTCGGGCAGGCCCAGGGTGGCCACGCCGGAGCCGGCCGACGCGAGCAGCGCGTCCACGTGTCCGTGGTAGCAACCGGCGAACTTGACGATCTTCGAGCGGCCGGTGAAGCCCCGGGCCAGCCGGATCGCCGACATGGTCGCCTCGGTCCCGGAGTTGACCAGTCGTACCTGCTCGACCGGGGTGCGCGCGACGATCTCCGTGGCCAGCTCGATCTCGCCCGGCGTGGGCGTACCGAAGCTGGTGCCGAGGGCGGCGGCGGCCTGGACCGCGGCGACCACCTCGGGGTGGGCGTGCCCGGCGATCAACGGACCCCAGGAGCAGACCAGGTCGACGTAGCGTCGGCCGTCGGCGTCGAAGAGCCACGGGCCGGAGCCACGGACCATGAAGCGGGGCGTCCCCCCGACCGCCCGGAACGCGCGTACGGGGGAGTTGACCCCGCCCGGCACGATGGCTCGGGCGCGGTCGAACAGGGCTTCGGATGCCGGGGCGTCGGCCGGGTACGGGCCGGTGCCGGCGGAGTGCGTATCGGTCACGGTGCCGCCATTCTGTCAGCGCCACCGGTCAGCGCGGTAACCACCCCTGGTGGGGTTACCCGGCTCACGTCCGTCACCCCGCCCGCGCCCCGGTGTACGCGATCTCCACAGCGCGGTACGCGATCTCCGCAGCGCGGCGGTATGCCTCAAACCGGCCGAGTCACCTAGATCGCGATACGCTGATCCGGTGGAGCGAGCGGAGCTGACCATAGCGGTCCAGCGGACCTGCGACGAGGTGATCCTGAACCTCGCCGGTGAGATCGACATGCTCACTGCGAGCCGGCTCTCCGCCGCCGTGAACGAGGTGCTCTCCGACGCGCCGCCGCGGGTCGTGCTGGATCTGGGCGGTGTCACCTTCTGTGACTCGCAGGGGCTCGGCACCCTGGTCGTACTGAGTCGCAAGGCGAGTCACGCGCAGACCCTGCTGGTGTTGACCAACGTGGGCGACTTCCTGCTGCGGGTGCTGGACATCACCGGCCTGCGCTCCGCTCTCATGATCCGCAACGAGCCCGCCAACAGCTGACCCGTACCGAGACTCCATCAACGGCTGATCTTGAAATCGGCGTCGTACGGGATCGCGGTGGTGATCGAGAGGCCGTCCGTGGTGCGGCCGACCGGAGTTCGGGCGGCGAGCTGTGGCGAATTACTACCCCTGGAAGGGTAAGAATCCGCCACAGCCCAGACGGCAGCCCGACCCTGCAAAGGTCACGGCCGGGCGGGACTGCCGACAAGGTGACGCATAGAGGTCTGGAACTCGGCCCGACTGTCGCGAAGATCAGCGGTGACGGTCTCGTACGCCTCGTCCAGCCGCACAAGTAGTGCTGCGAGGTCGCCGAGACCATCGCCGAGTTGCCATGCCGGCCACTGCGCACGCAACTTGTCGAGGGACTGACGGAGCAGCTTCAGCGTGAACTCGTGTGCCGCGATCGCCGCCACCGCGCCGATCGCCTCGCCGACGACCTCCGGTTCGTCGGCGATCAGTTCCAGCAGGTCCCGATCTTCGATCTCATAACCGAGGTCGACCGCGAGCCTGCACACCTTTTCACGAAGGTCCATGCCATCCCCCACTCCACGGAGATATCGATGGGACCAACTCTTGCAGAGACTTCCAACTCTTGGCAAGAGTTACCGGGGAGCAAGAGTTAGGCCGGGAAGCTGTACTCCAACTCGTAGGCGGAGGCGTCGAGCACCATCCGGGTCACCTCTACGCAACGGTCTGCCCCGGTGTACGCGTACCGGGTGATCTCGATGACTCGTGCGCCGGCCGTGGACAGGGCCAGCCGGTCCCGCTCGTCCGGGTGGGGCGCCCGGTCGGTCAGACGTTCGACGAACCGCGCCGGCCCGAAGCCCAACTCGGCAAGTCGGGCGTACGCGCCACCCGGCCCGGTGTCTGTGTAGGTGATCGCCGTTCCGCGTACCAGTTCGAGCGGGAGGTAGGAGGTGGCCAACTGGACCGGACGTCCGTCGACCTCGAACCGCCTGGACCTGCTGAGCACCGCGTCACCGACGTCGACGCCCAACGCGGCCGCCACGTATTCCGGGGCGGGCACCTCACTGACGACTACGTCCAACACCCGCGCCCGGACGCCGGTGTCGTGGTCCTGGATGGCCAGACCCTGTCCCCAGTGCGATCGGGACAGCCTCCCCGGCGAACTACGGAGGATCCGTTCAAAGCGACGGATGAAGGCGCCCGCACCCTGCCGGGTCACCACCAGACCCTCGCCACGGAGCACGTTGACCGCGCTGTGCGCGACGGTCGTGGTCACACCGAACTGGGCCGCCAACTCCGGCAGCGACGGCATCCGGTCACCCTGCGCCAACTCGCCGGAGAGGATGGCTGCGCGGATCTCGTCCGCGACCCGCTGATACGCCGGCCCACTGCCCACGATTCTGCCCAGATCCCTTTCCTCCGCGAACAGTGCGACTCTACGCGGCTTGCACCGTCGCGGCGGTTGCCGTCCGCGATCGCTGGCGCCGGGCGGCGAACGGTCAGGAGGTGGTGCCCCAGCGGGCGTGTTCGAGGATTTCGACGGCCTGGTCGCGGGCGTCGGTGTCGTCCGAGCGGAGCAGCCGGGTCGCCTCGTCCACCGCGTCGGTGAGGTTGCGCCACTGGGCGTTACGTTCTCGTACCACCTCGGACTGGGCCACGAGCTGCCGGTTCTTGGTCCAGAGGTCGACGAAGACCGACACCTTCGCCCGTAGCACCCAGGGGTCGAACGGCTTGGTCAGGTAGTCGACCGCACCGACGGCGTAACCCCGGAGCGCGAGCTGGGCGTCACGGTCCGCAGCGGTCAGGAAGATGATCGGTACGTGCCGGGTCCGCTCCCGCCGTTTGATGTGGCTGGCGGTCTCGAACCCGTCCATGTCCGGCATCTGTGCGTCGAGCAGGATCACCGCGAAGTCGTCCACGAGAAGCTGCTTGAGTGCCGCCTCGCCGCTCTCGACCGCCACCGAGTGCACCGGCAGGCCCTGCAGGATCGCCTCCAGGGCCAGCAGGTTCTCCCGCCGGTCGTCGACCAGGAGTGCCTTCGCCACCTCGCTCATCGGACTACCGCTTCGCTGCCGTGCTCACTCACTGGGCATCTCCCGTCCGCCGCCGTTGACCCAGGAGGCCATCAGTTCGATCAGCTCATCCAGGTCGACCGGCTTGGTGATGTAGTCACTGGCTCCGGCACCGAGCGCCGACTCACGGTCGCCCGGCATGGCCTTCGCGGTCAGGAAGACGACCGGCAGGTCAGTGAATCGGTGGTTACGACGAATCGCCCGGGTGGTCTCGTAACCGTCTTGATCCGGCATCATCGCATCCATCAACACAATATCGACCTCGGGATGTTCGGCGAGCAGCCGTACGCCGTCCACCCCGTTGTCCGAGTAGAGCACCGTCATCCCGTGCAGCTCCAACGCGCTGGTCAGCGCGAAGACGTTCCGTACGTCGTCGTCGATGATCAGTACGGTGGCGCCGTCGAGTTGGCGGGTGACCGGGGCGTTCATCCGTTCGACCTCGGTCGGACGCAGTAGCGGCGGCAGGTCGTTACGGACCGGTGCGGCCGGCAACGGCATCGGAGCGACCACCGTGTCCGGGGCCAGCACGTCCGGTACGAACAGGGTGAAGGTCGAGCCCTGGCCGGGTGCGGACGAGACGGTGATCGTGCCACCGATCAGGCGGGCCAGGTCCCGGCTGATCGAGAGCCCGAGACCGGTGCCGCCGTAGCGGCGACTGGTGGTTCCGTCCGCCTGCTGGAACGCCTCGAAGATCAACGAGAGCTTGTCGTCGGAGATGCCGATACCCGTGTCGATCACGGTGAACGCGACCACCTGGCGGGCCGTGGCCAGGGCCGGCACGTCGAAGTACGTCCCCTCCTGTGCCGGCGCGATCCGGAGTGTCACCGCCCCGTTGTCGGTGAACTTGACCGCGTTCGAGAGCAGGTTGCGCAGAATCTGCTGGAGTCGCTGGGCGTCGGTGATCACCGCGGCCGGCAGGTCCCGGGAGACGCGTACCTGGAAGTCCAGG
This sequence comes from Micromonospora sp. NPDC050417, assembly GCF_044458865.1. NCBI lineage: Bacteria > Bacillati > Actinomycetota > Actinomycetes > Micromonosporales > Micromonosporaceae > Micromonospora > Micromonospora sp. NPDC050417. The sequence goes on from NZ_JBITIH010000005.1 coordinate 59,809, forward strand.
TGTTTCTCCTCGGCCTGCGGCGCGAACGCCTGCTCGACATAGGCTCGGATCTCGTCGAACCGCACCTCGGTCGGCTCGACGTCCATCCGGCCAGCCTCGATTTTGGACAGATCCAGGATGTCGTCGATCAGCCGGAGCAGGTCGGAGCCGGCACTGTGGATGGTCCTGGCGAACTCGGTCTGCTTGTCGGTCAGGTTCTGCTCCGAGTTGTCCGCCAGCAGCCGGGCCAGCAGCAGCAACGAGTTGAGCGGCGTACGCAGCTCGTGGCTCATGTTGGCGAGGAACTCCGACTTGTACGCCGAGGCGCGGGTGAGCTGCTGCGCCTTCTCCTCCAGACCGATCCGGGCCATCTCGATCTCCCGGTTCTTGGTCTCGATGTTGCCCTTCTGCTCGGAGAGGAGCTGCGCCTTGTCCTCCAGTTCGGCGTTGGTGCGCTGGAGTTCGGCCGACTGTTCCTGCAACTCGTGCGCCAGCCGCTGGGACTGGGCCAGCAGCTCCTCCGTACGCCGGTTGGCCTGGATGGTGTTGACCGCGATGCCGATCGTCGTGACCAGCCGCTCCAGGAAGGTCAGGTGCAGCTCGGAGAAGGCGGCGACGCTGGCGAACTCGATCACGCCGAGCAGTTCGCCCTCGAAGAGCACCGGCAGCACCACCAGGTCAGCCGGGGGTGTCGCGGCGAGCCCGGAGCGTACGGTCAGTTTCCCGTCCGGTACGCCCACCCGGATCGTCCGGCGGGAGAGCGCCGCCTGTCCGACGAGTCCCTCGCCGGGGCCGAAGGTGACGTTGTGGTGCCGGGCGACATAGCCGTACGAGGCGGTCAGCCGCAGCCGCATCACCGCCTCTTCGGTGTCGGCGAGGAAGAACGCACCGAGCTGCGCGTCGACCAGCGGAGTGACCTCCATCATGATCATCCGGCAGACCTCACCGAGATCCCGCTGCCCCTGGAGCAGGCCACCGATCCGGGCCAGGTTGGAGTCAAGCCAACCCTGCTCGGCGTTCTTCTTGGTGGTCTCCCGGAGGGTGACGATCATCTGGTTGATGTTGTCCTTCAGCTCGGCGACCTCGCCCTGCGCCTCGACCGTGATCCGCTGGGTCAGGTCACCCCGGGTCACCGAGGTCGACACCTGCGCGATCGCGCGCAACTGGGTGGTCAACGTGGAGGCGAGCTGGTTCACGTTCTCGGTCAGATCCCGCCAGGTGCCGGAAACCCCCTTCACCTGCGCCTGACCACCGAGCTTGCCCTCGATACCGACCTCGCGGCCGACCCGGGTCACCTCGTCGGCGAACGACGACAACTGGTCCACCATCGTGTTGATGGTGTTCTTCAGCTCCAGGATCTCGCCCTGCGCGTCAACGGTGATCTTCTGCCCCAGGTCACCCCGCGCGACCGCGGTGGTCACCGAGGCGATGTTCCGCACCTGGGAGGTCAGGTTCGACGCCATCGAGTTCACGTTGTCGGTCAGGTCCCGCCAGGTCCCCGAGACGCCCTTCACCTCGGCCTGACCACCGAGCTTGCCCTCGGTCCCCACCTCACGGGCCACCCGGGTCACCTCGTCGGCGAACGACGACAACTGGTCCACCATCGTGTTCACCGTCGACTTCAACTCCAGGATCTCACCCCGGGCATCAACGGTGATCTTCTGCGACAGGTCACCCCGGGCGACCGCCGTGGAGACCTGGGCGATGTTGCGGACCTGGGAGGTCAGGTTCGACGCCATCGAGTTCACGTTGTCGGTCAGGTCCCGCCAGGTGCCGGCGACTCCGCGTACCTGGGCCTGACCACCGAGCTTGCCCTCGGTCCCCACCTCACGGGCCACCCGGGTCACCTCGTCCGCGAACGACGACAACTGGTCCACCATCGTGTTCACCGTCGACTTCAACTCCAGGATCTCACCCCGGGCATCAACAGTGATCTTCTGCGACAGGTCACCCTTCGCCACCGCGGTGGTCACCGAGGCGATGTTCCGCACCTGGGAGGTCAGGTTCGACGCCATCGAGTTCACGTTGTCGGTCAGGTCCCGCCAGGTCCCCGAGACGCCCTTCACCTGGGCCTGACCACCGAGCTTGCCCTCGGTCCCCACCTCACGGGCTACCCGGGTCACCTCGTCGGCGAACGACGACAACTGGTCCACCATCGTGTTCACCGTCGACTTCAACTCCAGGATCTCACCCCGGGCATCAACAGTGATCTTCTGCGACAGGTCACCCTTCGCGACGGCGGTGGAGACCTGGGAGATGTTGCGGACCTGCGAGGTCAGGTTGCCGGCGAGCTGGTTCACGTTCTCGGTCAGGTCCCGCCAGGTGCCGGAGACGCCGCGTACCTGGGCCTGACCACCGAGCTTGCCCTCGATGCCCACCTCACGGGCCACCCGGGTCACCTCGTCGGCGAACGACGACAACTGGTCCACCATCGTGTTGACGGTGTCCTTCAGCTCCAGGATCTCGCCCTGCGCGGCCACAGTGATCTTCTGACTGAGGTCGCCCCGGGCCACCGCAGTCGACACCTGGGCGATGTTGCGGACCTGCGAGGTCAGGTTCGACGCCATCGAGTTGACGCTGTCGGTCAGGTCCTTCCAGGTTCCGGCGACGTTCGGCACCTCGGCCTGGCCGCCGAGCTTGCCCTCGGTGCCCACCTCACGGGCCACCCGGGTCACCTGCTCGGCGAAGAGCCTCAGCGTGTCGGTGAGCGAGTTGAAGGTGTGGGCCAGCTCGGCCACCTCACCCTTCGCCGACACGGTGATCTTCTGCGACAGGTCGCCACGCGCCACTGCCGTAGCAACCTGTGAGATCGATCGCACCTGATACGTCAGGTTCGAGGCCATGGTGTTGACCGACTCGGTGAGGTCCTTCCAGGTCCCGGCGACCCCGCGTACGTCGGCCTGGCCGCCCAGCTCACCCTCGGTGCCCACCTCGCGGGCCACCCGGGTCACCTCGTTCGAGAAGGACGAGAGCTGGTCGACCATGGTGTTCACGGTGCGGCCGATCCGGAGGAACTCACCACGCAGCGGGCGACCGTCCATCTCCAGCGCCATGTGCTGGGACAGGTCACCGTCGGCGACCGCCACGATGACCCGGGCGATCTCGGTGGTCGGATTGGTCAGGTCGTCGATGAGCGAGTTGACCGCCCGTTGCCCGTCGGCCCAGGCCCCGTCGAAGCCCTCCTCGTCGAGCCGCTCGGTGAGCCGGCCGTCCCGGCCGACGATCCGGCTGACCCGCCTCAGGTCGAGATTCTGCCGCTCTTGAAGGGAGACCACCTCGTTGAAGGCGTCCGCGACCTCGCCCGCAACCCCCGCGCGGCGCGGCAGCCGTACCTTGAGATCACCACGGCGAACCCGCCGCAGCGCCTCGGCGAGTTCGCCGAGCAGGACCGCGTCATCCGAGGTCGACGGGTCCGCGACGGGCAATTGTTTCGCCGTGGTCATACTTCCTCGCTCAGTTCGCCGGAGGGGGGACAGGGCGTCTGACCGGCCCCGTGCCATGGCAGCACCCCCATCATTGTGCTCCGACAGCGTCGATACCAGCCCGCGCTGACCTGCGGCGGCGTGCCGCCAGGCTTGGCACCGGGAGCCTGTCAGTGGAGGATGAAACAGTGTCAGCGGAAATCGGGGGGCCGTTCAGTGACCGGACGGACGAGCGCGTCCGGCGGGTAAGGCTTCCCGCCGACCGGCGCACGCCGGCCGCGGCGCGGGCCATCGTGCGGTCGGTTCTGGCCGAGGCGAAGCTGGACGAGCTGCTCAACGAGGCACTACTGCTGACTACCGAGTTGTCCACCAATGCAGTGGAACACGCCGGGACAGAATTGGACATCGAGGTCGTCGCGGACGAGAGCGGACTGACCGTCACGGTCTCCGACTTCGCCGTCGGACCGATCGAAAAGGTGACCGCCCGGCCGAAAAACGACCTGACAGATATTTCTGAGGTGTCGGAACGAGGGCGGGGCCTCCTCCTCGTCGACCACTTCGCCAGCCGCTGGGGAACCACCCACCTCCCCACCGGCAAGGGCGTCTGGTTCCGGCTGGACCGCAAGGCCCCGACACCCACCGGCACCGCGTCGCCACAGGGCACCCAGACGTCACCTGCGGCCGGTCAGGTCACCGTCCCCGCGCCGAGCGCCGGCGCGCTCAGCGCGCTGATGCAGATCGCCCCCGACTCGTACGCGGACGACCCGCTGCCCGACTTTGCCGGCGCCCTGCTGGCCCGGGTCGGCGAGATGGTCGGGGCGGCCGGCGGCACCGTCCGGCTGGACCGGGGCGACGGCAACGGATCCCAGGTGCTGGCCCGTTACGGCCGGCAACCCCGCCTCGGCGACGACCTGCTCCGGGTGCCGCTCGCCGTGCACCGGCCGTACAGCGGAGAACTGGAGCTCGACGCGGCGCCGTCGGGTTACGCCCAGCCGCTCGCCGCGCTGATGGCCGAGCGCCTCTCGTTGCACCTGGAGAACGACCGACTCCGTCGGGCCGACGTACGTCGACAGAGCTGGCTGACCTTCCTGGCGGAGGCGAGCGAACTGCTGGCCCAGTCGCTGGACGTCGAGCTGACCATGGCGCTGATCCCGCAACTGGTCGTACCCCGCCTGGGGCAGTGGTGCGCGGTGCACACCACCGACGAGTGGGGGCGGCTCAAGCTCGCCGCGGCCAGCCACGCCGACGAGGCGGTCCTGCCCGAGCTGCACAAGGTGCTCAACGACGAGGGTGCGGACTCGGTCCAGGCCCGGCTGCGGGAGGCGTCCCGCAGCGGATCCCAGGTGCCGATCGGCGGCCCGATGGACGGCTTCGCCGTCCCACTGGTCGCCCGGGGGCAGCGGCTCGGCACCCTCGCGGTCGGCCGCCACCTCCGCCACCGGCACGACCCGGACGAGGTCGCGGTGCTGGAGGACGTGGCCCGGCGGGCGGCACTGGCGATCGAGAACGCACGCATCCACGCCGAGCGGCGCCGGGTGGCGCACACCCTGCAACAGTCGCTGCTGCCACCGGTCCTGCCGGTCGTCGACGGCATCGGCTTCGCCGCCGAGTACGTACCGACCGGCGACGATGCCGACGTGGGCGGCGACTTCTACGACGTACTGCCGCTGCCGGACGGCCGGTGGCTGGTGGTGGTCGGCGACGTCTCCGGCAAGGGCGTGCAGGCTGCGGCGGTGACCGGGCTGGTCCGGGACGTGATCCGGGTGCTGGTCGGGGACGGCAAACCGCTGCCCGAGGCGCTGGCCCGGCTCAACGAGACGCTGGTGGAGCGGGGCGGCGGACGCTACTGCACGCTCGCCCTGGCGGCGGTGGAACAGGACCACGACGGTCGGCTCGCGGTCGAACTGCACCTGGCCGGGCACGACCGCCCGGTCCTGGTACGCGGCAACGGCCGTACCTCCTTCGTCGGCACCGGTGGGACCGCACTCGGACTCCTCGACTCGATCGCCACCCCGGCGATGACCGTGCCGATGGCTCCGGGCGACGCGCTGATCTTCTACACCGACGGGGTGACCGAGCGGCGGCGCGGCCGGGAACTGTTCGGCCTCGACCGGCTCCGGGACGCGGCCGCGCCGTTGGCCGGCTACTCCGCCGACGTGGTCGCCGCCCGGCTCCGCTCCACCGCGATCGGGTTCTCGGGTGAGACCCCCCGCGACGACATCGCCATCCTCGTGCTACGCAACGATGCGGTCCCGGTCTGAGGCGGTCCCGGTCTGAGCCCTGGCCGCGCCGGGTGCGGGCCACCACCTCGGTCGCCTCGGCGGCGGGCACGCCATGGAGAGTCCGCCCCGAGCAGCCGATTTAGACTGCGGCAATGCCATCGATCACCCGACGCGCGACTGATCCCGGCCGCCGTGCCTCGGTCGAAGCCCAGATCCTCGCCGCGACCGAACGGCTGCTGGCCGGCGGGGCGAGTTTCACCGAACTCGGCGTGCAGCGGATCGCCGCCGAGGCGGGTGTCGCCCGGTCGACCTTCTACACGCACTTCCGGGACAAGAGTGAGCTGCTCGTGCGGTTGGCCCACGAGATGCGGACCATCGGCTACGACACCGGCATCGACTGGAAGCCCTCCGACGGGCTGGACGTCCTGATCGACGTCTTCCAGCGGATCGTGCGGGTCTACCGGGAATACGCCGCCGTGCTCGCCGCGATCAGCGAGGTCGCCGCGTACGACGCAACGGTGCGGGATTTCTGGATCGCCGGGCACAGCCGGTTCGTCGAACACACCGTGCAGGTGTTGACCTCCGAACGGGACGGCAACCGGATCCCTGACCTGCACGTGTCGTACGCCGCCCAGGTGATCGTGATCGGTGGCGACCGTGCCATATCCGAGTACGTGGCGACGACCCCCGGTGACAGCAGCGGCGACGACGCGTTCGGTGAGGAGCTGGCCAAGATCTGGTGGTACGGCGCCTACCAGCGCCGCCCGCAACAGGGCTGACGCCTGGCGCCCTGCTGGTGGGCGGCGCCAGGCGTCAGCGGCACAGGGGCCGGCGGGGAATCAGGTGCCGGCGGCGGACTCAGAGGCCCCCGACGTAGCGACCCGGGGCGAATCGGTGGTCCGGGTCGAAGCGTTCCTTCACCCGGCGCAGCAACGGCAGAGTGGGCAGGGTGCCCCAGAAGTCGATCTCCCCTCGGATCCGGGGCGGGGCCGACAGCACCACGCAGCGACCGTTACGAGCCGACAGCACGCGGCGCACCACCGAGAGGATCGATCCGATCTGCTCGGGGGCGACGTAGCCGGGCAGCGCGGCGTACACCACGCCGAGGCCGGCAGAGCCGCGGACCGAGATCGGGGTACCGGCGGCGTCGCCCAGCGCGTAGAGCACGGCGTGCAGGTCGGTCGAGGGTACGTCGACACGTACGGCGACGTCGTCGGCCGTGAACGGGTAGCGGCCCCACCAGGCCGGTGCCCTGGTGTCGACCCGACTGTCACCGTCGAGCAGCTCGACGAGACGGGCCACCCGCCCACCGACGTCGGCCTGGCCGCCCTCCAGCAGGACGGAGAGGCTGCCGGCGGCTGGCAGCCCGGTGCGGTGGCCGCCGCCGATGCCCTCCTTCGGCAGATCGACCTCGATCGCCGCCGGGCTCAGCCAGGCGCCGTGGATGGACCGGACGAGCTGGTGCACCTCCAGCGGAGACCGGACCGAGCGGGACACCCAGATCCGGGTCGCCGGGGTCGTCTGGAGCCGCATCGTCGCCGAGACCAGCACACCGAGTGCACCGTTGGAGCCGCAGAGCAGCCGGGCCAGGTCGTAGCCGGTGGTCTCGCCGGCCGCCCAGCCACCGGCGTGGTGCAGCGCCCCGGTCGCGTCCACGTAACTGACTCCGACGAGCCGGTCGCCGGGCGAGCCATGCCGGTGACGCATCGGGCCGGTCTCGTCGGCGGCCACCATGCCACCGATGGTCGCGTCGGGTGACGGCAGGTCGAGCGGGAGCCGTGTACCGGTCCGGGCCAGCGCGGCCTGCACCGCGCGGACCGGCGTGCCGGCCCCGACCTCGGCCACCATCTCGTCGACGGCGTGGTGCCAGATTCCGGCCAACCGACCGGTGTCGAGCACGACGTCCACCCGTGACGGTGGCGCACCCCAGTCCATTTTGGTGCCGGCACCGCGGGGCACCACCGAGAGCGCGTGGTCGGCGGCGACCCGCAGCACGGCACTCACCCCGTCTGCGGTGCCGGGCGCCGCCACCCAGTTCGCCGCCCTTCCGGCCACCCCGTCGGCCATGCCGGCCGGGCGGACGAACCGTTCCCCACAGATGTCGGCCAGTCGCTGGCCGATCCCCCCACGAGCTGCCCGCTCCACCGCTGTCATCGATGTCCCCACGACGCTTATCGTACACATGTTCTAATCTTTGCCAACGGTCAGTGCCGGTCCGGCGCCGTCGGGGGCGGTAACGTGGCCGTCGTGAGCACTGAGACACCCGCCGCCCCCATCGCCAACCGGGTCCCGAGCGAGCGCACCCACCACGGCGACACCGTCATCGACGAGTACGCGTGGCTCGCCGCGAAGGAGGAACCGTCGACGATCGCCTACCTGACCGCCGAGAACGACTACACCGAGGCCGTGACGGCACCCCTGGCCACGCTGCGGGAGACGCTCTTCGTCGAAACCAAGGACCGCACCCAGGAGACGGACCTCTCGGTGCCGGCCCGAAAGGGCGGCTACTGGTACTACACCCGCACCGTCGAGGGTCAGCAGTACGGCATCCACTGCCGACGCCCGGTCGCCGAGGGCGAGACCGAGCCACCGGCCACCGGTGACGGCGCCCCGCTCGACGGCGAGGAGATCCTGCTCGACGGCAACGCCCTCGCGCAGGGCCAGGACTTCTTCGCGCTCGGCACCTTCGACGTGAGCCCGGACGGGAACTGGCTGGCGTACTCCACCGACTTCGCCGGTGACGAACGCTTCACGCTGCGGGTGAAGGACCTACGCACCGGGGAGGTGCTCGCCGACGAGGTCCCCGACACCTTCTACGGCAGCGCCTGGTCCGGGGACGGCTCGACCCTGTTCTACCTGACCGTGGACGAGGCATGGCGGCCGAACCAGGTGTGGCGGCACACCGTGGGCGGGGCTGCCGCTGACGACGTCGTGGTCTACCAGGAGGACGACGAGCGGTTCTGGGTCGGTGTGGAGCTGACCCGCTCGGAGAAGTTCATCGTCGTCGAGTCGCACAGCAAGGTCACCAGCGAGGTACGGGTCATCCCGGCCAGCAACCCGACCGGCGAGCCGGCGGTGGTCGCACCCCGCCGACAGGGCGTCGAGTACTCGATCGAGCACCACGGGCACCGGTTCCTGATTCTGCACAACGACGGCGCCGAGGACTTCGCGCTCGCGTACACGTCGGCGGACAACCCCGGCGACTGGGTGCCGTTGATCGAACACACGCCCGGCACCCGACTGGAGTCGGTGGACGCGTTCGCCAACCACCTGGTGGTCTCGCTGCGCAGCGAGGGTTTGACCGGGCTGCGGGTGCTCACCACCGGCAGCACGGACTCGTACGACATCGACTTCCCGGAGCCGATCTACAGCGTCGGGCTGGACTCCAACCCGGAATACCAGACCAGCACCGTGCGGTTGCGCTACACCTCCCTGGTCACCCCGGACTCGGTCTACGACTACGACCTGGTGACCCGGGCGATGGTGCTGCGCAAGCAGAAGCCGGTGCTGGGCGGCTTCGACCCGGCCGCGTACGAGCAGCACCGGGACTGGGCGTTGGCCGACGACGGCACGCGGGTGCCGATCTCGCTGGTCTGCCGCGCCGGTACGCCCCGCGACGGCTCGGCCCCCTGCGTGCTCTACGGCTACGGCTCGTACGAGGCGAGCATGGACCCGTGGTTCTCGATCCCCCGGCTCTCGCTGCTGGACCGGGGCGTCATCTTCGCGGTCGCACACGTCCGGGGCGGCGGTGAGCTGGGCCGGCACTGGTACGACGAGGGCAAGATGCTGGCCAAGAAGAACACCTTCACCGACTTTGTCGCGGTGGCCCGGCACCTGGTCAAGTCCGACTGGACCACGGCCGACAAGCTGGTGGCCCGGGGCGCGTCCGCAGGCGGCCTGCTGATGGGCGCGGTGGCGAACCTGGCACCGGAGGCGTTCGCCGGCATCGTGGCGCAGGTGCCGTTCGTCGACGCGCTGAACTCGATCCTCGACCCGTCGCTGCCGCTGACCGTGACCGAGTGGGAGGAGTGGGGCAACCCGCTGGCCGACCCCGAGGTGTACGCGTACATGAAGTCTTACACCCCGTACGAGAACGTGGCGGCGGTGAGCTACCCGGCGATCCTCGCGGTGACCAGCCTGAACGACACCCGCGTGCTGTACCACGAGCCGGCGAAGTGGATCGCCCGGCTGCGGGCGGTGGCACCGGAGGGGTCGTACCTGCTGAAGACGGAGATGGGGGCTGGGCACGGCGGGCCGAGCGGGCGCTACGACTCGTGGCGCGAGGAGGCGTTCATCACGGCGTGGACGCTGGACCGCTTCGGTATTTCCCACTGAGACGGCTCGCCGTCTCGTCCGGAGGCCTACCACCGGGGCCCGGCAACCTGTCGCTGGGCCCCGGCAACTCACGAATATTGCCGGAATTGACGCAGTTATTAGTTAACAACCTTGTTAAAAAGCCATCAGTTGTTATAGAAGTATGTCCATGCGTACACGACGGATCGCCCTGGCCCTCGCCCTGCTCGGGGCGAGCCTGGCCACCCTGCTGACGGCTCCCGCGCCCGACGCCGCCCAGGCGGCGCCGGGCGCACTCACCTGGAGCGACGAGTTCAACGGAGCCGCGGGCACCGGCCCGGACGGCAACAAGTGGAAGTTCGACATCGGCGGCGGCGGCTGGGGCAACAACGAGCAGCAGTACTACACCAACTCCACGCGCAACGCCGCGCACGACGGCAACGGCAACATGGTGATCACCGCTCGCCGCGAGAACCCGGCGAACTACCAGTGCCACTACGGCACCTGTCAGTACACCTCGGCCCGGTTGCTCACCGCGGACCGGTTCAGCCAGACGTACGGTCGCTACGAGGCCCGCATCAAGATTCCGCGTACGCAGGGCATCTGGCCCGCGTTCTGGATGCTCGGCGGTTCACAGTGGCCGGACAACGGCGAGATCGACATCCTGGAGAACATCGGCCGGGAGCCGAGCACTGTCTGGGGCACCCTGCACGGTCCCGGTTACTCCGGCGGGAACGCGATCAGCAGCAGTTACACCCTGCCGAACGGGCAGGCGTTCGCGGACGCCTTCCACACCTTCACCGTGGACTGGGCACCGGACTCGGTGACCTGGTACGTCGACGGCATCCAGTACGCCCGCAAGACCCCGGCCGACCTGCGCGGCAATCGTTGGGTCTACGACCACCCGTTCTTCATGATCATGAACGTGGCGGTCGGCGGCTACTGGCCCGGTTACCCGGACGGCAGCACCCAGTTCCCCCAGCAGATGCTGATCGACTACGTCCGGGTCTGGGCCTGGAACACCGGTGGCGGCGGAAACCCCGGCACCGGCGGGCCACTGATCGGGTACGGCAACAAGTGCGTCGACATCCCCGGCGCGAACCCGATCGACGGCGCCCAACTCCAACTCTGGGACTGCAACGGCACCGATGCCCAGCGGTGGAGTTTCCCGGGCGACGGTACGGTCCGGGCGATGGGCAAGTGCATGGACGTGGCGTGGGGCTCGACCGCCAACGGGGCGAACATCCAACTCGCCACCTGTAGCGGCAACGCGGCCCAGCAGTTCGTCCTCACCGGCGCCGGTGACCTGGTCAACCCGCAGGCCAACAAGTGCGTGGACGTACGGGACTGGAACACCGCGAACGGCGCCAAGCTCCAGACCTGGACCTGCGGCGGGGGCGCGAACCAGAAGTGGCGCCGAGGCTGACGACACGTTCAGCGGAGGCGGCACCAGGTAGCACGGCTACAGCAGTCGGCATCGGCTACAGCATCGGCATCGGCATCGGCATCGGCATCGGCATCGGCTGACCGTCGGTGGTCGCCCGGGTGGAAGAGCACTCAGGCGGCCACCGCGGCGGCGAGCACGGCCGGGTCGACGTTGCCGCCGCTCACCACCGCCACGGTACGTCCGGACGGCAGTTCGTCCCGGTGGAACAGCCGGGCGGCGGCAGCCACCGCGCCGCTCGGCTCGACCACCAGCCGGGCGCCCCGGACCAGCTGAGCGGTGGCGGCGGCGATCTCGGACTCGGTGACCGTGAGGATGCCGTCGAGCCGCTCCCGCAGATGCGCCAGGGTGAGTTCGGAGAGGCTGGTACGCAGCCCGTCGGCGCTCGTGCGGTGGGTCCGTGCCAGGTCCCAGACCACGAGTCTCCCGCTCTCCAGCGACTCCCGCGCGTCGGCCGCGTACGCGGGCTCGACCCCGTAGACCCTGGTCAGTGACGGGAGCGCCTTGATCGCGGTGGCGACACCGGAGGAGAGACCACCGCCGCCCACCGGCACCAGCACCACCTCGACCCCGGGCAGGTCCTCAACGATCTCCAACCCGATCGTGCCCTGTCCAGCGATCACGTTCCGGTCGTCGTAGGGCGGGATCAGGGTGCGGCCCCGCTCGGCGACGATCCGCTCGGCAGCGGCGAGACGTTCGGCCGCGGGTACGAGCACCACCTCGGCACCGAGCGCCCGTACCTGTTCGATCTTGATCGACGGCGCCCCCTCCGGGATCACCACCGTGCAGGGCGCCCCGGCGTCGCGGGCCGCGTACGCCAGCGCCTGACCGTGGTTTCCGGAGGAGTGGGTGACCACGCCCCGGGTTCGCTCGGCATCCGTGAGCCGCGCGACCGCGTTGGTGGCACCACGCAGCTTGAACGAACCGACCGGCTGGAGGCTTTCCGGCTTGAGCCAGAACTCCCGATCCCAGCCGACCGGGAGCAGTGGGGTACGGACGACCCGGCCGGCGATCCGCGTTGCCGCGTCCCGGACATCGTCCAAGGTCACCAGGTCCATCCGATCATCTAACCGCAGTATGGGCTGCTGTGGCGGGGTCAGAAACGGCGATCTCGAACGGACAAAGAGGCACCTAAGCCTAGAATCAGGCAAAGTGTTCGCGTGATCGGGGGACCGCGATGCCCACGTCCGACCGACCGGAGAACGAGCCGCCCGAACCCCGTCCCGAGCCCACCCCGCGACCGGATCCGGGGCCCGAATCCGGAAACGACGCCCCTGGCCCGCACGCACAGCCGTGGAGTTGGTCGGTCGACCCGGACCCGCCCACCAGCGAGCCGACCCCGGATCCGGAGGGAGGCTCCACGGTCGACGAGCCACTTCCGCCTCCCCCGGTCGACGGACCGGCAGCCGCCACCGGTCCACCCGACCCACGGCCCGACCCCCCGCCGGACTGGTCCACCCCGGACACCCCCGTGGTGGCCCCACCGATCGGCGGCGACCCGCCACTGCCCCACCCCGACCCACCACCGTCGTACGCCGACCAGTCGCGGCCCGACCCGCCGCCCGACGAGCAGTGGCATGTCGAAGAGTCGTTTCCGGACCAGCCGCGATCCGAGCAGCCGCCCCCGGACGACTGGTCACCGGGCCAGTCGGTCTCCTGGCTCGACGACCCCGACGCGGACCCGCACCCGGTGCGTCCGGAACGCCGACGACGACTCTGGCTGCTGCTCGGGGTCAGCGTGGCACTGGTGATCTGCTGCTGCGCCGGCGTCGTGGGTACGGCGCTGACCTGGGGCGGTGACATCTACACCCGGGTGGAGAGCCGGGGGCAGCGGGTCGTCGGGCTCAACCAGGCCGGTCGGGACGGGGATCTTGAGTTCCTGGTGAGCGGGATCCGATGCGGCGTCGACCAGGTCGGTGACCGCCTGGTCAACCAGGCCGCCGTCGGCCAGTTCTGCCTGGTGGAGCTCGCCGTCCGCAACGTCGGGAAGCGTCCGGCGTTCTTCACCGACGCGCTCCAGCGGGCGTACGGGCCGGACGGGGCGCTGTTCACCGCCGACAGCGAGGCGAGCCTGCTCGCCAACGCCGACCAGCAGGTCTTCCTCAACGAGATCAACCCGGGCATCCTGGTGACGGGCGCACTGGTCTACGACATCCCGGTCCGCGCCCGGATCGTCCGGCTACGGCTGTACCACGTACCCTCCTCGCCCGGTCTCGTCGTCCGCGTCGAATAGCCGCCGCTCCAGCCGCTCGGAAGCAGTCACGGTCACCTCCGTCCGCCGGGAGTTGGCGGATCGTTCGGCGGAGTGTCGGCAGGGGCGGCTCCCGGCCGCCGCCACCCGGTAAGGAAAATGGTGTTCGCCAACCGGGCGTCCCGGTCCTGCCACCACACCTCTCGGTGGAGTACCGTTCTGTCGATAACAGGAGGTCGCGAATGTCCTTGACGGTGCACACGGAGCAGCGCGGCGACGTGGTCGTCGTAGCGGTCGCGGGCGAGCTGGACATGGCCACGGCCCCGCAGTTGCAGGACGAGATCACTGATCTGCTCGACCGGGGCAAGTCTCGGCTGGTCTTCGACCTGACCGAACTCACGTTCTGCGACTCGACCGGGCTTTCGGTGTTCGTACGCGCGAAGAACAGCTCCGACGAGGCCGGTGGGGTGGTACGACTCGCCTCCCCGCAGCGCGGCGTGTTGCGCATCCTGGAGGTCAGCGGGCTGGTGGAGGTGCTGCAGACCCACCCTTCGGTGGAGCAGGCCATCGCCGCGGACCAGAGCCCGGCCTCGTCCTAGTACGCCCATCGTCGCCCCGCGCGGCGGTGCCTCGCTCGGTGGTGGAACGGTCGCCGCCTGGTCCGCCCCACCCGGCCGACCAGGCGGCACTTTTCTTCGCGCCCTTCCCGGGGCATAGGTTGTCGGTCGACACCGCCAACCTTCCGGAGACGCGAATGCTCAAGGGTTTCAAAGACTTCATCATGCGTGGCAACGTCGTCGACCTCGCGGTCGGCGTCGTCATCGGCGCCGCGTTCACCACCGTGGTCACTCAGCTCACGCTCTCGTTCCTCAAGCCGTTGATCCAACTGCTGGGCGGTTCCGTTGCCACCCCTGCCCCGACCGGCACCCCCGCCGCGCCCGGCACGGAGGTGCCTCCGGCGCCTGGCGCCTGGCACCTCAACGGTGTCGTGTTCGACTGGGCCGCCTTCGTGAACGCGGTGATCACCTTCTTCATCACCGCCGCGGTGCTCTACTTCCTGGTGGTGCTCCCGCTGAACAAGCTGGCCGAGCGCCGCCGCCGCGGCGAGGAGCCGCCGCCGGCCGCGCCGAGCGAAGAGGTCAAGCTGCTCACCGAGATCCGGGACGCGCTGGTCGCCGGCGGTCGGGTGCCGTCGCAGCACCGGGAGGCATTCGACAACCTGACCGGTCGGGACTACCCGCCGGCGGGACGGGACTACCCCACGCCGGGCCGCTGACCCGCCACGTCTCGAATTTCCGCCTCCCCGCACCCTATCGAACACACGTTCGATAGGGTGCGATCATGGAACAGCGGAAGCACTGGTGGAACGGCAAATGGGGGCACCTCGCCCGGCGGGACGTCTACCTGCGTACGGATGCCGACCAGTGGTACCTGGAACAACGGGCCGGCGGCGCCGAGGGGATCTCCCGGTTCTTCGAGTACGACAGCGAGGACGAGGCGTACGAGGCGGTACGCGGCCTGCTGGTCGGACCGGACAACTGGCGGGAGCTCTCGGCCCGGCCGCCCGGACTCGGCTGAGCGCGGCCACTCGCGGTGCCGTCCGCCGGGCCCCGCGTCCGGGTTTAGCGCGGTGACCAGCAGGGAATCGCCCAGACATGCACAGCAACGTCCCAACCAGCCCCGAGCCCATCGCCCAGGTGACCACCGGCATGCGGGTCGTCGACCCGGTCGGCGAGGAGGTCGGTACGGTCGTCGCGGTCCGCGTCGGCGACCCGAACGCGGTGACCGCGCACGACCCCCCGGGTGGTGACGGCGTGCTCGGTGACCGGGTGCCGCACACCGAGTACGGGGAGGAGCCGGACGTACCGCCAGACCTCGCCGCCCGGCTGCTGCGAACCGGGTATCTGAAGGTGGACAGCCCCGGCCTGCTCGCCCGTGACCTCTACATCGAGGCCGACCAGATCGCCGACGTGAACCAGGATGTGGTGGAGTTGACCGTCGGTCGGGCCGAGCTGATCCCCGAGGCCCACTGACCCGTCTCCGCGGTCTCGGACCGGCCGACGCTCAGCGACTCGGGGTTTCGAGCAGGGCGATGGCGCTGAGGCTGACCTGGTCGCGAATGCGGTTCACCGACGACTCCCACTGCCGGGTGAAGCCGGGGCGCCGTTCGAGCGCCTGCCAGACCGAGAGCACGGACTCGTCGAGGCGGGCGGCGGGCATCCAGAGGTGCAACAGGCAGTCGATCGCCGGCCGGAGCCGGTCGAGCTTCTGCGACCGGCTACCCGGACCGGTGAGACTGGCCTCCATCAGGGCGAGCAGCGTGGTGAGCAGCCAGTCGTGCAGTGCCAGGTCCTCGCAGAGTTCCACGATCGTCTGCACGTCCCGGTCCGCCGCGGTCAGTTCGAGCGTACGGAGGGTGTCCGACTCGACCCGGAAGGTGCCGCTCAGTTCGGCCTCGGGGTCTTCGGACGGCAGCAGGACCCAGCGCAGGCAGGTTCTCTGGGCTCGGAACGGCGGGCGGTGGTCGAGCGTTGCCGACGCCTGCACCGTGTCCATGCTGCGGGCGCTGATCGCGCCGAGGTTGAGCGCGGGAGACTGGTACGCGGCGCCGAGGAACCCCCGGGTCATGTCCCGTACGTCAACCTTGCCGATCGTCTCCACCTGCCCCGGCCGGGAGAGGTAGTGCGACCAGACCAGCCGACGGTTGGCGGCGGCGCGGGCGATCCGGGTGTGGGTGGAGCCCTGCAACACGTGCCCGCCGGTGACGGCGGCGTGCGAGACCACCGTGCCGACACCCCGGCTCCGACTGCCGGTGCCGGTCGGAAGTCGGCAATCGACTCCGGTGAGCTGGTCCGGCGAGACGGCGTACGCGATCGGCCGTTCCGAGCGACGAACCCGTTCACCGGTCAGCAGGTCCAGCAGTTGGGCGGTCCGATCCAGCGACAGCGCGGTCGAGTTCTGGAGCAGCCCGGTGTGGACCTCGCCCACGGTCAGCATGGCACCTCCGCAACGTCACGCGCCGCCCTGCCGCGGCTTGCGACCAGGACGTCTCATCGATCGACCGGTTTTCATCCCATCATCGGACCGGCGTGCAACGTGAGGGACACGCGAAATGCACGCGTAACGATCGTCGCTCAGGTGTGGCGGGCTTCGGCCGGGCGGATCAGCCGTGCCTTCGGTGCCTCCGGCGGCGAACGGCGTACCCGGGTCCGGGTGTTCATGCCGAACGGCACCGGTTCCGCACAGGCTTTTACGACGGAAGTCCCGGATACACCTTTTCACTGAACTTCCAGGGGTCGACCGGCAACGCAATCCGCGCCATAGGCTCAAGTGGTGACGGCTGCCAACATAGACGTACTTGTTGTCGGTGCCGGGGTGACCGGCCTGACCACGGCGGTATGTCTTGCCGAGAGCGGACGGTCGGTTCTGGTCCGGACCCGGGAGCGACCGGCGGAGACGACCTCGTACGCGGCCGGCGCGATCTGGGGACGGGTGATCGCCGCGCACGAGCGGGCGGCCCACTGGGGCCAGCAGACGCTCGCTGCGCTCAAGCCGCTCGCCAGGGCGACCGGGACCGGGGTACGCCTGGTGACCGGCATGGAGGCCACCCGCACCTGGTCACCACCGCACCCGTGGCTGACCGAGGTCGACGACTTCGCACTCTGCCGACCGGCCGAGCTGCCCAGCGGCTTCGTCTCCGGCTGGCGGTACACCGCACCGGTCATCGACATGCCGCGCTACCTCGACTACCTGGTGCGCCGACTGCACCGGGCCGGTGGCCGGATCGAGCGGGCCACGGTCGGCTCGCTCAGCGAGGTCGCCGCCGAGGCTCCGGTGGTGGTGAACTGCACCGGTTCCAGCGCCCGGGAGCTCGTGCCGGACAACGAGGTACGACCGACCCGGGGACAACTGGTGGTGGTGGACAACCCCGGCGTTGACTGGTTCTTCGCGGAGAGCAGCAACGATCTCGCCGAACTGACCTACTTCCTCCCGCACGGGGACCACATCGTGCTCGGCGGCACCATGGAGCCCGAACGCTGCGACGCGACACCCCGGGCGGAGACGGCGGCAGCGATCGTACGACGCTGCGCCGCCGTCGAACCCGCTCTGGCACGGGCCCGGATCCTGAGTCACCGGGTAGGTTTCCGGCCAGTTCGCTCGCAGGTCAGACTGGATCTGATCAATGTGGACGGAACGCGGATCATCCACAATTACGGCCATGGCGGCAGCGGGATCAGCCTTTCCTGGGGCTGCGCTCTCGACGTGCTCGACATGATCGAATCACGTACCGCAACCTCGTCCTGAAAATCATCAACGATGATGCCTTCTTCGACCGCCGATACTGCTGTCGGGGGCTCGATGACGGGCAAATTATTCTTGCGTCCTATTGATACGGTTACGTCACGCGCCGCTCACGCCGCATAGGAGCCGCCGTGACCAAGGTCTACGTGTCAGCCACTTTCCGGGATCTACAGGAATGTCGCGCCGCGGTGCAGCTCGCGCTGCGCCGGCTCCGGGTCGAGGACATGGCGATGGAGTCCTATGTCGCGGAGGATCGGCGCCCGCTGGAACGATGCCTCGAAGATGTCCGGGAATGTGATGTCTACGTGGGCATTTTCGCCTGGCGCTACGGTTTCGTGCCGCCCGGCTACGGCCGCTCGATCACCGAATTGGAATACCGTGAGGCGCTGAACAGCGGAAAGCCCTGCCTGATCTTTCTGCTCGACGAGGAAGCGCCGTGGCCACGAACCTTCGTCGACCGGGGCGCGGACGCCGAACAGATCGAGGCGCTCCGCGCCGAACTGGCTGATCGGCACATGTGCAGCATCTTCACCGACGCCGCCGACCTGGCCGCCCGGGTCACCGCCGCGGTGGCCGTACGGCTGGCGGAGACCGGGTGGCCCGGTCACGGGCTGAACGCCCTCGGCCAGGACACGGTCAAGCGCTACTTCGCCCGGCTGCGCCAGCACTACGGCGTACTGGACCTGGACGCCCTCACCCCGACACAGAGTGAGGACTACCTACAGATCGGTCTCGCGTCGGTCTTCGTGGAACAAACCGTACGGGCGGATCCGCCGCCGGCCGAGGTTCCCCGCGAGTGGCGGCAGCGGGCGCCGGTCGACGGGAACCTGTCCCCGGAGAACGTGCCGGCCGAGGTGAGCCCGAGTGAGCTGGCCCATCTACAGGAGTCCTACCGGGCCAAACCGTTGCAACGACTCTTCGACGTGCTCGGCTCACCCGAGCAACGGACCGTGGTGCTTCTCGGCGACCCCGGCTCGGGCAAGTCCACCGCCGCCCGCTACCTCGTCCTCACCCTGGCCGGCGGGCACCCCGACGACCGGCTGGCGACCCTGACCGACCACCTGCCGCTGCTGGTCGAACTCCGCTCGTACGTCACCCTCGCCGCCGAGGGCCGCTGTCAGAGCTTCGTCGACTACCTGGACCACCGGGCGCACACCGACGGCCTGGGCATCGACCGGACGGCGCTGCTGCGCCACCTCACCCTCGGCCGGACGGTGGCCGTCTTCGACGGTCTCGACGAGGTCTTCGACCGTCGCCGCCGGCAGGAGGTGGTCAGCCAGATCGCCGGCTTCGCCGCCGACTTCCCACAGGTACGCGTCATCGTCACCTCACGGGTGGTCGACTACGCCCGACGGATCCTGACCGACGTCGGGTTCACCCACTTCACCCTCCAGGACCTCGACTCCGACCAGACCGCGGAGTTCCTCGGACACTGGTACCGGCTCGCGATCCACGACCGGCCGCAGGACGCCCTGATCCGCCAGGCGCGCCTGCTCGACGCGATGCGCCACTCGCACGCGATCCGGGAGCTGGCCGGAAATCCACTGCTGCTGACCATCCTCGCGATCATCGGGAAGCACCAGGCACTACCCCGCGAACGGTGGCGGCTCTACGACCACGCGGCAACCGTGCTGGTCGAACACTGGGACGTCAACCGCCACCTCCGCGACCAGCACCAGGATCCGGACTTCATCGGCACCGAGGACAAGAAGGAACTGCTCCGGCGGCTCGCGTACCGGATGCAGTCCGCCGAGGGCGGCCTCAGCGCCAACTACATCGAGGCCGAGGAGCTGAGCCAGGTCTTCGAGGACTACCTGGTCGAGCGCTACCACCGCGACCCGGCCGCGGCCCGCGCCATCGCCCTGTCGATGATCAACCAGTTCCGGGAGCGAAACTTCATCCTCAGCCGGTACGGCTCCCACCTGTACGGCTTCGTCCACCGCACCTTCCTGGAGTTCTTCTGCGCCGACGCGGTGCTGACCAAGTTCCAGCACGACCGGGTGCTCACCATCGGCGAGGTGAAGGACCTGTTCCGCCAGCACTGGCCCCGGCAGTCCTGGCGGGAGGTGCTCCGGCTGCTCGCCGGCGCGCTACCCGAGGAACGTACGGCGGAGATCATCGATCTGCTGACGAACGAGGTGAACCAGTCCTGGCCGCCGACCCCGTTCAGCCGGCCGCCCTGGAACCTGGCCCTGGCGGTGCAGTGCCTCGCCGAGGTCCGCACCATCTCACCGGTGGTGGCGAAGCCCGCCGCCGCGCTGCTGCGCAAGCTCATCCTGCTGTTGGAACACGGCGTGTCGATCCACGACCGCAAGACGGCGGAGCTGATCGAGGAGGAGATCCTGCCGGCGGCACAGGCGGTCGGTACGGACTGGCCGGACCGGGAGGCGTACCTGCGCTGGTACCGCCGACGCGGGGTTCGGGTGGCCTGGAGTCCGGTCTCGGCGTACGCCGCCCGGCTCGCCGCGATGCTCTCCACGCCGAACGAGCGGATCGACGAACTCTTCGACCAGGAACTCGGCGAGCAGGAGGGCAGCTCGGCCGCGTACGCCTGGGTCGCCGGGCTGAGCGAGGTGGCACAGCTCGCCACCGCGTCGGCGGAGAGCACCGCACACCGGACGGCAGCGGAACTGGTCCGCGCCCGGCTGATCAGGCGTGCCCGCGACGACGACTACACCGGCGTCCGGCTCGCCGCGGTGCAGGCCCTCGGAGAACGTTTCGGCGCCGACCACCGGGCCCGCGAACTGCTCACCGAGCGGGCCTGCAAGGACGGGTACTCCGGGGTACGGCTCGCCGCGGTGCAGGCGCTGGGCGAACGCTTCCGGGGCGAACCACCCGTACGCGAGCTGCTGCTGGAGCGGGCCTCCACCGACGAGAACGCCAGCGTCCGGCAGGCGGCGGTGCGGTTGCTCGGTGAACGCTGCAGCGGTGAGGACGAGCTGCGGGCGATGTTGCTCGACCGTCTCGACAGCGACTGCGACGCGGACGTGGTCCGGATGGCCGCCCAGGTCCTGATCGAACGCTTCAACGCGAGCGGGGAGGTCCGTGACCGCCTGATCGAGCGGGCCCGCGACGACGTCGACCCCGTGCTGCGTCGGGCGACGGTACGGGCCCTTGGCGAACGACTCGGCGTCGACCCGGTGGTCCGGACGCTCCTGGTCGCGCGCATCCGCTCGGACAGCGACGCCGCGGTGCTCCGTGCCGCTACCCAGTCCCTGGTCGAGCGGTTCGGACCGGACCCGGAACTGCGCGAGCTGCTGGAGATCCGGATCCGGTCCGACGACGACGAGGTGATCCGCCGGACCGCGCTGCGGGTGCTGGTCGAATGCTTCGCCGACGAGGAGTCGCTGGTCGAGCTGCTGACGGTGGTGGCCGGGCACGACCGGGACGCGGACGTACGGCTGATCGCCGTCGAGGCACTGGTCGACCGGCTGCGCGGCGCACCGGAGCTGGTGGAGAGCCTGGTCCGGCTGGCCAGGGTCGACTCCGATCCCCGGATCCGGCTGGCCGCGGCGAGGGCGCTGGTGCACCGGATCGGCATCGACCCGGAAGCCCGGGAGACGTTGACCGGGTTGGCCCGGGACGACGCCAGCTCGGCGGTACGCCTGACCGCGGTACGCGCGCTGGCGGAGTGGGTGGCCGAGGACGACGTACGACAACTGATCATCGAGCGGGCCGTCGACGACAGCGGGGCGGAGGTACGCCTCGCGGCGTCGCGCGCCCTCGCGGCACAGGCCGGATCGGATCCTCGGGTGCACGCCGTACTCGTCGACCGAGCGCGCCGGGACCAGGCCGGTGAGGTCTTCGCCCACGCCGCGTCGGTGATCGCCGGACTGCCCGGGACCGACACCTCGGTCGTGTGGGAGCTGCTCGCCGGACGGGCCGTCGACACCAGTCCCCGGCTGCGGCTCGCCGCGGTGCGGATGCTGGTGGAGCGGTTCCGGGGCGCACCGGAACTCGCCACGATCCTGCTGGACCGGGTTCGTCTGGACCCGGACGCCGAACTGCTCCGGGCAGCGGCGACCGCGCTGGCCACCCACCCCGCCGCGACCGAACTGGGCGCGGCGTTGGCGCGGCGGGTCGAGAGCGAGGAGGGCCTGGTCCGCTGCGTGGCGGTACGCATCCTCGGCGACCATTTCGGCGCCGAGCCCGGAGTCCGTGAACTGCTGCTCGACAAGGCCCGACACGACACCGACGTGCAGGTACGCCGGGAGGTGTTGGGAGTGTTGGGTGAGCGGCTGGCCGAGCATCCCCAGGTGCGGGCGCTCTTCGTGGAACGGCTCTACGACCACGACTGGTCGGTGCGGGTGACCGCCGTGCGTCTGCTCGGCACCCGGTTCGGCGACGACCCGGAGACCCGTACGCTCCTGACCGGGCTGGCCCGACACGGTGACGATCCCGGCTTCCGCCGGTTCGCCGGCCAGGCGCTGACCTGGCTACCCGGAGCGGATCCGGACCACCTACCGGACATTCCGCGATGACCGCAGGCCGAGCCGGTGAACCGCACCGGGTGACCGTGGGGTCAGTCGGAGATGAAGACGTACTCGATCCGTTCGACCAGGTCCTTGGGGAGGTCGACGTGCTCGTTGCGGCTCCGGGTGTGGATCTGGTCGAGCACCGCCGGGCCGATCGACACCTGGCTGAGGATCGTCCGTACGGCGTGTTCGATCGGGAGGAAACGCGACCCGAGCACCGAGAAGGTGCGGTACGCGCTGAACGGCGCCGCACGCGGGTTCAGTTTGACCACGGCCGGCAGTTCGTCCCAGTCGTCCGGCCATTCCTCCAGCTGGTACGGGTTGGTCACCCCTTCGCCCTCGTGCCGCAGCAGGCCGAGGCGCATGAGCTGCCAGACCCCGGCGAGGAAGGGGCAGGACCAGATCAGTTGCCCGTTCTCGTCGAAGTCCCAGAGTTCGACGTCCATGAAGATCGAGTGTCGGTTGGCCGCGTTCTGCACCGGCGGCTGCCAGACGTAGTCGCTCATCGCCTGTGCCGGCCCGGTGGCCGGGGAGCGCCTGCCGTTGCAGAGCCAGCCGGTCTCGGTGAGCGGTGGCCGGTCCCCGTTGGTCTCCGGCACCGGGTCGGAGACCAACTGGTCCACCACGAGCTGGGCCAGCGGAATGCCGTCGGCCTCCGCGCAACCGGACTCGCGAGCGAAGTAGTCGATCACCAGACCGGTGCCCTCGACCGCCTCCTGGAGTTGCCGAACCACCTCGCCGGGGGTACTGAACCGGGTGAAGTAGTCGTCGATCAGGAAGCAGGTGCTGATCCTGGCCCGTCCCTTCGGCACCCGGTCGACGGCCGCCTGTCGGGCCGCGGCCACCCAGGGCGCGACCCGGGAGAAATGTCGGCGCAGCCTCTCGACGCCGCCGGCGAACTCCTCGATGTAGAGGTGGCCGAGTTCGATCGAGAGATGGGAGAGCGGGACCGATTCGACGCTTCGTCGGGCCGCCGTCTCTTCGAAGCTCACTTCCGGTTTTGTCACAGCGTCTCCCAGGCCGCGTCGTCGACTATGCGTTTGGCCAGGGAGGAGAAGGCTTCGACCGTCTCCAGATTGGCGATCCGCCGGGCGTACACGTCGTTGTCGGAGATGAGCTGCTCCCGCCATTGCAACACCGGGTCCAACGGCACCGAGCCGATCCTCATGGTCCGACCCACCCGGTTGGTGCTCGCCATCTCCAGCAGGTCCTGGTTGCACTCGCGCAGCCAGGCCACCTGGGGCGGTTGCAGCCCCTCCAACTCGGGTGAATCGGGGTCGACCACGGCGGTACGCACGAACCGCAGCCCGTTGAGCAGGTCGTCGTACGTGTGGCCGCGGCGTACCCCGGTTTCGAGAATGCCCCTGTCCCCGTAGACCAGACTGGAGGCGGCCAGCACGTGTTGCCGGGTCCAGCGGTGGAACACCAACCAGCGCGCCTTGACCGAACGGAGTTCCGGTGAGGCGGTGGCCGCGAGAACGATGTCGGTGGCGTACGACCGACCGGCGCTCAGGTCCACCAGGCTGAGTTCGAACTCCTCCTCCAGCCGGAGGAAGAGGCGAATGCACTGGCGCACCCGTTCCTCACTGCTCGGGAACTCTCCGCCGCCGACGTCGCCGGGGAGCAACGTCAGCCGACCCGCTCCCGGTGGTCGGTTCCGGAGGCTGGGCCGGTCGGAGTCGGCCCAGACGTCGAGGCGGTGTGGTTCCGCGCACTCGGAGTTGAGGTAGTTGTGCAGCCCGGTCTGGGTGGTGGTGCCGTGCACCGCCCGGTCGATGTTGAAGATGGCGCCGGCCGTGGGCGAGCCGAAGTCGAAGTCGAGATAGCAGACGTCGGTCCCCTGCAACGCGCTGCGATAGAGCACGTTGCTGCTGGTCACGGAGCGGCCGGTGCCACCCTTGTCGGAAGTCGCGAAGATCAGCATGATCAGCCCGCCTCGGAGACGTCGCGGCGGGCGGCGGCGAGTTCGTCGAGCGCACGCAACACCTCGGTGGCCAGCGCGGCGGCGCTGCCGGGCCGGTCCTGCACGATCTCCCGGGACCGGCGCAGGTTCACCCGGATCAGGTG
This sequence comes from Micromonospora sp. NPDC050417, assembly GCF_044458865.1. Taxonomy (NCBI): domain Bacteria; kingdom Bacillati; phylum Actinomycetota; class Actinomycetes; order Micromonosporales; family Micromonosporaceae; genus Micromonospora; species Micromonospora sp. NPDC050417. The sequence goes on from NZ_JBITIH010000005.1 coordinate 84,204, forward strand.
CAGGGTCTGCTGCATCTTCGGGCCGCCCTCGGCGGCACCGCTGAGCAGCTCCATGTCGTACAGGTGCTCCGCCTCGCTGAGCAGGTCCAGCGCGTAGTCGGCCAGCTTCTCACTGCGTAGCGGCGGTCGGTTGAGCATGTTCGCGGTCGTGACCAGCCCCTGCACCACCCGTTCGGTGTAGTACCAGGAGGTTCCCTCCTGGGTGTGCTTGAGCTGCCGGAAGACCTTCGCCGGCTGGTCCCAGAGACTCCGTCCGACACCGCCGTCGAGCCGCCGGGCGGAGAGGTGCTCCCAGACCCGGTCGGCGAGGTCGAGCAGGGCACCCCGCTGCTCGGCGTCGCTGAGCAGGCCGGCGATGAAGGCCGTACGTTGCAGCAGCAACGCGGAGAACTCACTCACCATCCAGCGCAGCCGTGGACCACCGAGTTGTTCGCTGCCGTTGAGGGTCAGCCGTACGCCGGGTGAGTGCAGCGTCAGCGCGGGGTCGGCGTCGAACGGGCGGCGGGTGATCCGCGCCCGGTTGGCCAACTCGACCAGGGCCAGGCCGACCCGACTCAGCTCGGCGTCCGTACCCCGCTCCTGCACCAGCCCCTTCACCGCGAGCGAGGTGACCAGCAGGGTGTAGTAGTCGGAGGCGTCCTCGTCGGTGGTCCGCCACGGGATGTCCTCCAGCGGCCAGCGGTGGCTGTCGCCGAAGGTCGCGACCGTGGCCCAGTAGGTCCTGGTCAGCTCCCACCGCAGTTGCAGCGCCCGGGAGAGTCGCTGCTGCTCGTCGTTGAGCAGACCGAGGATGCGGGTCCGTTCGGAGAAGAGGTCCTCGATGGCGTCGACCGCGATGACCGTGAAGTAGAGGTACGGGGCGTCCTGCGCCACTCCCTTGGGCTGCTCACCGACCAGTTCGTTGGTCTCGATCAGCGGGGCGTCGTTGACGATCCCCCAGGACCATCCACACTCGAACAGTCGGTTCGGGCTCTCCAGGTCGGCAACCTGGCCGGATCCGATCAGAACCTCACGGAACGTGGCCATCGTCTGGCGCAGTGCCCGACGGAGTTGGGAGACGATCTGCCGTTGCGGCAGTTCGGACTGGTTGACCGTACGGATCAGGGCCCGACCCTCGGTGGAGTCGACGTCAAAGACGTTGACGGAGAAGCTGCGCAGTAGGCCGATCATGGCGGCGCTGAGCCGGGTGCTCGCCATCGTCTCCAGAGAAGTGATCTCCTGGAGGATCTCCTCGCGCCGGACCGCGTTGCGGAAGACCCGGAGGAAACCGATGGTCGCCAGCGAGAGGGTGACCGACATCGCGAAGGAGTCCACGATGTCGAGGTGGCGCTGCTCCTCGGTCGCGGGCTGGGTCGGGTCGTCGATGCCGAAATAGCTGTCACCCGAGAAAATGGGCGTACCGGACGGGTCGGTGTAGCGGGTGAAGTACTCGGTCAAGATCTGTACGAGCATCAGCGGTATCTGGGTCGCCGTGCCGAGCGGACGCAATACCTTGATCATTTCATCGGCCGTCTCGTCCGGACGGTCGATGTTGAACGCCGTCACCTGCGTCGACGGCAGGAGCAGGCAGAGCAACTGTTCCGCGTCACTGATCGAATTGGAGCCGTCCGCACCGCCCCACACCCAACGGCCGTCGCGCCAGGACGACCTGACGACGCCAGCCCAGATCTCAAGAAGCTCCTGACGAGGCTGAATCCTCATCTGTCCTGCACCACCATCCGCCAATTGTCATGCAACCGGGTACACCAAGGGGCCCCGGAGAACGGGTGCTTATGGATCATGGCTCGGTGCGAATGCGACCGGAACCAGCTCAGCCAGTCAAGCAAAGACGCTGGTCAGCCCGCGGAATATATGATCTTTCTACAGTGGTGCCACGAATCATGGCGACCACCCCCTCTCGCGGGCCAGTCCTATCTGCCAATGATGGCGTACGCGTCAAGGGTGGAGAAATCGGGACCAGCCGCTGAGACAATTGATCAATAAGAACGGGACGGCGACCGCCTGGAGCGGTTCCGCCACCACACTCAGACCGACTGTGTCGGCCCGGTGAGCTGCCGCCGTACCGCCCAGAGGGCAGCCTCCGTACGGGACGCCGAGCCGGTCTTGCGCAGCAGGTTGGAGACGTGCACCGTCACCGTGCGTACAGAGATGCCCAGGGAGCGGGCCACCTGCTTGTTCGACATCCCGGCGGCCAGACAGCCGAGCACCTCGACCTCACGAGCGGTCAGCTCCGCGCCGAGCGGTTCGACCGGCCACTCCACCACGGGCAACGGCTGCTCCGGCGGCGACTGCTGGACCAACCCCGCCGGCCCGTGCCCGCCCTGGGTCGCGAGCAGCTCGGTGAGCCGGTACGGGTTCCCCCCGGTCCGTTCCCGCACCGCCTCGACCAACGGCGGGTCGACGACGCCGTCCGGGTAGACCTGCGCCAGCACCGCCGCGACCTGGTCCCGGGTCAGCGGGCCGAGGTGCTGGCGGATCGAGCCCGGGGCACCGGCGAGACGGGCCAGCGTACGGGCGGCGAGTTCGGGTGCGACCGCCGCTTCCGGCGGCCGGCTGGCAACCACCAGCAGGGCCGGCAACTCGGGCGCGGCGGCCAGTTCGCCGATCAGGTTGAGGCTCGCCGGATCGAGCGCGTGCAGGTCCTCGACCACGAGTACCGCCGGTCCCGCCCCGACCAGCGCCCGCACGGTCTGTACGGCGAGCCGGAGCAGAGTGCCGGGGGCATAGCGCTCACGGGGCGCGTTCGGGTGCTGGGCCAGCCACGCCAGCGCGTCGGCCGGCAGCGGCAGGTCGCCGCTGTCCCGCCCGGTCAGCACCGCCGCCAACCAGTCGTACGGCGCCGGGCTGTGCACCCGGGCGGTGCCGAAGAGTACGGTGCCGGGCGCGGGGTCGAACGCGTCCAGCGCGGCGGCGACCAACATGCTCTTGCCCACGCCACCCGCCCCGGTGATCAACGCGGTACGGCGTGCCGGCCGGGTCGAGCCGGCCAGGCTGCACCAGGCACGGGCGAGCTCGGTCAGCTCCGCGACGCGCCCGACCATGGCGACCGGCATCATGGACCAACCCTACGCAACAGTGCGTAGAGACGATCCGGTGCTCCGCTTGGCATGCTGCACTCCATGAACCTGAGCCTGCGTACCGCGATCGTCAGCGACCCCGGCCTGGTCCGCACGAACAACGAGGACGCGGCCCATGCTGGCGAGCGGTTACTCGTGGTCGCTGACGGGGTCGGTGGACAGCCGGCTGGCGAGGTGGCCAGCGCGATCGTGATCAAGAACCTGCTGCCGCTGGACCGGGCCCCGATCGGCCCCGACCCGCTCGCCGCACTCACCGGCGCACTCGCCGCGGCGAACCGCCAGATCGCGGCTGCCGCCCAGTCCGATCCGGACCAGGCGGGTCTGGGCACCACGGTGACCGCGGTGCTGCTCACCGGCGACCAACTCTCGGTGCTGCACGTCGGTGATTCCCGCTGCTACCTCGCCCGTGACCCCAACTTCTACCAGTTGACCCGGGACGACACCTTTGTGCAAGAGCTGGTGGACCGGGGCGCGCTTACCCTGGAGCAGGCACACCGACACCCTCAGCGCTCGATCATCACCCGGGCCGTACAGGGCGGTGAACTCGTCCCGGCCACCGCGCTCGTGACGGCGGCACCGGGCGACCGGCTGTTGCTCTGCAGCGACGGACTCTCGGACGTGATCGACGACGACGCGATCGGCGAGGCGCTGGCCCAACACGCGGACCCGCAGCAGTGCGCGGAGCAACTGGTCAAGCTGGCCCACCAGGGCGGCGCCCCGGACAACGTCACGGTGATCATCGCCGACCTCCTGCCGGCCTAGCCGCACCGGGCGGCGGCAGGGGCCGAGTGCCGGCAGGGGCCGAGTGCCGGACGGGCCGGCCGTCTACAGGCCGAAGACGTCCTCGGCTGCCCCGTCGCGGGCGCCGTCGACAAAGCCACGGAACGCGGGGTCGTCGCGGTCGGCGGTGACGCTGGTGACGGTCTCGCCGATGGCCTCGGCCACCGCGTCGATCAGCGGCGGGTAGTCGAGTTCGACGTCGCCGAGATCGTCGTCGTCCGCCTCGGCCAGGTCCAGAACCTGTTGGAGGTCGTCCGCCGAGGTGTCCTGGTCCGTCGCCCAGGCGTGCCCGATGGAGTAGCACTCGTCGTACAGGCCGCGCTGATCATCGGTCCAGTCGCTGTCGTAGTCCGGCACGCTGCGCCTCCTTCGGGGCCGTTCCCATGTGCAGCATGCCCGGCCGTGGCCGGAAGCCGCCAAGGGACGAGAAAACTCGACCCGACCCAGGCGGGAACCCGCGTGTGCAGGCGATCCGATCTACGCCGTGACCGGCGACCCGGCACCGACCGGGCCGACCGCGACCGGCGGCACGGCAACGGCGGGAGGTACGGCGGTGAGCCGGACGAGTTCCGGAAGTACGACACCGAGCGGGGCGTCGATGCTCAGCGCCGCGTACGTGTCTCCCCTGGTGGGGCCCTGGTTGACGATCACCACCGGGATGCCGAGCTTCGCCGCCCGGATGACGAACCGGCGCCCTGACATCACCGTCAGGGACGAACCGAGCACCAGCAGGAGCCGGGCCTTCTCCACCATCGCGAAGCACTGCTGGACCCGGTCGGCCGGCACGGTCTCGCCGAAGAAGACCACGTCGGGCTTGAGCGTGTCACCAGCGCAGGCGGAACATTCGACCATCCGGAACCGGTCGATCTCCTCGTCCGACAGGTCGACGTCGCCATCCGGGTTGAGTGCGGTCACCCGCGCGTCGAACCTCGGGTTCGCCCACGCCATGCGGCGGTCGAGTTCCGTACGGGAGGTCAGGTCGCCGCAGCCCAGGCAGATCACCTTGGCCAGGCTGCCGTGCAGCTCGACCACCCGGTCCGCGCCGCCGGCCTGGTGCAGACCGTCGACGTTCTGGGTCACCACGCCGGTCACGAGTCCCTGGCGCTGCAACTGTGCGACCGCACGGTGCCCGGCGTTCGGGCGGGTCTGCGCCATCCGCCGCCAGCCCAGGAAACTCCGCGCCCAGTAACGTCGGCGGGCCAACGGATCACCGGTGAAGGTCTGGTACGTCATCGGGCTGGTCCGCACCAGCGCCCCGCTCGGTCCCCGGTAGTCGGGGATCCCCGACTCGGTGGAGAGGCCCGCGCCGCTCAGCACCACCACGTCGCCGCCGGCCAGCAACCCGGCCAGCCCGGCGCAACTCTCGGCTGTACCCTCATGCACCGGTCCATGCTGCCGCAGTCCGGGCCCGATCGCCCAGGCTCGGCTGACAACGTGGTCGATCACTCAACGGACATGACCGGCCATTTGGGTACTTTGCGAGTTTCATTCGTTTCACGAATGGCTGACCCCACCCTTCACGCCTCTCGGTCGGGACGAACGGGGCGGTTAGCTGGAGGGGACCGACCACGTACGTGCACGCGGATCGGAGGAGACATGCCGTTCACCGGTAGCCACCCCGCCGCCGTACTGCCGTTCATGCGCTCCGGGCTCGTCCCGTCCGCCCTGGTCATCGGCAGCATGGCACCGGACCTGCCGTACTTCGTGCCGACCGCGTTCGACGGGACCACCACACACACCCTGAGCGGGGCGCTGACGGTGGACCTGCTGCTGGGCGGGGTTGCCTTCGCGGTGTGGCAGGCCGCGCTGGCCCCGTTCGCGATCGCCATCGCGCCGACGACACTGCGGGACCGGATCGATTCCCGGCTTCCCCGAGGGCTCACCTTCCACCTGCGGAGCCCGCGGCGGTTCCTGGTGCTCGTCGCCTCGCTCGGGGTGGGGGCGCTGACTCACGTGGTCTGGGACTCCTTCACCCACTTCGGCCGGTGGGGCACCCGGCACATCGGCTGGCTGGCCGAAATCCACGCCGGACTGCCCGGATACCGTTGGGCGCAGTACGCGAGCGGCCTGGTCGGCGGGGCGGCCCTGCTCGCCTGGTTCGTCCACTGGTGGCACACGAGTACGCCGCAGCCGCGTACCGACCCGCGTACGGCCCCGGTCCCGCGCCCGCTCGCGTACGCGATCTGGGCCTTCATCGGCCTCGCCACGGTTGCCGGCGGCCTGCTCGGCGCCCACCCCTACCTGCACGAATCCGGTCCGTACGTCACCGCGTTCGTGGTCGCCACCCGAGCCGGCGGCGCGGGCATGATCGCCGCCCTCGCGTGCGCCCTCTGCTGGCTGGCGCGCCCCCGCCCACACGACCTCGCCGGCCCACTCCCACCCACCCGGTAGCCCCGACAGGCCCGACTCCCCGGACGCTCCCGGACCGCGTCCACCCGCGCTGGGCGACGCTAAGAGGCCAGTCGGTCGGGCAGATGCGCCGGGGCGGCGAGTTCGTCGACCAGGTCGTTGAGGTTCAGGCCGAGCACTTCCGCGAGGGCGGCCACGGTGAAGAAGGCCGGGGTGACGATGGCCCCACGTTCGATCTTGCGCAGCGTGTCCAGGGAGATGCCGGCGCGGAGTGCGATCTCGGCCGCGCTGCGGGTGCCCCGCGCACGTTGCAGCGCCCGGCCCAGCGCGAGCCCCCGCAGCCGCTCGTCCTCGGTCAGTGGCATACGTACCATGGCCCGATACTAATCCTAGTATTAAAATACCAACCATGGTTGTCCTGAAATCAGAAGCCGAAATCGCGACGATGCGCGAGGCGGGCCGGGTCGTCGCCAACACCCTCGCCGCCGTCGCCTCGGCCGCCCGGTCCGGCGTACGCCTGATCGACCTCGACCTGCTCGCCGCCGAACTCATCGCCAGCGGCGGCGCCAAGCCGTCGTTCCTGAACTACCACCCCGCCTGGGCCCCGACGCCCTACCCCGGCGTGCTCTGCCTCTCGGTCAACGACGTGGTCGTACACGGCATCCCCGACCGTCGGGTGCTCGCCGACGGCGACCTGCTCTCGATCGACTGCGGCGCGTACATCGACGGCTACCACGGCGACGCGGCGATCACCGTCGCCATCGGCGAGATCGACGACGCCGCCCGGCGCCTCTCCGAGGCCACCGACCGGGCGCTCGCGGCCGGCATCGCCGCCGCCCAGGTCGGCGCCAGAATCGGCGACATCTCGTACGCCGTCGAGTCGGTCGCCCGCGCCGCCGGCTACGGCCTCCCGGACGGGCTCGGCGGACACGGGGTGGGAACCGCCATGCACGAGGCCCCGTCGGTGCCCAACACCGGCAAGGCGAACCGTGGCCTGCCGCTGCAGGAAGGGCTGGTGATCGCGATCGAACCGATGCTGATCGAAGGCGGCGGCAGCCACACCCGCACCCTGCCCGACGGTTGGTCGATCGCGACCGCCGACGGCAGCCGTGCGGCCCATTGCGAACACACCATCGCGGTCACCGCCGCCGGTCCGGTGGTGCTCACCGCACCCTGACACGCCGGGGTGACCGGGCGCCCCCCTCCCCCGCGCCCGGTCACCCACCGTACCGCCGGCGGCGACACGGAGTCCCCGCCTCAGGTCGAGCCGAACTGATCGGGCCTGCTCAGCCTGCGAAGCGGGCGGGCGTGGCCGTGCCGTAGATACGCCGGGAGTGCTTGGCGTACGCGCGCGGACCGAGACGGGAGAAGATGAACCAGACCGGCGCCGGAACAGCGTCCTTCAACACCTGCACGTGCTCGGGCTCCGCCTCGTAGAGTGCCATGCCGATGGTGAGCGGCAGCTTGCCCTTGGGGAGCTTGGCCATGCCGGCGGCGGCCACCTCGGCCCACTCGGCGGCGGTCAGGTGCTTGTCGATCAGTGACAGGAGGTTGGCTTCCTCCGTGTCCAGGTGTTCGAACAGCGGCGGGATCAGCCGCTCGACAGCGGTGGCGAGCACATCGCGCTCGATGGCACCCGCCGTCTGGCGCCACTGGCCGAGCCTCGCGTCCACCTCCTCCAGCGGGCCGTGGATCGCTTCGTGCTGGCGCTCCATCGTCTCGACCATCGGAGCGATCTCGACCGCGCCGCGCTCAAGCAGCTTCGGCCAGACCAGATTGTCCTCACCCTGGTGGTGGTGTTCCAGCACGAAGGTGAGCAACGCGAGATGGTCGGCGACCAACCGTGCGCGCTTGACGTCCCCGTCCGCGACGTTCCGGATCACCTGCGGGGCCGCTCCGAACTCGCGCCGGAAGACGGTGTGCACCATGTACATGTCACGGCTGTCGGCCATCGGTGTGGCAGCGCTGGGCATTTCTCTTCACTCCAGTGTTCGTTGGTTGACTCGACACCGGCCCGACCACAACAAAACCGGCGGGCGGTGGGCGCGATTCGGACGTGACGAATGCCGTGTCACCGGTAACGGACGCACTCGGCGATGAGAACAGCCGACGTCGCGAAGCGCGGGGAGCCTGTCGTGCGGAGTCCCCGGCACCACCGGGTCGAGCACCTGCGGACAGTGCACGACAACATTGGCTTCGGCGCAGGAAACACGCAGGAAGGGCACGCGCGGGACATAACGCCCTCCGGGACACGGGTGTGGCATCGTACTGTTCGACCAAGGGTGTCCCGTGCCACTTGCCATCGGCTTGGAATCGGCTAATCAGCCTGCCGGGCTCAGCCGGCGAGCGCGGACTCCGCCTCCGCCAGCCAGTACGGCGCGTCCCAGCGGCGGGCCACCTCCGCCGCGAGCGCGAAGTGCCGCGCCGCCTCCTCGGTACGGCCCAGCAGACGAAACAGCTCGCCGAGCGTCAGCGCCACCGGGCGCAACGTGATCGCGGTGCTGGAGAACCCGGCCAACTGCTCCCGGACCGGAAGCAGCGCGTCGATGACAGGTTGGGCCATATCGGTGCGGCCCAGTGCCACGACGACCATTGCCCGGATCGTGAAAAGGGTCGACCTGAAGTAATCGGGACGGTAGGGGTGGGCGCCGAACGGCGTGGCCCTGGCCTCCTCGATCCGGCCGCTCTCAATGAGCGCCAGCGCCAACAGGTCGTCGACGATCGGACCGAAGATCCCGCGTGCGCCCCGGATCGGCTCCAGGTACTCACCGAGGCGCCGCTGATCGGCCAGCAGTATCGCGGTGGAAAAGAAACGGAGGCTCTCGGCGTGCAGCGACCCCTGCTGTTGCATCTGGTTGGCGGCCTCGTCGTAGCGGCGCAGCGCGGTCGCGAAATCGCCGGCGATATGTGCGAATGCGGCCTGCGTGGCGAGACCGATCCCGATCGCCTCGTGGAGCCGGTAGGTGCTGACCGTCGCCGCCTGCCGGGCGATGCTGGCCCGCAACTCCTCCGGTTGGTTGAGCGCGGCGGCGCTCTGGCTCAACGCCTGCTCCGCCAGCCAGTAGTAGGTCACCAGGGCGTGCTCGGTGGCAAGCTCGCGAAGTTCCAGCGCCAGGTCCCGCCGCTGCGGTGCCTCCAGATCGAACCGCATCGTACGGAGGCGAGCGGCCAGCCCGAGGGCGCGCAACTCGGGGTCGTCGAACCCACGCGAGATGCGCAGCGCCTCCAGCCCTGCCGCCGGACCTCGCGGATCCGACTCGCCGTCGAGCTCGTTGGTCAGCGCCTCCAGCAGCCGACAGCGGTCGACCGGATCCAGACCGTCCTTGCCCAACAACCGCGTCAGCAGCTCGACAACCCGGTGGTCCACGACGCCGTACGCACGGATCAGCCACGGTGTGGCGACCTTCCACGCGGTGAACGCCGCCACGAGCAACTCGTCCCGGCCCGACGCGGCGGCGATGTCGACCGCGCGGGCACGGGAGTCCCGGGCCGCGGCCACCGCCCCAGCACGGGCCTGGGCACGCAACAGGCGGCCCAGCAGATCCACCCGCAACGCGTCACGATCCCCAGGCACCGCACCGGCGCTGTCAACGGCGTTGGTCAGCAGCTCGATCGCGGCGTCGTACGCGTACCGCCGCTCGGCCAACTCGGCGGCCCGGACCGCGTAGTCAACGGCGAGCCGCGCCGTGTCCGACGACGCGGCCCGAGCATAGTGATGGGCCAACGCCGGGTAATCGTCCGGCCGCAGCCGACGGGTACAGGTGGCAACCCGGGCGTGCATCCGAGAGCGACGCAGGTGGGACAGGTCCGCATAGATGGTGTCGCGGACCAGACCGTGCACGAACCGCACCCGCCCCGGCGCCGGCTCGGTGAGCAGCCCCGTCACCAACCCGGCCTCCAGGGCGTCAAGAACCGTGTCCTCGTCGGCGTCAGCGGCCTCGACAAGCGTCTCCACATCCGCCTCCCGACCGACAATGGCGACGAGACGCAACACCGCGACCGCCGGCCGCGGCAACCGGGAAAGGCGTCGGCGCAACACATCCCGCACCCCCTCCGGCACCTCCGACGTGGCGACGAGCGCACCCTCGGAGGCAAGCAACCGGGCCGACTCCCGCACATAGAACGGGTTCCCGCCGGTGCGCTCGGCCAGTGCGGCGACCGTTTCCGGGTCGACAGCCGTCCCGGTGAAGGTGCGGACCAGTTGTTCGACGTCGACCGCCGCGAGCCCACCCAGATGCACCCGCCGAGGTGACCGGCGAGCCAACGCGGCCATGCTCTCGTCAAGCCGCTCCCGGTTGTCGGCTGGCCGGAACGCCGCGACGAACAGGACGGGCACGTTGGTCAGCTCGGTGACGCTGGTGAGCAGCAACAACGTCTCCGCGTCAGCGGCGTGCAGGTCGTCGAGGAGAATCGCAACCGGCCTGTGGTTCGCCGCGGCACGCAGCCAGGCACCCACGGCCCGATGCAGCCGGAACCGCCCGGCGGCAACGTCACCACCGAGATCACGATCGGTGTCGTCGAGCAGCGGGGCAACTGCCGGAGCGAGATCCCCGGGCGGCACCTCCTCGGCAAGCTGCCGGAGCGCCTCAACCCACGCCCACGCCGGCGGGGCACCCTCAACCTCCGGACACCGACCGACACTGACCAGCCAACCACGAGCAGCGAGCTCCCGCCGGAACCGGACAAGCAGACTGGTCTTGCCGGCACCCGCCTCCCCGGTGAGCAACACGATCCGAGGCCCGTCGGCGACCGCCTCCGCCGCCGCTTCCCCGAGGGCCGCCAACTCCTGCTCCCGCCCGACGAACAACTCGTCCGGTGCCACCACCGGCAGCGGGTCCAGGCTCGGCGGCTCGACACCGACATGCGGCACGACAGGCCCGGCCGCCGCCGCGGTCCCGGCCGCTGGCGGGAGCAGGTCGAGGCGCTGGCCCAGGATGGCATTTTCCAGCTCGACCAGCGCCGGCCCCGGATCCAGGCCAAGTTCCTCCGCCAAGGTGGCACGCGCCCGGCGCAGCGCGGCGAGCGCGTCCCCCTGCCGACCGGTACGCCACAGCGCCAACGCCAGCAGCCGCCAACTCCCCTCACGCAGCGGGGCCTGGCGCGTCAGCACCTCTGCCTCCGCCACCGCCTCGGCGGCGCTTCCCGTACGCAGCGTCACGTCGAGGAGCAACTCCCGGGCCACGAGGCGCAGCTCCTCCAGCCGCGCCACCTCCGACTGCGCCCACGGCTCTGCCGCGAACTCGGCGTACGCGTCCCCGTGCCAGAGCCGGAGCGCGGTCCGCAACAGTTGGCAGGCGCGGGTCGGGTCGGTCGCGCTGACCGAACGGGCCTCGGCGAGCAGCCGCTCGAACCTCCACGCGTCAACAGCATCGGGAGGCACCCTGATCGCGTAGCCGGGCGGGGCGGTTACCAGCAGCCGGGCCGGCGCCCCGCGCTCACGGGACGGCTCCAGCAACCGCCGCAGGTTGGAGACGTACGCCTGAAGGGAGGCGATCGCCCGGGGAGGCGCCTCGCCCCGCCACAGATCGTCGATCATTCGGTCGACGGAGACGACCTCGCCTCGGGCCGACAGCAGCAGCGCGAGTACGGCACGCTGACGGGGTCCCCCGAGATCGACCGCATCACCCTCGTTGACCTCGACCGTGAACGGTCCGAGCACCCGCAGCAGCATGACGCGGGCAATGTTAGCCCTGCCGGCCACCTTCGGGGCCGGTTACGGCGATCAGGAGTCAGCCGCATCACCCGGGCTTCGCCCGGCGTCCCCGATCCCACGCCCGGGTTCGCGCGGACAACCGAAACGGGTCGTCGGCACTCACGCGACGTTCAATTCCTGGGCCGCGACATACACACCACGCCGCCGGAATGCCGCCGGCGCATGCACCAACGCATCGACCCGCGCTGCCCGAGTATTGAACGGAAACCACAGCCGCCGTAGCGACCTCGTCTCCACCCACGCCGGCGCACCCCGCCCGTCCTTGGCCGCGAGATGCTCTGCCAAGGCCGCGAGGAACACATCCCAGTGCTCATCACCGGTCGCCGCCGGCTCCTCGTCCAGCAGCGTGCTCCGCGTCTCGACTGGTTCCCAGCGGTGCTCTTCGAGGAACTCCGCGATCAATCGCCACCGCCGTGTCTCGTCCGAGTCGGTGATCAGAGCACCAAGACGCCGCAACGTGAGCGGCTCGTACCCCGGCACAGCCTCGCGATCGTCCACGACCCTGACGGTAGTACACCCCGAACCGGGATCCCGGGTAGGCGCTGCCGATTACGAGCAGCCTCGTCCATCGCAGCGTCCGACCCCGGGTCCACACAACGGTCGGTATGTCCCGAAGAAGTACAGGTCAAGGGAGTACGTGGGCCGCCTGGGACTCGAACCCAGAACCCGCTGATTAAAAGTCAGCTGCTCTGCCTATTGAGCTAACAGCCCGCTGGGAGCAAAGACTACCGGATGGCCCCCTGATTACGCCGGACCGGCCAACGGAGCAGGGCGTACGGTTATCCGACCGACATGACGCCCGAGGACGGCCCGGCAGCGACCCGCTGACCCTGCTCCGCCCGGCGGTCTCAGGCCCGCATGACGGTGGCGATCGGGATCCGGGCCGCCCGGACCGCCGGGATGAGACCACCGAGCACACCGGCGACCAGGCCGGCGATCACCCCGGCCACCCCCGCCTCCCAGGGGAAGACGAGATCCTGGAGGAACTGCTCCCGGCCGCCGAAGATCGCGCTGGCGGCGCTCACCCCGGCGGCGCAGAGTCCGATCGCCAGGGCCGCGGTGAAGAGCCCCGTCAGCAGTGTCTCCGCCAGGACGATCCCGGCCAACAGCGAACGTGGGGTGCCGACCGCCCGACGCAGTGCGAACTCCTCCACCCGCTCGCCGACGGTGGCGAGACCGACGTTCAGGATGCCGGCGACCCCGATCAGCAGGACGAGCCCGGCCATGCCGAGAAAAATCCAGCGGAACAGTGCCAGCTCCTTGGCGATCCGCTCACGCGCGTTGATCGTCTCGAAGTGGATCTGGTCGGCCGGGACCCCGGCAGCGACCATCCGTACCCGTAGCAACTGCTCCGCGTCGCGCGCGGTCGGTGCCAGCATGACCTGGAGACCGGGCCCGTAGTTGCCGCCGCCGGTCGGCGCCGGCAGCCAGTTCCCCATCTCGTCGGCCCGGGTGTACGCGGTCGGCTGCTGGTTGCCGTCGTCCACCACCCCGATGATGCGCGGGGTCGGATTGGCGGTCGCGCCGACGACCCGCATCTCCGCCGGCACCTGGTAGCGCGCGAAACCCTTCGCCGCCTCCTCGTTGAGGACCAGTCCGGGAGCGAGTGACGGTGTCGAGGAGAAGTCCAGCCAGTCACCGGCGACGGACCGGAACGGCTTGAACTGGCGTACGTCACCGGTCAGGGCGATCAGACTCAGCTCGATCGCGGCACCGGGGACCGACGCCTCCCCGCCCGCACCCTTGAGCGGTACGGAGTAGCAGTTCCCGCTCAAGTCGCAGGTGGTCTGGTAGCTCTGGCCATCAAACATGCCGGGTTGGTCGAACGGGGCCGCACCGGGGTTGACCGGGACGATACCCGGCTCCCCGATGATCGCCTGCATGCTGAGGATCGCGGTCGCGTCCGGCCGCCCGGCCAGTGTCTCCTGACTGATCCGGACGCTGTTGGGATCACCCGACAGGTAACCCTGCCGGGTGCCGTCCTTGCCCACCTGCAACTCCAGGTTGCTGAGTTGGGCTCGTTCGGCAAGCTCGGCACCGAGTTGTACGACGACCACGGCCAGCACCCCGAGGAAGAGGCTGACCATCGACAGCAGCGTACGGGTCTTCCGCGCCCGGATGCCCTGGCCACCAATGATCAGGGCGGAGCGGAACCGCCCGGAGAGACGGATCACCGGACCACCGTCCCCGCCTCGACCGACGGCAGCCCGTCGGGCATGCCCGAGTAGGCGGCGGTCGTCGACGACATGGCGGCTGTGCCGGCGCCGGCGACCGGATGGAGCACCCCGTCGTGCAGGCGTACTACCCGCTGCATCTTGTTGGCGTGGTCCTGGTCGTGGGTGACCAGGATCAGCCCGCAACCCCGGTCGGTCGCGGCCCGCATCACCTCGATCACCAGGTTGCCGGTCTCGGTGTCGAGCGCACCGGTCGGCTCGTCCGCCAGCAGCAGGCGGGGCTCGCGGACCAGCGCCCGCGCCACCGCCACCCGCTGCTGCTCACCGCCGGAGAGGCGGGCCGGCCGGTGCTTGGCCAGGTGTGCGATGCCGACCTGGTCGAGCGCCGCGAGGGTCTTCGCTCGGCGTTTGCGGCGCGATGTCCAGCCCTGACCGTTGACCAGTGCCATCGCCACGTTCTGCGCGGCGGTCAGGTGTTTGAGCAGGAAGAACCGTTGGAACACGAAACCGAACTCGGCGCTGCGCAGGGCTGCCGCCCTGCGCTCGGGAAGCTTCGTGATGTCGCGGCCACCCAGCAGGTACTGGCCACCGTCGGGCCGGTCGAAGAGCCCGATCAGACTCAACAGGGTGCTCTTGCCGGAGCCGGAACGGCCGAGGATCGCCACGCTCTCGCCCCGGTCGACGCTGAGGTCGGCACCGGTGAGGATCGGCCGGGGGGCCTGCTGCCCCTTGAGCGTCTTGGTGATGCCATGCAACTCCAGCAGGGCGGTCATTTCACGCCCATCGGCGCGTTGGGGTCACCCTCTGCCGGCTTCGCGGCCGGGATGTCCGGACCCGGTACGGCGACCGTCTCCGTACCGGTGAGGCCCGACTTGATCTCCACGACCTTGCCGTCGCTGAGCCCCAGCACCACGTCCCTGGTCTCCCGCACGCCCTCCGGGTTGACCACGTCCACCTTGCCCTTGCCATGCGCGCCGGCGACCGACTCGACCGGCAGCACCAGCACGTTCGCGGCGCGTGCGGTCACCACCTCAAGAGTGGCGCTGGCACCGTTGATCAGCTTTACGTCGGCCGGTGCGGTGCAGACCAGACGCAGCCCGGTCGCCTCTGACGGCTCGGTCTGGTTCCGCTCCTGCGGCACCACCGCCACCGGCGGGGCGGAGGGCGCTCCGGACGGCGGCGCGGCGGGCGGCGGGGCCGGTGGGTCCGGAATCGTCCCGGCGGGCAGCGCCGCGATCGTGCCGAGCACCGCGCAGGGGAACGGCCCCGGTCCGTTCTTGATCTGGGCCTGGACGGTCGCCAGCCCGTCGGCGATCTGGTACGCCTGGGCACCGTCCAGGTCAGCGACCAGCCCGTAGCCGATCATCTTCGCCGAGACGACCGGCATGCCGGCGGTGACCGTCGAACGGTCGTCGGCCAGGCGGCCACTGAACACCGCTCCGGCGGGCACGTCGATTCGGTGCGCCTTCCCGGAGACCCAGACGCTCGCCACTCGGGTCGGTTTGGTCGGAGTGTTCTGTGGCGCCTTGACGTCGAGATAGCGCACCTGTCCCTTGACCGGCGACACCAGCCCGAAAACCGGGTTGATGGTCACCTTGCCGGCGAGGCTGACCTTGTTCGTCAGGTCCTGGCGGGTGGGCTGCACCGTGGTCATCGTCGTACCCCGGGACGCGAGCCCGGGGACCTCCGCGCTCGGGCCGGACTCGGTGCACCCGGCGACGGCCCCCACCGCCAGGGCGAGAACGCACGAACGGAGTAAGAATTGCCTTCGCACCGGTGCCCCCAACTCGATTGCTTCAGGCGTGCATCCGTACAAGACGTGGGGTAATGGTGACCCACGCAGGAAGGCGATCGTCGCGTCGACGATCGAAACCTGGCAAAGACTACCGTCAGAGGCGAGTTCTCGATGTCCTATGACACCCCCCGACCTCCACTTTGTCGTCCGCCGATCGCGTTCGCGAGTAGAAGCCCACCAGCGGTAACCGTGAACAACACGGGCGGCAACGGCCCCGCCCAGCGGAGCAATTCCGTTGCCAGCACGGCGATTCCCGCGCCGATCAGAACCCCGGCGAGCGCGAGTGCCTGCACACCGTCGAATTGTCGCCGCCACTCGGGAGTGCCGATCGCACTGACGATCCGGGTGAGTGAACCGGTGAGATAGGTGGTGGAGAGATTGGTGCGGCCAAGTGCCCGTACGGCAACGCTCTGCATCCCCATCGCCAGACCGGCGAGCGCGATCAGCGGGAGCTGTACGTCACCCCTCGGCGCACCGTGGGCGGCCAGCCAACCCGCCCAGAAGGCGATGAGCAGGAGCACCTCGATGGCCAGGCAGGTGATCGCCGCCCGGGGACGCCACCGTAGACCGGGCGGGGTCGCATACCAGGGCAACGCCGTCAGTCGGGCCCCCGCGAAGACGCCCAGTCCGTAACACCCCACCGCCGCCAGCACCCGTACCAGGGTCGGCACCTCCACTCCGGTGGCCGAGGCGCCCAGCACCACAATGTTGCCGGTGACCACGCTGGAGAAGATCCCGCCGAGGTGGAGCAGGCTGATCGCGTCGGTTCCGCCGGCGGCGAGCGAGAGCAGGACGACGGTGGCGACGAACGGCCGGCGTTGATCGGAGATCGCGGGAACCGGCGGGCCGGGACCGACGGGTCTCACCATGCGCCACCGCCCCCGTCCGAGCCGAGCAGGCCGTTGCCGGCAGCCCACCGGGCGGCGTGATCGCTGCGAGCATCGTAACCATCGGGCAGCGCCGGGTTACCGGTTCGACCGAAGCCGACGTCGGAGCGGGCTACTCCCAGGGCCAGGGCACGTCCCGGAAGGCCGCCTCGACCAGCAGGTGTTCCAGTTCGCGCAGGAAACGCTCGGCCTCGGCCGGCGGCAGGTACGCGCTGTCGGCGGTGAGGATGAAGCCGAGCGCTCCGGGCCGGTCCACCACCTCCACCCGGGTACGCCAGGGGAAGTCGTCGAGGTGTTCCAGCCAGGAGAACGTCGTACCCGTCATGGCGGCGCGTACCTCGGTTTCACTGGTCGCACGGCCGAAGAGGTCAAGGTCGGTGGCGAGCCGGATGTCGTTGAAGTAGCAGTGTGGGCTGGTTCCGGGAACGCTCGGGTAACCGGTCGACTCGGGGTCGCGGCGTAGGTCGGACGGGTCGTAGTAGGCGTGCCGGTAGGCGTCGAGTGCGGCCCGCCACACGGTGGGCAACAGGTCGGCGAAGCTGGGCCGGTCGGTCAGGTCGACGACGGCGAGCCCGAGTTGGGCCAGGTTCGCGACCGCGTCGCGGTAGCCGTCGACCGCGCGGTTGCTGACCATGGTGTAGAGGCCGACGACCTGGTTGCCGGAGCGACGGGCGAGGAGCACTGTTGTCGCCGCGAGGAGCACCGTCGAACTGGTCACCCGGTGCCGGGCGGCCAGCAACCGGAGCGCGGTGTCGGCTGCCCCCGACTCCAGGAACGCCCGTCGGAACCTCGGTTCGAGCGGCGGTGCCCGCCACGGCAGGGTCTGCCCGGTGAGGCGGGCGAAGCTGGCGCTCCACCGGTCGACGCAGCGAACACTGCGGCGTCGGTACCGGGGGTCCTGCTCCCGTTCGGCGACGTCGATCGACTGCGGGCCGACCGGGGCGTCGACCGTGCCGCGCAGCAACAGCAGGCGTAGGTCGCGGAGCAGGATCTCGACCGCTCCGAAGTCGACCGTGGTGTGGCTGAAGACGACGACGATCTGCCGTACCCGCCCGCCGACCAGGACGAGCGCCACCCGCAGTGGCCACTCCTGCGCGAAGTCGAAGGCGGTGGCGGCGAGGCGGTCCGCGAGGGCCCGGGCCGTCGCCGTACCGTCGGGGTCGCCGTCGGCGGCGCGGACCAGGAGGGTCGGGAGCCGGCCGGCAGCGGCGACCGCCTGGTGCCACTGCCCGTCGATGACTCGCAATCGGGTACGCAGCGAGCTGTGCCGGCCGACCAGCGCCCCGACCGCCCGGCGTACGGCGTCGACCTCGTCCGGGGCACGTCGGGGCATCGGCACCACCCGCCGCATGTTGATCAGAACTCGGTTGGCGGGGTAGCGCTCGACTCCGAACCGCAGTGCCCACTGTCCCCAGGTCAGCGGCGCGGTACGGTCCGGCGCCTCGGGCCGGCGCCGTCCCGCTCCCTCGGCGTCCACATCGACGTCCACGTCCACGTCGTCGTCCACGTCGTCGTCCACGTCCACAGTGGCGTCGGCGTCGGCGAAATCGATGTCGATCCACTCGTCCGCCGGTCGCGGTGGGTCATGTGCCGGGCACCTCTGCACGAGCGCCGCTTCCTCGGGTACCGACACTCGACCTCCCGCCTCACGGTCCGGCCCGTTCGGCGGAGGGTGGCCGACGAGCCCTGCCGGCGAGCCCGTACCGACCCGTGCGACAAGTATCGGGGCGGCTCCCCGCCCGCCGGCTCCGGCGAGAAAGTGAAGTCGGTGCCCGTTCGGCCGATCCCGGCGTGCGGCGATCTCGCCACCACCGCCCGTGTTAGCTTCCCGAGCCATGATCGAGGACGTGTACGTCGGCAATGCCGGGGTGGACGCTTCCGGGTGGAGTTGCCGGGGCGGACAGTCCTGCTGTCCGAAACAGGGCGACTACGTGGTCTGGGGTCGGGGGACCACTCCTGGTACGCCGAGGAGGAGTCGGTGGTGCTGACCGTACGGTGGCCGTCGGTCGCGGGTTACGCCGTCGCGTGATCCTCCGTCGGGAGCTGTCGGTCAGGACATGCCGAGCGGGTCGAGTTCGGCGGCGGTGGAGTCGTCGTGATCGGTAGCCACGCTGAGGTGGCGCCACCGGACGTCCGAGTCGTCCCGGGTCCGCGCGACCTGGCTGGCGTAGTTGACCGCGTCGCTGCCGAGCAGCAGCCGCAACGGCGGCTCGTCGAGGTCGGCGACGGTCAGTAGCACCTGGGCGACCTTCGCCGGGTCGCTGGCCACGTTTCCGCTCCCGCCCCGGAGCATCGCCGCGATCGCGCCGACGGTCTTCTGGTACGGCTCGCTGACCGGCGGGACGGCCATCGACGAGCCCGCCCAGTCGGTACGCATGCCGCCCGGCTCCAGCACGGTGACCTTGATCCCGAGCGGGGCGACCTCGGCCGCCACGACCTCGGAGAACCCGCCGACCGCCCACTTCGACGCCTGGTACGCGGAGAGCCCGGGGGTGGCCATCCGGCCGCCGAGCGAGGAGATCTGGATGATGTGCCCCGCGCCCTGTGCCCGCAGTACGGGGATCGCCGCCCTGGTCACGTTGACCACGCCGAAGAAGTTCGTCTCGACCTGGGCGCGAAAGTCCTCGGCGGTGATGTCCTCGGTCGAGACGAGGTTGGCGTAGCCGGCGTTGTTGACCACGACGTCGAGCCGACCGAAGGCGTCGACGGCGGCCTGAACCGCGGCCTCGACGGCCGGTACGTCGGTGACGTCGAGCGCCACCGGGCGGATCCGGTCGCCGTAGCGGGTGACCAGGTCGGCCAACTGTTCCGGCTGGCGGGCGGTGGCGACCAGCGAGTGGCCGGCGGCCAGCACCGCCTGGGCGATGTCCCGCCCGAGTCCACGGGCGCTGCCGGTTACAAGAAAGACCTTGGGCATTTTCGGCACCTTTTGTCATGTTCCGGGACGGAATCGACCGATGACCCCGTGCAACTGACCGGTTAGTTGAAGTGAAGCACGGGATCGGGAGAGCGTCAACTAGACGGTTAGTGAGTTAACCTTGGCGCATGACCGGAGACGCGCAGGCAACGAAGAAGCGTCTGCTCGACGCGGCGACCAGGGAGTTCGCCACGTACGGCATCGCCGGTGCACGGGTGGACCGGATCGCCGCTTCGGCCGGGTCCAACAAGGCGCAGATCTACCACTACTTCCAGAGCAAGGACGGTCTCTTCGACGCGGTCTTCAACGCGATCGTCGCCAACACCGTCCGCGATGTCCCGATCGACGCCACCGACCTGCCCGGCTACGCCGGTCGACTCTTCGACAGCTACGAGGCACACCCCGAGGTGACCCGGCTGGCGACCTGGCACCGGCTGGAGCGGGCCGACTCGCAGGCTCCACTCGAATCGATCCTGGCCAGCAACCGTCACAAGATCGACGAGATCGCGCGGGCGCAGCGGGACGGCCTGCTCCCCACCCGGTACGCACCGGTGGACCTGCTCGCCCTCATCGTGCACCTGGCCGCGCTCTGGACCGCCACCACACCCGAGTACGCCACGCTTGTCGTCACCCACTCACGCGCCCACCGCCGCACGATCGTCACCGACGCCGTCGCCGCCCTACTGAAGCCGTAACCCGTCCGACCGGCGGCCGTCCCGAGTTATCTCGGTCGCGGGCCGCCAGACGAACCTGATAGACAAACGCGATGGTCGACCACCACTTCGCCGACAGCGGGCTCGCCGAGTTGTACGACCTCTTCCACCCCTGGCAGGAGCGGGACGACCTCGGTTTCTACCTGCCCCTGGTGATGGCGGCGGAAAACGTACTCGACATCGGCTGCGGCACCGGCATGCTCCTGCACCGGGCCCGGTCCGGCGGGCACACCGGACGGCTCTGCGGACTCGACCCGGCGCACGGCATGCTCGAACAGGCCCGGAGCCGACCCGACATCGAGTGGGTGACCGGCGACCTCGGCTCGGTCTCCTGGGACCAGGAGTTCGACCTCGCGGTGATGACCGGACACGCCTTCCAGGTGCTCCTCACCGACGAGGACCTACGGACAGCACTCGCCGCAGTCCGGTCCGCCCTCACCGGCCCGGGTCGCTTCGCGTTCGAGACCCGCAACCCCACGGCACGGACCTGGGAGCGCTGGACACCGGAGAACGCGGTCGAGACCACCGGCCCGACCGGTGCCCCGGTGCGGATGGAACACCAGGTCGAGACACCCCTCGACGGTGACCTCGTCAGCTTCACCACCACGTACACCAGCCCGGGCTGGGACGGGCCCCGGATCAGCCGGAGCACGCTGCGCTTCCTGGACCGCCGATCGCTCGCCGCGCATCTCACGGCGGCCGGGCTCACGGTCGAACGACAGTACGGCGACTGGACCGGAAACCCGGTCACCGCCACCAGCCCGGAGATCATCACCATCGCCCGGCGCTCCTGACCCTCGGCTGCCCTGAACGGAACCTCCTCCCCCGTACGGAACCCGAGGCGGTGATCGACGCCCTCGTGGCCGGGACCGGGTGGCCGGCGGGCAGATCGGGCGGGGCTCTGCCGTCGCGACGGCGCGGCGTGCCACGATGACGGGTATGACCACCGATACCGGCGCCTTGCGGGAGCTGACCGTCGGCACCGGGGCGGGACTCGACACCGCCGACATGGTGCTCAACATCGGCCCCCAGCACCCCTCCACACACGGCGTACTCCGACTCAAGCTGCTGCTCGACGGCGAGCGGGTGGTGGCCTGCGAGCCGATCGTCGGCTACATGCACCGGGGCGCGGAAAAGCTGTTCGAGGTCCGCGACTACCGGCAGATCATCGTCCTGGCCAACCGGCACGACTGGCTCTCCGCGTTCTCCAACGAACTCGGCGTGGTGCTGGCAGTGGAACGGCTGATGGGCATCGAGGTCCCCGAACGGGCGACCTGGCTGCGTACCGCCCTCGCCGAAATGAACCGGGTGCTCAACCACCTGATGTTCCTCGGCTCCTACCCGCTGGAGATCGGCGCGATCACGCCGGTCTTCTACGCCTTCCGGGAACGGGAGACGCTCCAGGCGGTGATGGAGGAAGCCTCCGGCGGCCGGATCCACTACATGTTCAACCGGGTCGGCGGGATCAAGGAGGAGGTGCCGGCCGGCTGGACCGGTCGTGCCCGGGCCGCGATCGGCGAGGTACGCCGCCGGATGCCCGACCTGGACAACCTGATCCGGCGCAACGAGATCTTCCTCGCCCGTACCGTCGGGGTGGGTGTGCTCTCCGCCGAGGACGCCGCCGCCTTCGGTGCCTCCGGTCCGGTGGCCCGCGCCTCCGGCCTGGACCTGGACCTGCGCCGGGACGAGCCCTACCTGGCGTACGGATCACTGGACGTACCCGTCGTCACCCGGACCGCCGGGGACTGCCACTCCCGGTTCGAGGTCCTGCTCGACCAGGTGTACGTCTCACTCGATCTCGCCGAACAGTGCCTCGACCAGGTCGACCGGATCAGCGGCCCGGTCAACGTACGACTGCCGAAGGTCGTCAAGGCACCGGAGGGGCACACCTACGCCTGGACCGAGAACCCGCTCGGCATCAACGGCTACTACCTCGTCTCCCGGGGCGAGAAGACCCCGTGGCGGATGAAGTTGCGCACCGCTTCGTACGCGAACGTCCAGGCCCTCGCCACCCTGCTCCCCGGCTGCCTGGTACCGGACCTGATCGCCGTACTCGGCTCGATGTTCTTCGTCGTCGGCGACATCGACAAGTAGTCCGCGAAGGTTGGCAGGCCGGCGCAGTTGCCGGACCGGCGGGGCGGATCAGCGCCAGCGGGCACCACCGGCGCGCGGCGCGTCGTCCTCGGGTGGATAGCCGTACGCCTGGTCCTCGGCCCGGCGGCGCCCGCCCGGAGCCGGCGGCGAGCCCGGCGCCTCACCTCGGGTCGCCCGCCGGTCCCCGCTCGACCCCGCACTCCCGGGCGGCAGGGCCGGTACGACCGGCGACCGGTCCCGGCCACGATCCGGCCACGCCCCGGCGCCCGCGTCCGGCCAGCGGTTGTCGCCCTGGCCCGCCCAGCGGCTCCCGACCCGGTCCTCGCCCCGGTCCTCGTCTCGGCCCGACCTGCGGCCCCCGGCCAGTTCCTCGTCTCCGCCCGACCTGCGGCCCCCGGCCAGTTCCTCGTCTCGGCCTGGCCTGCGACCCGCACCGGACCTGCCGGGCTCGGCCCAGTACACGTCCCCTGCGCCGGCTCGCGGCCCATGCCCCGAACCGGCCCACCGCGAGTCACCCCGACGGTCCCCGTCGGCGGAGGCACCACGGTGCCTCCGGTCATCATCGGCAGAGGCGCCTCGGTCGGCGTCACCCCACTGGTCGGCCCGGCGACGCCCCCCGCCCTCTGGAACCGGGCGGTCACCACCCCAGCCCGACTCGTCCCGCCGAGGCTCGGCCCGCCAGGACTCCTCGCGCCTCGGCTCCTCCCGCCGCATACTCGCCCAGCGGTCCTCGACCCGCAGCTCGGTACCGGACTCGTCCGCGCGTACGGCCGCCCGCCGCTCGCCCATCCGAAGCTCGCTGCCCCGCTCGTCGTTGCGTACCGACGCCCACCGGTCTCCCGCCCGGCCGGACCAGCGGGACGCGTCCTCGAACCCAGCCTCGTCCGGCTCCGCCGAGGCGTACCGCTCGGATCGTGGCGTCTCGCCGCCGCCCGAGTGTGCCCCCGACCACGCGCCCCGATGCTCGTCGTCCGGGCTGGCCGCCCGCCGGCCCCGTGCGGGCCGGTCGGACCACTCGTCCCGGTCCGCCCCACCCCGACCGCGATAGCCCTCGCCCGGCGGATAGCGCTCGCTCGACGGGTAGTCGGCCTCCGGGTCGTAGCCGCCACCACTGCCGTAGACGTTGCCGTAGACGTGCCCGGCGCCGCCGTCGTCACCCGGCGGTCCGACGATCGTGTGCCGGGTGGTGACCTTCACCGTCTCGGTGTGCCGGACCACGCCACCGCCGAGGTGCGGACGAGGCGGGGCGGCGCCAGTGGCGGGCGGCGCCGGGGCGCGACCGCCCCGCTCCCGGCTGCCGTAACCCGACTCCGGCGGGGGTCCGCCGTACCGACCTCCGCCGTACGGCTCGCCGCCGTCGTACTGGCCCCCGTCGTACTGCTCGGGCCCGCCCTGCTGTTGGGCCCCGCCGTACTCGCCACCCCCGTACGGTTCGGCGCCGTACTGCTCCGCGCCGCCGTACCGAGCGCCGCCGTACTGGGCGCCACCGTACTGGGCGCCACCGCGCCCAGCGCCGCCGTACTGGGCCGGGTACTGCTCGTTGTTCCGGGCGGGACCGTCGTACGCCTCCTGCCGGACCGGTTCACGGTGGTCCGCCTCGCCTCGGTCGGAGCCGGAGTAGCCCGCTCCGGGGCGGACGCCCGCCGGCCCGCCGGCGGGCGGCACCGACGGAGCGCCGTTCCGGACGGCCTCCGGCGGCACGCCCGGCCAGCCCGGAGCGGGCTCGGCGCGAGCGGCACCACGACCTGCGGCCGAGTCCTCGCGACCGGGTACGGATTCGCTGCCAGCGGCGTCGACCTGTCGCCGCAACGCCTCCACGTTGTGCTGGACCGTCTGGAGTTGCTCACCGAGCGTCTGGTGGGTGGAGCGGGATGCGGTGGCGATGTCCTTACGGAGAGTGCCGCGCACCTCCTCGATCCGATCGAGGAGGGCCTCTTCCAGTTCAGCACCCTCGGTCCGCGAGGCGCCACCAAGCGTGACCGACAGTCCAATCAGGACAACAGCGAGTACGGCCAGCAACGCGGTGATCCGCAGCAGCCCGTTGCTCTGCCCGAACAGAAGCATGAGCGCAGCCAGCGATGCCAACCCGACGCCCACCCAGGAGAGGGTCGTCAGGAGTTGCCGACGACGCGGCGGCTCGGTGTCATCCCCGGCGGGCATGGCACTGCAGCCTACCCACAGTTGCTGAATCCGGGGAGACGGCGCCCATCCGTCAGGTCGGTCACACCCGCGCACCCTCCGTACACGGCCGTGGGGCCGGCATCGCTTCGCGATGCCGGCCCCACGGGAGACGCGAGGAGGTCGACTCAGCCGGCGGCGAGTTCACCGTCGGAGGAGAGCACCAGGCCAACACTGATCGCACCGGTGGTCAGCGCCGTCTTCGTCTGTGGTCCACCGGCATCCAGGGAACTGAACGAACCGGCCTTGAAGTCGTAGACCTGGACCAGTCCGGCCTGGCACTTCGGCCGCTGGGGGCACTCCGGCGGGCCGCCGAGGATGGTGGAAGACCCGGAGCACTTCGCGGCCAGGTCGGACAGGGTCTTGAGACCGTGCTGGTCGGCAAAGGTCTGGGTGACCGCGAACGCGTTCTGGTCCTGTGCGGTCGACGCCGCGCCGAAGGTGAGGCCGACCTTCTCGCCGAGACCCTTCAGGTTGGTCACTGTCTGGTTCAGGTCGGAGGAGGCGACCTGGGCGGTACTACCCTGGTTGATCTTGCCGTTGAGGAATGTGGCCAGGGTGGCCGCGTACTCCGGCACCACCTGGAGTTCACCCTTCTCCAGCGCCGGCTCGTAGAGCTCACGGTTGCCGACCGTCTGGACCTTCACCGTGAACCCGGCGGCGGTCAGCGCGATCGAGTAGAGCTCACCCAGCGTCTGGTTCTCGCTGAAGTTGGCCGCGCCGACGGTGATCGGGCCACCGGCGCCCTTGCTGATGCCACTGGTCAGGTTGTTCGCCGAGGCGAATTCCTGGGCCGCCACCTTCGACGACTTCCGGTCGACGTCGACCGCCTTGTTCAGCTGGATCAGCTTCGGCGTGTCGATTGCGGCGGATACCTTGTCCAGGGCGGCGACCAGCTCCGGCGTGGCGGCCTTCGCGTTGATCGCCGGAATGACGTTGTCCGTGTCCTGCAACTTCTTGTCGTCCGCGAGGACGACCAGCTTCTTACCGGCCACCGGCGCGCAGCCGGCACCGGCCGCCGCGCTCGGCGGAGCCTCGGTGCCCGACGACCCGGATTCACCGCACCCGGCGAGGAATGTGGCCACGGCGAGCGCGCCTACCGCTCCCGCCGCCAGACGTGTACGTGCGCGCATGACGCCCGCCTTCCGTGTCCCGGCGCGACCCGACGGGGCCGGCCGCGTGTCCGACGGACGATCAGACCTGGCGATCGCCCGCGACCTCCCACCCAACATCGTCGCGCACGCGGCGACAACTCGAGGGCGATGTCGTCACCGGATCGTCACACTGTTAGCCGGACGGATTAACGGGTAAGCCACGCGCCGGAATCGGGCTGATCCGGCGGTCAGTCGGAGGGTTCCGCACCGGGGCAACACCGGGGCACGGTCGTACGGCCTCAGGAGCCGCTGATCGCCGCGGCGGCCCTCCGGTTCGCGCGCCGGGTGGTACGACGCAGCGGGCGCGGGGTGACCGCCCGCTCGACGGTGGCCAGGATCACCTCGACCAGCAGGGCGAGCAACGCCACCAGCAGGCCACCGGCGAGGATCTGCCCGCCGCCGACCCCGATACCGAGACCGAACCCGGCGCTGATGATCTGTCCGAGACCACCGCCGTTGACAAACGACGCGAGCGCCGCGGTGGCGACCACCTGGACGGCTGCGGTACGGAACCCGGCGGCGAGGTACGGCACCGCCAGCGGCAGTTCGACCCGCCGCAGCAGTTGCCCACCCGAGAGCCCCATCCCCCGGGCGGCGTCCCGCGTCTCCGGGTCGACCTGCCGCACGCCGGTGTACGCGTTCGCGAGCAGCGGTGGCACCGCGAAGACGGCCAGCGCCACGATCACCGGGCGCTGGCCGAAACCGAGCGCGGTCAACGGCAGGATGGTCAGCAGTGCGAGGGTGGGGATGGCGAGCGTCACGTTCGAGATCAGCAGGACGAGGGCCCCGCCCCGACCGCGGTGCCCGAGCCAGAGCCCGATCGGCCAGGCGACCAGGCAGCCGAGCGCCACCGCCGCCGCCGAGATGGTCAGATGCTCGCCCAGCCGATCCAGAATGCCACCGGGATTGGTCCAGTTCAGCGGATCGTTGAGCCAGCGCACCGCCTGTTCGAACGCGTTCATCGGGTCCTCCCCCGGGCGGTCCACGGCGTCAGCAGCCGGCCGATGCCGGCCAGGATGAGGTCGAGTACCAGCGCCAGGACGACGCAGAGCACAGTGCCGACCATGATCTCGGCTTTGAAGAAGTTGTTCCGGAAACCGCCGAGGATCAGTTGTCCGAGCCCGCCATGGCCGACCAGCACCCCGACCGTGACCAGCGCCACGGTGGAGACCGTCGCCAGGCGCAATCCGGTGAGGATGCCGGGCAGGGCCAGCGGCAGGTCGATCCGGATCAGGCGGTTGAGGCGCCCGTACCCCATTCCCTCGGCGGCGTCGCGTACCTCCGCCGGCACCTGGTTGAGCCCGGCGAGCGCATTCCTGATGATCAGAAGCAGGGCGTAGAGCACCAAACCGACCAGTACGGTGGTGGTCCCGATGCCGAGCAATGGCGCCAGGAACGCGAAGAGAGCCAGTGACGGAACCGTGTAGAGCACCCCGGAGAGTGCAAGAATCGGGCCGGCGAGGGCACGGAACCAGTAGGCCACGACCGCAAGGGGTATCGCTATGAGCGCGGCGAGCAACACCGCCTGGGCGGTCAGGATCGCGTGTTCTCGCAGTGCGCCGAGAATGGTGTCAGAGTTGTCCCGCACGTACTGCCAGGAGAACCACGGATTACCCGGGGCTTCCCGGTAGAGCAGGTGGAAGGACATAGGTGAACGCTACCCCGGAGGACGATTCCGCGGCATCGCACCGAAGCGCGCCGTACGGTGACTCCGGCGACGGTGCCACCCGCACCGCCGGTACGCCGAGTGCGGCGTCGATCCGGCTGGACGGCGTCCGCAAGCAGTACCCGGACGGGACCGTCGCGGTCAACAAACTGAGCCTGTCGGTGCCGGCCGGCGAACTGGTGGTGCTGATCGGCCCCTCCGGCTGCGGCAAGTCGACCGTCCTGCGCATGATCAACCGACTGATCGAGCCGTCGGCCGGACGGATCCTGCTCGACGACGAGGACGTCACCGAGACCGATCCGGTGCAACTGCGGCGCCGGATCGGTTACGTCATCCAGAACGTCGGACTCTTTCCACACCAGACGGTGCAGGCCAACGTCGGCACCGTACCCCGCCTGCTCGGCTGGTCCCGGTCACGGATCCGGACTCGCTCCGACGAGTTGCTGGACCTGGTCGGCCTCGACCCGACGAAGTTCGGCCGGCGTTACCCACACGAACTCTCCGGCGGACAACGGCAACGGGTGGGGGTGGCCCGTGCGCTCGCCGCCGACCCGGTGGTGCTGCTGATGGACGAACCGTTCTCCGCCGTCGACCCGATCGCCCGCGCCCGCCTCCAGGAGGAGTTCCTCCGCTTGCAGGACGAGGTACGCAAGACGATCGTGTTGGTCACCCACGACCTGGACGAGGCGGTACGGCTCGGCGACCGGATCGCCATCCTGTCCCAGCGCGGGCGGCTGGAGCAGTACGACAGTCCCGCCACCCTGCTCGGCGAACCGGCGTCGTCCTTCGTCCGGGAGTTCGTCGGCGCGGACCGGGGAATCCGTCGACTCGCCGTCACCCCGATCACCCGGGACCTGCTCGAACCCCTCCCCACCACGGCGTCGCCGGGTTCGCTGCCCCGGGTGGCACTCGGCTCGTCGCTCTACGACGCGCTCGCCACTCTGCTGACCACAAACGCGGACGAGACGTGGGTGACCGAGGGCAGCGAGCCGGTCGGCCTGCTCAGTCGGCACCGCATCCTGAGCATCGACTACCCCGCCGACCCGGTCGGCTGAACCCCGGGACCACGCCCGGGCCGTTCGGTGGACGCGGAGCCACAGCGCGAGCCGCCCGAACGGCGGGCCGCGCCCCGGGCCGGTGGATCGGCCCGGAGCGGTGGATCGGCCCGGAGCCGGCGAGCGGTCAACGCCCGGATCGGCTCCGGCTGCGGTCGGTCAACGCCGGCCGCGCCAGCCACCGAGGGTGGCGAGGCCGACGACCCAGCCCACGAAGAGTCCGTACCCGGCCCCGTCGCCGGCCGCCCGGAACGCGCCGAGCAGCGTCGGGTCCGCCTGGATCAGCGTCGTGACCAGGGCCGCGAAGGCGCCAGCGAAGACGTACGAGGACCAGCCGGCGAAGAACTGGCTGAGTGTGCCCCGGGCTCGGGCCAACTGCGAACCGGGCAGCAGGTAGAGAAAGAGCGCGGTGAGCACGACGACCAGGATCGCCCTGAGGTCGGCGGCGACGACGTTCTGCACCGAGTCGTCGGAGTCGAACCGCCAGGACGGCCAGGAGAGCAGCCGCAGGAACCAGCCGCCGGCCGTGTTCGGGTCGGTGTTGTCCCGGGACCAGTCGGCGTACCAGGGGCTGCCGAAAACCAGAACCAGGATGAGTGCGGCGAGTGTGCCCGCACCGGTTGCGGTCTTGTAGCGATTGGTGAGAGCCATGCGGCGCTTATTTCCCGGCGCCCACAAGTGGGCAAACCCGAAAACCGCTCACCCGTTGTCGCTCAACTAATGAATAGGCACCAACGGTACGTAGCTCAAGAACTGTGCGCTACGTACGGATGTCCGGAAGAGCGGATTTGGGACTAGCAACGGTCCTGGCACGTGCTCCGACGCGTCAGTGTCGCTGGAGGTAGTCGATGAAGGCGGCACGCAGCAGCGGTTCGGTGTCCGGCTCGGCGTACCCGTGACCGGTCAACTGCCGCCACAACGCCACTGCCTCGTCCACCGTCGGCCCCACCGAGTTCGGCGAGCCGTCGAGGATCGTGGCCTCGTCGGCGTTCGGCAGGTGGCGCAGCACCGACCAGAAGAAGCCGACATCGAGGTGTTCCCGGGCCCGGGCGAAGGCACGCTCCCGCAGCTCCTCTGTGGACAACGTGTCGAGCTGCGCGAACTCGGACTCGTTACGGTCGCCGGCTGACGATTCGGTCATGCTGCCGAGCCTAGCCGGGGCTGGTCCCGCCGGCACCCGGAGTGGCCACGTGTCGCCCTGCCACTGCCCGCGGGAGGCCGCTCAGCGCTCGTCACCCCAGCGGTCGTTGCCCCATGGGTCGCTTCGACTCGCCGGCGCCTGGTCCGGCAGCACCGAAGACCACTCCGGCCGCTCCGGTGGCTCCTCGTCCCAGCCCGACGCGGTCGTGGCGGGCGCCGGTTCGGGCTGCCACTCCTCCTCGACGGTGCCGGCGGACCGGGGCCGCCCGAACGACTCGACCAGCCGGGTCACCACCAGCCCGGCGGCGACGGTCACGGCGGCGGTGGCGGCCAGCGCGATGTCCCAGTCCCGGGCGTTCTCGTAGGCGAGGAAGAGGGTGAGCGCGGCGACCGCGAAGAGCGTGCCGAAGACCCCGCCCCGGCGACCGTACGCGCTCGTGCCGCCCACCAGCGCGACCCCGATGGCCATCCCGGTCCACTCAAGCCCGGATGTCGGCGCCACTGACCCGGTCCCGTCGGCGGCGAGCAGCAGACCGGCCAGGGTCGCCGCCACCATCGACACGATGATCGACAGCATGGTGATCGTCGCGGCCACCCCGCCCCGACGCCGGGCCGGATCACCGATCGGCCGGAACCGGCCCACCGAGCGCCGGATAGCCTTGATCATGCCGAGCAGGCCGCCCAGCAGCGCCAGCGCGGCGAAGCCGCCGAACAGGTAGAGGGCGTGCTCGGTCGGGTCGTAGTCACCCTGCACGTCCACCCGCCCGGAGCGCTGCTGAATGAAAACGATCACCCCGAGCGCGACGGCGAGGCTGGCGCCCCAGCCCGGTACGTGGAATCCGACCACCAGCAGCGCGAGCACCAGACCGGCGGCGATCGCCCAGAGCACCGCGGGGAGCATGGCGTCGACCACTCCCCGGTCCCCGTTCTCGGCGAAGTGCAGGGCCGCCGCGACGGCGACCGGGCCGAGGGCGAGGTTGGGCGCCCCGGCGCGGAGTGTCAGCCCCGCGCCCAGCGCCAGCGCCCCCAACGCCGCCCCGTCGACCAGCAACCGGTTCAGCGACGCTCCCCGGAGCAGATCGGGGTCGGTCTGGTAGAGCGCGTACGCCAACAGCCCGGTCACCAGCAGCAGCACGAACTCCCAGCCGAAGTGCACACCGAGCCGGTCCCGGCCGGGCTCGCCGTGCGCCGGGTCGTCGAAGACGTCGTCGAGTACGGCCGGCGAGACGCTCGGCCGGGCCGGCGCCATCGGCTCGGGCGCTTCGGAGAACTGCGCCGTCGTCGAGCCCCGGCGGTAGTTGCCGGTGTACTCGTCGGCGGGATAGCCGGCGGCGTAGTCGTCAGCCGCATAACCGGCGGCGTAACCGGGGTCGGGGCGAGCGGTCCGGTCATCGGCGTAACCACGCTCGTCGTACCAGGAGTCATCCCGCGCGCCCGCGCCGGCCGGCTCCGAGCCGGCTGACTCGTGCCGCCGGTAGATCGACTCGTCGTACGCCATCTCGCGCGCCTCCCGCGGTCGTCTTGCCGACCATCCCAGCCCCTCGGCTGTCGCTGGGGCCCGGGCCGGTCACAGCGCCGGACCCGACCCGGCGGAACTCACGTTTCCACCGGTCGCAGGCACGCTACTCGGATCCGGCAGCGCCGTCACCCCCTGCGGGGGCCACTTCTGATTCGGGCGTCAGCCCTGGCGCTCGTCGTTTTCCCGGTCGTCGCCGGGACGCTTCGGCACCCGACCGGACCGTTCCAGTAGTAGCGCCGCCACGACCAACCCCAACGAGGCGACCAATCCGGCGGTCGCCGCCGGCACGTCGTTGCCCGCCGCCCGGGTCGGTTCGACCAGCAGCCAGGCGTCCAGGCCGGCGTAGAAGCCGGCGAAGATCGCCCCGGCGAGCGAGGATGCCTTGGCCAGCACCACAAAACGCGCCACCGCGAGCGGGTCGACCGGGTCCCGACCGGGCCGCTGCTCGATCCGCGCCCTGGTGTTGATCGCCGCGTACCCCTCCAGGATCGCCAGCGCGGCGATGGTCGCCGGGGGAAGCCACGGAAGCGGTGGGATGTCGGCGTAGAAGAGGCTGACCAGCAGCCAGGCGAGCGCGGCCGAGGCCAGCGCGGCGACCACCAGGGTGGCCAGCCGGGTCGGGCCCATCCGGGGGCGTTCTTCCGTCGGCCCGCGCGGTGGGGACTGCCGCTCGGTCATGGACGTCTCCTCGCTCTGTTCGGCCGCGACGATCCACTCGCTCCGCCGGGCCGCACCCGCCGTCGGCGCGCTCCGCGACCCTCCGGCCGACTCGTTCCTCATATCGACTCTAACTGGAGATCGGGCCGGGCACGCACGTCCAGGACGTCGGTGGCGACCGGCTCGGTGCTCATCAGATCGGTCAGCCAGCCGTGGCCGGGGAGCTTGCCGTACGGCTGGATGTCTATCCACGGGCGCAGCACGAACGCCCGCAGGTGGGCCCGAGGATGCGGAAGGGTCAACTCGGGGTCGTCGCTGAACACCGGTTCACCCGCGCCGGTCCAGACCCCGATCACGTCGACGTCCAAGCTGCGGGGGCCGTACTGGCGGGCCGGGTCACGGACCCGGCCGGCGGCCTCCTCGATCCGGCGGGCCCGGTCCAGCCAGTCCCGGGGCGTGGCCGCCGGGTCCGCGGCCAGCAACGCGGCGTTGAGGTACGCCGGCTGGTCCGGATCGCCCCACGGTGGCGTCTCGTAGACACCGGAGACGACCAGCAGTACGTCCTGGAGCGCCGTCACGGCCGCACGCAGGTGCCCGAGCCGATCACCGAGATTGCTGCCGAGCGAGAACACCACCTGGCTCACCGCGCACTCCGCCGGGTCAACGTGACGGCGACGTCGGCGAACTCGTGCCGGATGGGCGCCTGCGGCTTGTGTACGGTCACCGTCGCGACCTCCACCCGGGGGTCGGCGAGACAGGCCGCGACGAGCCGGTCCGCGAGGGTCTCGATCAGGTTCACCGGCTCGCCCCCGATGATGCCGACCAGCACGTCCGCCAGCTCGCCGTAGTGCACGGTGTCCGTCACCTCGTCCGAGCGGGCCGCGGAGCCGAGGTCCAGCTCCAGCACCACGTCGACCAGGAAGTCCTGCCCCTGGACCCGTTCGAAGTCGAAGACACCGTGGTGGCCGCGGGCGCGCAGGCCGGTCAGGGTGATCCGGTCGGTCATCGGGTCGGCCCCGGTACGGCCAGTCGCGGTCGCCCGCTCGCCTCCCAGACGGCGAGCGCGTCCGCGGTGCCGCGTACGTCGTGCACGCGTACCCCCCACGCGCCGGCTGCGACCGCGAGCACGCTGGTGGCGACAGTCGCCGCCGCGCGTTCGTCGGTCGGGCGGGGGCTGCCGTCCGGGCCGGCCAGCAGCGCCCCCAGGTACGACTTCCGGCTCGCCGCGAAGAGCAGTGGGAAGCCGAGTGCGAGCAGTTCGGGGAGCCGGGCGGTGAGCTGCCAGTTGTCGGTCGCCCCCTTGGCGAACCCGAGGCCGGGGTCGACCACGATCCGGTCGGCGGCGACGCCGGCCGCCAGCGCGTCCGCGATCCGCTGGCTCAGCTCGGCCTTCACGTCGGTCACCACGTCGGTGTAATTGGCCAGGTCCCGCATCTGCTTGGCGTGACCGCGCCAGTGCATCAGCACCCAGGGGCAACCCGCGTCGGCGACCACCCGGGCCATGTCGGGATCGGCGAGCCCGCCGGAGACGTCGTTGACCACCGTCGCTCCGGCCTCCAGCGCCGCCACCGCCACCCTCGCCCGGTACGTGTCGATGCTCATCGGTACGCCGTGGGCGGCCAGTTCGCGGATGACGGGGAGCACCCGGGCGGCCTCGGTCTCGGCGTCCACCCGGTCGGCACCGGGTCGGGTGGACTCGCCGCCGACGTCGATCAGTCGAGCACCCTCGTCACGCATCCGCAGTCCATGGCGTACGGCCGCTTCAAGATCGGCGTACCGGCCACCGTCGGAGAACGAGTCGGGGGTGACGTTGAGGACACCCATCACCACCGGGCGGGCCGGTCGGAGCAACTCGTCCGGATCCGTGCCGGTCAGTCGGGTCAGGTCGGGCGCCGGCGCGGGCGCACCGGAGGTGCCAGCGGGGCCGTGGGCCAACTCAGTCACGGCTAGACGTTACCCATGGGCATCGGACGCACCGCGTCCCACCTGGGCGGTAGCTGGCCAAACAGACCGGACAACCGGGTCGTAACGGTGACACTCCGCTTGGCTTGTTCCAAGCAGGCACGGGCCGTACCCTTTGGAATTGCGCAACAGCCGGACGTCGAAGCTTGAGGAGATGGGCCGAAGCGGACCAAAACGCCCAGAAGCCGTCACCGCTCGCGGTGAGGGTCGAGACAGAGGGTCAACCCGGCACCGCATCGCCGACCCCCTTGTTCGGCCGGGTTCGACAACTGCAGTGCCGCGACTCCCGTCGCCGCACCGGGGAGGATTCCGATGATCGCCATGGAGCTGGTGGAGACGGCGTGGGCCAGCACCACGCACGCGCTCCTCACGATCGCTCCCGTTCTCGCCGCCGAGCCGACGCCCACGGGCATCAACACCGACGGTGTCGTCAGCTTCTTCGCCAGCAAGGTCGCGCCCATCCTGCTCGCCGTACTCGGAGTGATCTTCATCGGGCGGGCCAGCCGGGGTGAGATCTCGAAGGTGCTGACCAGTTCGGCCATCGCCATCGTCGGCCTGGCCTTCATCGCCGGTGCCGCCACGCTGTTCTTCGTCGGCGACTACCTGATCAAGCTGATCTTCGAGTAGACCGCGGAGCATCCAGATGCGGCTGCGCACCGACGACGACATCTACCGGGCACGTCTGGTCTACCTCGGGCCACCCGGCTACACCCTGCCGGTGCACCTGCCCTACGCCCAGTACGGACTCTTCCTGCTACTGGTGCCGCTCTACATCTTCATCCACTGGCTGTTCACCCTCAAGGTCGAGCTCTTCCCGGCCTGGGAAATCGCACTCGCGATCGTCACCACGTCCTTCATCTTCCGGCACGTCGACCCTGACCGGCCCGCGCGAATGGTCATCCGCACCGCGCTGACCGACTGGCGACGTACCCGCGAGCCGGCCACGGAGCAGCGCGATCCCCGACTGATCGCCACCCGCATCCGGATCCGGGAGGACCTGGCATGAGTAGGCAGCGGACGAGCGTAGGGCTCGGGGCGGCGGCCGGTACGGCCGCGTGGAACGAATCGAGGCGGCGCGTGAAGATGTGGTCCCAGGCAACGGGAGCGGCCCGGTCGGGCGAGGCAGCGGCATGACCCGCCCCGCCACGCCGGGTTCCCCACACCCGGCCGAAGGTACTGCCGCCCACAGAGGTAACGGTACGCGACCGATCAGCTACGCCGAGCCCGATCTTGACGAGGACGAGACCGTCAACGACGCGCTCGCCGCCACCCCCGGAAACGGTGGCGTGGCGGTCTTCCAGGCGCCGCAACCCGCCCGCGACAG
Source organism: Micromonospora sp. NPDC050417 (assembly GCF_044458865.1). Taxonomy (NCBI): domain Bacteria; kingdom Bacillati; phylum Actinomycetota; class Actinomycetes; order Micromonosporales; family Micromonosporaceae; genus Micromonospora; species Micromonospora sp. NPDC050417. The sequence continues at coordinate 119,358 of NZ_JBITIH010000005.1, forward strand.
GTCCACCGCGCCGGCCACAACACCCACCGTCGCCAGCCCTCCACCCGTCGACGGTCCGGACATCGACTCGCCATTCCTCGACCTGTTCGGTGGCGCGATGCCGCCCGCCCCCCGGGCACCCAGCCAGCCACAGCCGGTTGGCATCCCAGCGGCCCTCTCCGCACCCCCGGGTCCCCCGCCCCGGCCGACGGGCAACCGGACGGCCGGCGGGACCGACACCCCCCACACCGAACCCGCCCGTACGTCAGCCGAGTCACCGCCCCGTACCGACACCGGATGGGCCGCCCACCCGGCCGAACTCCCCACCTGGGAACCCGACGAACTGCCCGAACCGGCGGTACGGACCCGAACCCCGGAGAACGGCATCGGCGTACCGGCGATGGACCCGGCACGACGACGGATCGCCACCGCGCCGCCCAGCCAGCGCGTCGCCCCCGCCACCGGCGCCCCCGCGCGCAGGCGCATCCCGGAACAACCGACCCACCCGCCGGTGACGTCCGAGCCGCACCCGTCGCCGCCCGCGAGCGACCCGTACCCGGAGGATCGCCGGGAGGCACGGCGCACCATCGACCCACCATCGCCCGCCCGACCGGGACCACGGCAGGCCGAGGCCCGACCCGCCGGATTCGCCGGTGACCGCGGTGAACCGCCCACCGGATTCGCACCCGGCCGAGGCGATCAGCCCACCGGACCGGACCCCCGCCAGGACCGCCCCGGCCAACACGGCCCGGACCCGGCGGACCCCGGCCCGCACCAGCAACGGAACGGCTCCGGGCCGGGACAGCCCCGGGAGGGCGCCGGCTCCTCGAAACAGAAGTCCGGCCGCTCCCGGCGACGCGAGTCGGAACCAAAACCCACCCAGGTCCGCGCACCGAAGGTGAAGTTCACCGACCGGGACCCGGCCATCGAACTCGCCATCACCGAGATCGCCGGACACCTGACCTTCACCCCCAACACGGTCACCGCCTGGTACTGGCTACCAGAAGTGCGCTGGGCCTTCCGCCCGGACGCCGAACGGGAGGCACTGCTCGCCGCCATCTCCGAGCAGTACGCCGGACTCGCCGGCTTCCGACTACACCTGCGCCGCACCACCCGCCCCTTCCCCGCCGACGAGTGGGCCCGGACCGTCGACGCGCACACCCCCCACCCCCTGGCATCAGTACCCGGTGCCGCCAGCTGGTCCGACCACCTGGTCGCCGCCCAACGGCACCTTCTCTCGGTGAACCACGCCGAGGGACAGACCTACCTCGGGGTCACCTTCGCCCGCCGCTCCCTCGGCAACTCGCTCACCGAACGGATCCTGCGCACCTTCGGCCGCGGAGTGGCCGACGGGGAGCGACGCAAGCTGGGTCGCACGGTCGAGCAGTTCGACGAGGTGCTCGGCGCCTTCGGCATGCGCGGGCGGCGAGTCACCGCCGGTGAACTCGAATGGCTGCTCTACCGCTCGGTGGCGCTCTGCATGGCGCCGCCCGGAACACTCTCCCCGGTCACCAACGGGCAGTGGGAACGCGGCGACCTGCTGGCCCTGACCGAACAGGTCGAGCGCTACCGCAGCCCGTACGGATCCACCGTCAAGCTGGTCAACCGGATGACCGGCGAGGAGCGACACGTCGCCGTACTCGCCGTCGGCCGGATGGAGCCACTGGAGATCCCCGAACGGCACGAGCCCTGGCTGCACTTCCACGAGCGGCTGCCCTGGCCCATGGAACTCTCCACCCGGGTCGACATCCTCGGCTCCGGCGACTCGTTCCGTAACCTCGAACACCGGCTGCGGATGATCCGGTCGCAGCAGCTCGACTACGCCGAACACGGCATCGACGCCCCACCGGAGCTGGAACGGCTCGCCAAACGGGCACTGGTCATCGGCGACGAGATGACCACCGGCCTGCCCGTCGACTCCGCCCGGGCACACGGCTGGCACCGGATCGCGGTCGGTGGGCGCACTCGGGAAGAGTGCCTGGAGCGCGCCCGCCGGCTCATCCAGCTCTACTCCCGGGAGCTGCGCGTGTCGCTGCAGCACCCGAAAAACCAGGACTGGCTGGCCCGCGAGTTCATCCCGGGTGAGCCGATCGCCAACACCGGATACATCCGGCGGATGCCGGTCAACCTGCTCGCCGCCGCGTTGCCACAGGCCGCCTCGACGGTCGGCGACCGGCGCGGCGACCTGATCGGGCGTACCGCCGGCACCTGCCGCCGGCCGGTCTTCCTCGACCTGCACTTCCCGATGGAGGTACGGGAACGCTCCGGGCTCGCCGTCTTCGTCGCCGAACCGGGTGGTGGCAAGTCGACGCTGCTCGGTGCCCTGGGCTACCTGGCCGCCCGGCGCGGGGTACAGGTGACGCTCCTGGACCCGTCCGGTCCGCTGGCCCGGCTCTGCTCGATGCCGGAACTGCGACCGTACTCGCGGGTGCTGAACCTGACCGGTTCGGAACAGGGCACCCTCGCCCCGTACGCGCTTATCCCCACCCCGCTGCGGTCGGAGTTTCCGAGCGGTGCCGGTGGCGACCGGGAGTTCGAGATCGCTATCTCCAACTCCCGGGCCGAACGACGGATGCTGGTGCAGGACATCTGCATGATGCTGGTCCCACCGCAGGTGGCCCGGGAGGCATCGACCGCCACCCTGCTGCGGCACGCGGTACGTCAGGTGCCGGCCGAGGAGACGTCCACCCTGGACGATGTGGTCGCCTGCCTCGCGACCCTCGACAACGACGAGGGCAAGGAGTTGGCGAACCTCCTGCTGGACACCGCGGAGATGCCGCTCGCGCTGCTCTTCTTCGGTCGGCCGCCGGCCGGGTTGCTCGGCGCCGACGCCGCGCTGACCGTGATCACCATGGCCGGACTGCGCCTGCCCGACCTGAAGATCGAACGGGAGTACTGGTCAGCCGAGGAGGCTCTCGCGCTGCCGATGCTGCACACGGCGCACCGACTGGCCGTACGCCGCTGCTACGGCGGCTCCATGGGCTCCCGGAAGATGGTCGGGCTCGACGAGGCGCACTTCATGGAGGGCTGGCGATCTGGCCGCTCGTTCCTGGTCCGGCTTGCCCGGGACTCCCGGAAGTGGAACCTCTCCGCACTGGTGGCATCTCAGAACCCTCGGGACATTCTCGGTCTGGACGTACAGAACCTGGTCTCGACGGTGTTCGTGGGTCGGATCGCCGAGGACACGGAGATTGCCTCCGAGGCGCTACGGCTGCTCCGAGTACCCGTGAACGACGGTTACGAGGCAACCCTCGCCTCGTTGTCGAATGTGGATTCGTCGTCGGCCTCGCGACTTGGCTTCCGGGAGTTCGTCATGCGCGACGTCGACGGGCGGGTGCAGAAGATCCGGGTAGACGTGTCGTACGTCGAGGGTCTGCTCGACCATCTCGACACCACCCCGGCGAGCGCGGCCTCGACCCCGGCCAACCTGCCCATTTCCCTCGCGGACCTGGAGGCTTGACATGGCGCGGGCCGGCGTACGCAGCATCGCGTTCCTCCTCGCCCTCGCCGTGATCGCGGTGGCGACCGTCTCCTGGCCGCTGCTCGGCGGCACGGCGACCGCAGCCCCCGCGACGACGGTGCCGACCTACGCCCCGGCCGACCTCTGCACGACGGAGGAGTGGCAGGCGGACTTCCGGACCTGCGTCGACAAGCTCCAGGAGGTCGGTGGGTCAACCGCCGAGTGCCTGGATCCGCCCACCCCGGGTACGCCCGACTCCGGTCTCGCCGGCTGGTTCGCCGCCCGCCCCGACTCGGTCAAGGAACCCGGTCCGCGCGGGCTCTACAGCGACTACGGCTATGCCGGCTACAGCTACGAGACCTACGACCTGGAGGGTGGCTGCGCGTCGAGCGTGGTCAACCCGGCGAGCCTCGCGCTCACCAAGGTGGCAAGTGGTGAGCTGATGGCGGCAACGGCGGTCATCGGCGCGTCGAACGCGCTCCGGGAACGGGCCTGGGATCCCCGGACCATGTGGGACTGGGCGAATCCCCTGGTCGAACAGGCAACCAAGGCAGTGTACGAGAAGGTCTTCAGCGTCTTCGGCATCATTACTCTCTGTGTTGTCGGGCTCTATCTGCTGTGGCGGTCGCGGCAGTCCGAGATGAGCCACGCGATGACGACCGCCGGCTGGGCGCTGTTGGTGATGGTGGCGGTGACCGCACTGGCCGCGTGGCCGGTGCAGTCGGCGAATGTCGCCGACAACGCCCTGATCTCCTCGCTCAGCGTCGTGCACGAGGCCGTCGGACCCTCGACCAAGGATGTCCCTGCGGGGGAATGCGCGGCGCCTGACCCGGACTGGTGTGTAGACAAACGGCCGCCAGCGGTACGAGCCAGTGACATCTCGACCGAGACCATGCTCTACCGGAACTGGCTGCGTGGCCTGCTGGGCTCGGCCGACAGCGTGACCGCGAAGAAATACGGCGAGGCGTTGTACGACGCCAAGTCGCTGACCTGGGAGGAGACCGAGCGGCTACGGGCGAACCCCACCACCCGGGACACCATCTTCGAGGCGAAGAAGAACCAGTGGAACAAGGTCGCCCAACAGATCAAGATCGAGGACCCGGAGGCGTACGAGTACCTACAGGGCAGCCGGGACATGGAGCGAATCGGCGCGGGCTTCATCGCCGCGCTTGCCGCCCTGCTCTTCGCCCTCTTCGACCTGACCGCCTCGCTGTTGGTCCTGCTCGGCTTCCTGATCTTCCGTTGGGCTGTCATCGCCGCGCCGGTGCTCGGCACCGTGGGCCTGATGCGGCCCGCGAGCGCCGGGCTGCGTCGGCTGGCGAACGCGGTCGTCGCGGCGGTGTTCAACATCGCCATCTTCGGGACCGGCGCGGCCATCTACCTGTTCGCCGTCGACCTGGTGATGAGCACACCGACCCTGCCCGGCTGGTTGCAGGTCGTGCTCGTGTTCCTGACCGGCGTGGTCGGGTGGCTGCTACTGCGGCCGTACCGACGGATCACCCAACTCGGCGGCAAGACGACCACGCGTACGGTCGATGCCGAGCAGTCCTGGCACCGCCGCTTCCTTCGTGACCTGCGGGAGTCGTCCCGCTCCGACCAGTCCGACTCCCGCAGCGACCGAGCGGTCGGCAAGCGCCGCGAGGTGATGGCCGAGCAGACCAACCTGCGGCCCGAGGCCCGGTTGGAGGATCCGTCGCACTCGGCCGACACCCGTGCCAGCGAGCGACCGGATGGCCCGGAGGGTCGCCCGGACGGCCGGGAAGAGTCCGGCGGGGACGGCCAGCCGGGCCGGGACAGCCCAGCGAAGCAGACCGCACCACGTCCCCGAAGCGGACGGGGCGCGGAGTGGACCGATCCGGACGTGCCGGCGGAGAAGCCGACGTACGTGCTCTACCGCCCCGACTCGGCCAAGCGGCCGGAGACGACGCCGACGCCGACCGCACCCCGGATCCGGTCCGAGGCGAGGTAGATCGTGCGACGCGCACTCGAGACCCTGGTCACCGGCATCCTGCGGTCCCGACTCGGGGTCGCACTGATGCTGGCCGTGCTGATCCTGGGCGTGGTGGGTGCGGCCCGACTCGTCTCCGGCGTCTCCGGTTCCGATTCCGGGCTCGCCGGGGCACCGGTCGAGCCGATCGCCACGGTCGACCCGACGACCGGCGACGACGGCGTCATCGCCACCGAACCGCCTCCCACGCCACGGACCAGTCCGGGCGCGGCGGCGCCGGAGGAGGTCGCCGCCAGGTTCGCCGCTGCCTGGCTCGCCCACGACGGGGTGTCGGCACAGCAGTGGTACGACAAGCTCCGTCCCCTCTCCACGAGCGGACTGGCCGACCGGCTCAGCGGCGTGGACCCGACGGGAGTGCCGGCGGAGCGGCTCACCGGCGACCTGGAGGTCGTCACCCGCAGCGACGAGTTCGTCGAGGTCAGCGTGCCGGTCGACGCCGGCACGCTACGTCTCGAACTCGTCGCCCCACAGGGGCGGTGGTTGGTCGACGCGGTGGATTGGGAGCGAGGATGAGCACTGTCCGGAGTGGGCGATGAGCGACGACCAGGATTCCGCGGCGAGCGCCCGGCGCAGGCGGCTGCCGGCGCTGGCAATCGCGCTCACCGCCGCGCTGGCGCTGCTCTGTTGCACCGGGGGGACCGGGGCGCTGCTCTTCTCCGAATTCCTCGGCAGTTCGGATGACCCGGCGCTCACCACCTTCGGCTGTGGCCAGGACAAGCCAATCGAGATCAAGGACGGTCTGCCGATCGTCGAGCCGTACGACGCGGCCCAGATGCGCAACGCGGCAGTCATCATCAACGTGGGTGCGCAGATGCAGGTTCCCCCACGAGGCTGGGTGATCGCGGTGGCGACAGCCATGCAGGAGTCCCGGTTGAGCAACCTGCCACATCTCGGCGCCAGTAACGACCACGACTCGATCGGCCTGTTCCAGCAGCGGCCCTCGCAGGGCTGGGGTACGCCCCAGCAACTGCTGGACCCCGAGTACACCTCACGCAAGTTCTACGAGAAGCTGCTGGAGGTACCCGGCTGGCAGAAGAAACGGCTGACCGATGCCGCGCAGCGGGTCCAGCGCAGCGCCTTCCCGGACGCGTACGCCAAGCACGAAACCATCGCCACCCAGATCGTGAACGCACTCACCAAGGGTGCCGCCCGCGCGGCTGGCGCCGGTGTGCCGGTGAGCGGTGCCGATCTGCAATGCGCCGCCGGTGCGGACATCGCCGCCTCCGGCTGGACCCTGCCCATTCCGGGCGCGGTCGGCTCCGGCTTCCGCACCGCCTCGCGACCGTCGCACAACGGGGTCGACATCGGTGCGGTGAAGGGGACGGAGATCCGCGCCGCGGCGAGTGGACGCGTGCTGGTCGCCCGCTGTGATCCGGACCGGAACGGCGTACGCAGTTGCGATGTCGACGGGTTCCCCGGCAAGGGCGGCTGCGGCTGGTTCGTCGACATCCTGCACGCCAATCAGATCATCACGCGTTACTGTCACATGGTCAGCAAGCCACTGGTGAACGTGAACGACATGGTGGAGGCCGGACAGGTGATCGGCAACGTCGGGTCGAGCGGTAACTCCTCCGGGCCGCACCTGCACTTCGAGGTGCACGTGAAGGGCGACCGGAGCAGCCGGGGGGCGATCAACCCGGTGCCGTTCATGCGGGATCGCGGCGCGACGTTGCAGGGGAACGGATGAGGCTGGTCCGGCCAGCGCGCTCCGATCGGCACGGGAAACCTCGGCCGTGACCGGCGACCCTCTCCCCGATCCGTTCGCCGGGCAACCGGACTGGGCGCCCCGGCCCCCTCGGCCGGTCGTGCTCACCACCAGCGGGGAACAACTCGATCTGCGCGGTCGCCGGGTCCTGGTCGGTCTGCCCGGGCTGGGATGGCGGGCCGACCTGCGTTCGGATGAGCGGGTGGTCCAGGGCAGCCGCACCTACGTGCCGGTGATGCCCGAACAGGAGTGGTACCGGGCCGAAGCGGAGCAGGTCGAGGTCTTCGCGCCGCTGGTACCGGCGGACCGGGTCTGGGTGGAGACCCTCGGGGAGCCAGCCGGGCCGGATCTGAGCCTACGTCTCCCTTCCGGCGACGTGCTCTCCCGGCTCGTCTCACTCGACCGGCCCGCGCACCGGGCCCCGCTCCCCGTTGTCGATGCGGACTCGGTCTCCGGGCGTCGGGTGGTGCACGTGGTGGACAGCGTCGAACGCCGTGACCTGCGGGCCGTCACCGAGGTCTACACCAGCACGGACGGTGACATCTGCGTGAGGGTGACCCCGGAACTCGACTGGTACCGCTGGGGGTGGAGCGGGCAGCCGCCGGCCACACTGGAGATTCCGGTCCATCTGCTCTGGATCGAGTAACCGTCCGGTCGGCGATCGTTACGTGACCTGGGAGGCTTCGCAGACCCGCCAGGCTCCGTCCCGTTGGGTGACAAACCGCCAGGACTGCCGACCACTCTGCGTGATCTCGTTCATTCGAGTGGAGATGACGAGGTCGACCAGGACCTCGGCCCTGTCACCCTCCTCGCGTACGTCCAATTTGCCCCACTTAACACGGAAGATGGTGTCGAACCGCTTCTCGCGCTCCACCAGGTCGGCCCGCAACGTGGCCAACTCGGCCAGCTTGGAGGTGTCCGCACACGCCAGCGGCTTGGCCCGGACGTCGTTCCGGTCGGCCATGTACGCCTGGAGGTAGTTGTTCACCGTGATGTCAGGCGCGCTCTGGTCCGGGCTGGTGTAACGGTCGTACGCGACGTACGCGACGGCGGCACCGGCGACACCCAGCACGGCGAGCAGCCCGGCGACCATCGCCAGGACCGTACGCAACCGGCGACGCTTCGGGGCGGGTGGAATCGCGACCGGATCAGGGCTCTCCTGTCCCGACCTGGTGCGCTGGGCCGGCACCCACGACACCTGGGAACCCGCGGGGGGCTGCACTGATTCCACACCCCCGAGGCTATCGGTTGCCGGGTCCCGACCCAATGGGCGAGAAGCACAGCTTGATAACTCAATGGCAGCAAAGTGTGACGATATGCAGTTGATGCGACATGAGCACCCTCCGGGTACGGCTGTGCGTCCACGATGATCGGATCCGGCTGGGATAACGTTTCGGGCAGAAGAGGTGCCCGACCCGGGTGACCCGCCACGAGTGAGAGGTGGAGGGGGTGACCCAAGTGAAGACGCGGACCAGTCAAGCCGCGGCGCTGCACCGCCAGGCAGCAGCCACCGCTGTGGCCGCCGCCACCACCTTGGACGCGACCCAACCGGCCCCGGCCGACCAGCGGGAGCAGCACGAACTCGCGGAACGGCTGCGGGCCGCAGCGGCGGCACTGGTGCCCGGCTGGCTCGGCGCACCGCTGGGCGCCCAGGCGGCGGACGCTCCTCTGGGAGGCCCCGAGCTTCCCGGCTTCGTCCGGGTCGGCACCGCGCAACCGCTCGACGACGCCCGGTTCCCGGCAGTCGTACCGCTGCTTGGCACCGGCCACCTCACCATCGACGCGGACACCCGCGACCCCCGCGTGTCCGGCCTGGTCCGCGCGGTCCTGCTCCGGCTGCTGGGCGCCGCGCCTGCCGGCTCGCTGCTGGTACGGGCGGTGGACGCGGCCACCGCAGGCCGACTCTTCGCGCCGTTCGCGCCGCTGGCCGACGCCGGCCTCATGCCACCGCCGGCAACCGACCGGGCCGGTCTCCGGGCCATCCTGACCGAGGCCGAGCAGTGGGTACGCCCCGCTCGCCCGCACTCCGACCGGGGCCGCCGCCACGAGCGCACCCTGCTCCTGGTGATCGCCTCGCTGCCCGAGCTGACCGAGGCGGCGGACCTGGCCCGCATCGGCGCACTGGCCCAGCACGGACCCGCAGCCGGGCTGCACCTGGTCGTCGCGGGCTGGCCCCCGCCACCACTGACCGCGGAGACCACCCAACCACCCCTGGCCGACAGCACGATGATCGCGTTGCGCAATCCGTACGCGCTGGTCGGTGACCCGCCCGGCGCCTCGTTCGGCAGCCCGGGCGAACATCTCCCCTCCACCGGGCTCAACTCCCCGGTCTTCCTCGACGAGGACCCACCGGCTCAGCTCTTCCAACGCGTCTGCCAGGAGCTGGCCGCGCGGGTCAACGCGAACTCACGCCCACATCTGGCCGACCTGCTGCCCGAGGAGGCGGACGGCCTCTGGACGGCGGATCCGGCCGAAGGGCTGGTTACCACGGTCGGCCGGGACGGGGAGATCCCGGTGACGCTGCGGTTCAACGAACTCACCCCGCACTGGCTGGTCAGCGGGCGGTACGGCGCGGGTAAGTCCGCGTTCCTGGTGAACGTGATCTACGGCCTGTGCGCCCACTACTCTCCCGGCGATCTGATGCTCTACCTGCTCGACTTCGCCGAAGGGTCGTCGTTCGAGGAGGTCGTACCGGCGGGTCACGATCCGTCGTGGCTGCCGCACGCACGGGTGGTCGGGATGGAGTGCGACCCGGAGTACGGGCTGGCCGTACTCGACGAACTCGACGCGGAGGTGACCCGGCGGGCGGCCCTGGCCGAGTCCGCCGGCGTGACCCGGTTCGCGGACCTGCGCGCCCGGCACCGGATGCCCCGGATCCTCTGTGTGCTGGACAGTTTCCGGTTCCTGCTCGACGCCGAGGACGATGCTGACCCACGGGCCCGCCGCCGACTCGAATCACTGGCCCGACGCAGCCGCCCGTACGGCGTACACCTGGTCCTGGTGAACCGGGCCGTCTCCGACCCGGCGCCGGGGTACGGCCAGCGGGACTCGGTCTACGCCCAGTTCCCGGTGCGGGTGGCGCTGCCCGGCGGCGGTGAGGTGCTGGAGCCGACCAACGACGCGGCGGCCGGGTTGCCGATGGGAAATGCGGTGATCAACACGGCGGGCGGGCTGGGCGGCCCACGCGGCGCCACCCGGGGACACGAGCGCCTGGTCCAGTTCCCCGACCCGCAGGCGGACCCCGGTGCGCTGGACGCGTTGCGACAGCGTCTCTGGCGTGCACGGGGGGCGGATGCCGTACCGCCGACGATCTTCGCCGGGTACGCGGAGCAGCGGCTGACCGAAGATCCCGGTTACCGGGCGGCGGCTCTGGGTCTGAGCGCCGGACCAGCCGCCCTGGTCGGCCGAGTGCTCGCACCGGCGCTGGACACCGCCGCGATCTCCTTCGACAAGTCGAGCGCACGGCACCTGGTGGTCCTCGGGCCGACGGGGGCCGACGTACTTGAGGTGGCGGCGCGCAGCCTGGCCGCGCACCTTCCGAGCGGTGCCGGCCGGTTCGTGGTCGCGTCGCTCGCGCCGGGGACGGTTGGTCCGGCAAGCCGACTCGCGGCCGACCTCACCGAGCGACACGAGGTGCTGATGGTCGACGCCACCGGGCTGAATCAGGTCCTCGACCAGGAAGAGCCGGGCTACCTGGTGCTCTTCGGTCTGGACGGGCTCGCACCGGCGGCTCTGCCCACCGACCGCCTCGCCGTGCTGCTGCGCGATGGGCCGAACCGCGGCGTGCACCTGCTCGCCTGGGCGGAGCGGCCCGGTCGCTTCGCTGAGGTTCTCGGCGTCGAACCGGCCGCCGCACCGGCTCCCGCGGACGGTATCGACCCCAGCGGGGAGGGTGCGACCAGGCCGGACGGCGACGGGACCACCGGTGCTCTGGTCAGCGACCTGGTCGTCCTGGGGCTTCCGGAAGCCGAACTGGCCGGACTGCTCGGCCGGCCAGCGGTCGTACGGCCGCGCCGTGGTCGGGCACTCTGGCATGACCGGTGGTCCGACCGGCTCACCACGATCGTCCCGTTCGTTCTTCCGGAGGTGCTCCGGTGAGCGCCTGGGAGGAATACCTCGCCGCCGCGCAGCGACTCGACGCGGTTCGCCGGGGGGCGGCGACCGCGGCCGGCGAGCAGGCTGAGGCGGTGCAGGACGCACGGGAGGAACTGACCGCCGTACGAGCCCGGTTGGTGCCGCAGCAGGCGCGTCTTCGTGCGCTGGGCGTACCGGAACCGGAACTCGTACCGGCCCCGGCCGAGGTGGCCGCCGCCGGTCAGGCGATGGCGGCTGGTCCAGCGGCGGTCCTGGCCGGGTTGCGTCAGGCGCGGGGCACGGCGGACGTTGCGGACGTCATGGTGACCGCGACCCGGCTACCGGCCGTGGCGAGCGGGGCGGACCGCCGGCACCGGACCTGGGTGCACGGACTGGTGGTGTACGGCCCGTTCGCCCTCGCGGTGCTGGTGCTGCTGAGCTGTCTGGGCATCGGCGCGTTCGCGTTGTTCGGCTAGGTGCCACTGTGGCGGCAGCTAGGAGTGCATGATCAGCGCCATCGCCTCGGCGCGGGATCTCGAGTCCTCCTGGAGCGATCCGCGTACCGCTGAGGTGATCGTCTTGGCGCCGGACTTCTGGATGCCCCGCATCGCCATGCACATGTGTTCGCACTCAAGTACGACGACCACACCGCGTGGTTGTAGCTTCTCGGTGAGCAGGTCGGCGATCTGACTGGTCAACCGCTCCTGGACCTGTGGTCGCCGGGCGTAGACCTCAACCAGGCGCGCCAGCTTGGAGAGGCCGGTGATCCGCCCGTTCGCACCCGGGATGTACCCGATGTGGGCCATTCCCCGGAACGGGAGCAGGTGATGCTCACAGAGGCTCATCACGTCGATGTCGCGAACCAGCACGAGCTCGCTGTGGTTGGCCTCGAAGGTGGTGCCGAGCACCTGGGCGGGATCGACCCGCAGGCCGGCGAAGAGTTCCGCGTACGCCCGCGCGACCCGGGCCGGTGTCTTCACCAGCCCGTCCCGATCGGGGTCCTCGCCGACCGCGATGAGGATCTCGCGTACCGCCTTCTCGATCCGCAGCAGGTCGACGGCGTCCTCCACCGGGCTGCCGGTGAGCTTGCCGTCGACCAGTCGGGCGGCGAGGTAGTCCAGCGTGTCGTCGTTGTCGGGCTCGGTGGACGAGGTGTCCTGCACCTCGTCCACCGGGCCGACGATGTCGCTGCTCAGTGCGGGCCGTCCGAGTTGGGCGCGGGCGGCGTGGCACCGCCGCCGACGGTCGCCTCGGCGCCGTCCGCCTCGGCCTGCGCCTTGAGCTTGTCCTTCTCCGCCGGGGTGAGCACCGGGGGCTCGGTCGAGGGCTGCCGCTTGCCGAACCCGTTGTACGGGGCGAGCGGCGGGCGCTTGACCACCCGGGCGCAGATCCGGGCCATGTCGGCGGTGGAGAGGGTTTCCTTCTCCATCAGCTCGAGCACGATGTTGTCGAGCACGTCGCGGTACTCGACCAGGATCTCCCAGGCCTCGTCGTGGGCGAGTTCGACCAGCGCACGCATCTCGGCGTCGATTTCGGCGGCGACCGAGTCGGAGTAGTCCCGCTCGTGACCCATGTTGCGGCCGAGGAACGGTTCGTCACCGGTGGTGCCGTACTTGATCGCGCCCAGCTTCGAGCTCATGCCGTACTGCGTGATCATCGCGCGGGCCAGTGCGGTGGCCTTCTCGATGTCGTTGCCGGCACCCGTGGTTGGCTCGTGGAAGACGAGTTCCTCGGCCGCCCGACCGCCGAGCGCGTACGCCAGCGTGTCGACCATCTCGGCCCGGGTCTGGGTGTACTTGTCCTCGGTCGGCAGCACCAGGGTGTGGCCGAGCGAGCGTCCCCGGGACAGGATGGTCACCTTGTGCACCGGCGCCGAGTGCGGCAGCGCCCAGGCGACCAGCGCGTGCCCACCTTCGTGGTACGCGGTGATCTTCTTCTCCTGGTCGCTCATCACCCGGGTACGCCGCTGCGGGCCCGCGATCACGCGGTCGATCGACTCCTCAAGCGACTCGTTGGAGATCGCCCGCTTGTTGCCACGGGCGGTCAGCAGTGCCGACTCGTTGATCACGTTCGCCAGGTCGGCACCGGTGAAGCCCGGGGTGCGGCGAGCCACCGCGTCGAGGTCGACGTCGGGCGAGAACGGCTTGCCCTTGGCGTGCACCCGCAGGATTGCCTTACGGCCCTCCATGTCCGGGGTGTCCACCGCGATCTGCCGGTCGAACCGGCCCGGGCGCAGCAGCGCCGGGTCGAGGATGTCCGGCCGGTTGGTCGCGGCGATCAGGATCACGCCACCCTTGGTGTCGAAGCCGTCCATCTCGACCAGGAGCTGGTTGAGGGTCTGCTCACGCTCGTCGTGGCCACCACCCATGCCAGCGCCCCGGTGCCGGCCGACCGCGTCGATCTCGTCGACGAAGACGATCGCCGGAGCGTTCGACTTCGCCTGCTCGAACAGGTCACGGACCCGACTGGCGCCGACACCGACGAACATCTCGACGAAGTCGGAACCGGAGATCGAGTAGAACGGCACCCCCGCCTCACCGGCGACCGCCCGCGCGAGCAGGGTCTTACCGGTTCCGGGCGGGCCGAAGAGCAGTACGCCCTTGGGGATCTTGGCGCCGAGCGCCTGGTACTTCGCCGGGTTCTGCAGGAAGTCCTTGATCTCGTGCAGTTCCTCGACAGCCTCTTCGGAGCCGGCCACATCGGCGAAGGTGGTCTTCGGGGTGTCCTTGGTGATCACCTTCGCCTTGGACTTGCCGAAGTTGAGCACCCGGGACCCGCCGCCCTGCATCTGCGACATGAACAGCAGCAGCAGGATCACCAGTACGGCGATGGGCAGCAGGTTGACCAGGAGCGTCAGGAAGACGTTGTCGCTGGACACCTTGGTGTCGGCGGGGCCGGTGATCCGGTTCGCCGCCTTGGCCGCCTCGACCTGGTTCCAGACGTCACGGCCGATCTCGGCTGGGAACTGGGCCTGGATCCGATCGGTGGTGGTGTCGCCGAACTTGGTCTTGTTCGCCAGGTCGAGCTGGAGCGTCTGCTCCTTGTCCTGGAAGATCGCCTTCTTGATACTGGCCGTGTGGAGCTGATCAAGGGCGACCGAGGTGTCGACCTTGTGGTAGCTCGGGCCGCCGGTGAAGAACGAGCTGAGCGCGATCGCACCGATGATCACCAGGATGATCCAGACCACCGGGCGGCGGAAGAAACGCGTACGTTCCATACTGTTGTCGAGCGCCTTGGCGCCCGGACCCTCCTGATCGACGTCCTGACCGTCTGGGTTGGCTTGTCGCCGCGCGGAGCGGCGGCCGGGGCCGCCTTGCGGGCCGGCCTCGACCTCGACGCGAATATCTCGCCGGGGTGATTCGACGGTACACCGTGACCGCGAGGAGTGAGCTTGCGAGCCCAGCAGTCGCGATCCGGTGCCGCTCCGTGAGCGCTGGAGGAAACCCTCCGGGGACGCCCTCGGCTCACCCGTCGTGCCAGCGTGACGGCGAACTCGCGCCCGGTTCCCGACCTGTCCGGTCAAACAGGGCGAAAGACCCGGCGCGGAGATACGTCCGCGCCACCACCGCATACCGTAGCCGGTCTTCCTGAGAGCGCGCTGTACGACTGCTCGATATTTCCTCACGCCGATACCGGGCGACAGCTCGGACAGATCGACGGACGGAGTCGTACGGGGGGCGCACAGGGGGCCTCCCGGAGTCAGGACCGGGTGTAGACCTCGGGCTTCAGTACGCCGACGTAGGGCAGTTCGCGGTACCGCTCGCCGAAGTCGAGCCCGTAACCGACCACGAACTCGCTCGGGATGTCGAAGCCGACGTACTTGACCGGAACGTGGACCTTGATCGCATCCGGCTTACGGAAGAGGGCGACCACCTCGACGCTCGCCGCCGAACGGGACTCGAGGTACCGGAGCAGCCAGGAGAGGGTCAGCCCGGAGTCGACGATGTCCTCGACCACCATCACGTGCCGGCCGGCGATGTCGCGGTCCAGGTCCTTCAGGATGCGCACGACGCCCGAGGAGGTGGTCCCCTGGCCGTACGAGGAGACGGCCATGAACTCCAGCTCGGACGGGGGGCCCTGCCGCCCCAGTGCCCGCGCGAAGTCGGCCATGAACATGACCGCGCCCTTCAGGACGCACACCAGCAGCAGCCCGTCCTCGACCGAGGCGTAGTCGGCCGAGACCTGCTTGGCCAGTTCCTCGGTCTTCTCGCGGATCTGCTCCTCAGAAATGATCACGTGATCGATGTCGGCGTCGTACCAGGAGCCGTCAGCCATGCACCTAGCCTGCCGTACGTCGGTGACGGCCTGTCGCCGGGGCGGCCAGATCGTGACGTGACCACCCCGGCGAGGGCCCGGGACTCCGGACAGACCGGTCAGCAGGTACGGGAACGCCACTCGCGACCCCCGTCCCCGGACCGGCGTCCGGTCGATTCGCGGCTGTCGGCGGTCAGGCCGAACGCCGAGGCAAGTGCGAGCAACAACACGAAGAGCAGGATGAAGAGTTCCATGGCGGCGTGGACCTTCCAACGGTTCCTGTGGGTTCGCCGCCGGTGCGCACCGGACGTCCTGTTCAGTTTCCGCCGAGCGCGAACACGCGGACAGTGGCAGGAATGCCATCGAGCCTCGATTTCCTGCCACCGAGGGCATATCCTCCGCACATGCTGAGCAAAGTCGCGGTGATCGCCCTCGACCAGGTGGCGGCCTTCGAACTCGGCGTGCTCTGCGAAGTGTTCGGCACCGACCGGACAGCGGACGGCTTCCCCGGTTATCGCTTCGACGTCTGCACCGTCGACGGCGCCCCGGTACGCAGCCGGTCCGGCTTCCAACTGGTGCCCGAGGCGGATCTCTCCCCCACCGAGGACGCGGACCTGGTCGCCGTACCGGCCCTGTACGACGGCACCCCCGTCCCCGAGCCGGTGCTCGACGCACTGCGCCGGGCCCACCAGCGCGGGGCGTACGTGCTCAGCGTCTGCTCCGGCGCCTTCGTGCTCGGCGAGGCCGGGCTGCTCGACGGGCGCGAGTGCACCACCCACTGGAAGTACGCCGACCAGCTCGCCGCACGGTTCCCCCTGGCCCGGGTCCGTTGCAACGAGCTGTACGTCCAGGACGGCAACCTGCTCACCGGCGCCGGCACCGCCGCTGGCATCGACGCCTGCCTGCACCTGGTCCGCCAGGAACACGGCTCCGCGCTCGCCACCAAACTGGCCCGCCGGATGGTCGTGCCACCGCACCGCGACGGCGGTCAGGCCCAGTTCATCGAGGCACCGATCCCCCGTACGCCGGACGCCCCCACCCTCGAACCAGTGCTCGGCTGGCTCGTCGGCCACCTCGACCAGAGCCTGACCATCGACGACATGGCGGCCCGGTCACACATGGCCCCGCGTACGTTCGCCCGGAGGTTCCGGGCCGAGACCGGCACCACCCCGCATGACTGGCTCACCAACCAGCGGATCCTGCTCGCCCGGCGTCTGCTGGAGGAGACCGAACTCGGCGTCGAGGCGATCGCCAGCCGGGCCGGCTTCGGTGAGGCCGCCACGCTGCGTCACCACTTCACCCGCCGGGTCGGCACCACCCCGCACGCCTACCGCACCCTCTTCCGCGAACGGGTCTGAGCCACAGCAGGCGTTCCGACAAGGCGTCAGGCGTTAGGAAGGGCCCCTTCCTATACGGAAAACGATAAGAAGGGGCCCTTCCTTCGGCTAGTAGACGACGGCGCAGCCGTCGGCGCGGGGGTCTGAGCCGGCGACGTAGCCACCCTCCGGCAGCCGCCAGATCGCCTGGCCGTAGCCGAACGGCGGTGAGTCGTCGTCATCCGCGACCGCGAGCGCGTGGCCGCGCTGGCGCAGCTCACCGATTGCCATCGGTCCCGAACGGGCATTCAGCAGGTCCGGCTCGACCAGCACCGACCGATCGGCGTGCCAGTACCAGCGGGGAGCGTTCAGCGCCGCCTGGGGATCGAGGCCGTCGTCGACCGTGTGCGACACCAACTGCAGGTGCCCCTGCGGTTGCATGTGGCCACCCATCACCCCGAACGGGCCGACCGGTTCGCCGCCCCGAGTCAGGAAACCCGGGATGATGGTGTGGTACGGACGCTTGTTCGGCGCGACCACGTTCGGGTGCGCCGGGTCGAGGCTGAAGCCGGTGCCGCGGTTCTGGAACCCGAAACCGAACCCGGGCAGCACCACGTGCGAGCCGAACGCCAGGTAGTTGGACTGGATCAGGCTCACCATCATCCCGCCCGAGTCGGCGGCACAGAGGTAGACCGTGCCGCCCCGCCCCGGGCTTCCCGGCTCGGGCGTACCGGCCCGGTCGGTGATCAGCTTCCGGCGGGTGGCCGCGTACTCGACGCTGAGGAGCTCCTCGGTGGGTACGGCGACCTTCTCCGGGTCGGCCACGTACGCGTGCGCGTCGGCGAAACCAAGCTTCATCGCCTCGATCTGCCAGTGCAGCCGGTCGGCGAGGGACATCCCGGTCAGGTCCACCCCGTCGAGGATGTTCAGAGCGAGCAGCGCCGCCACACCCTGCCCGTTCGGCGGCAACTCCCACACCTCGTGCCCCCGGTACCCGGCCTTGGTCGGCTGGACCCAGGTCGAGGTGTGCCGGGCGAGGTCGTCGGCGGTGAGCAGCCCACCGGTCCGCGCCGCGTACCCGGCCAGCGCCTCGGCGATCTCACCCCGGTAGAAGGCGTCCGCGTTGGTGGCCGCGATCCGGCGCAGGGTGCGGGCCGCGTCCGGATTGCGCCACCGCTCACCCGGGCGGGGAGCCCGCTTGCCATCCGCCGTGAAGACCTTGGACCACTCGTCGAACTCCGGGCCGGTCAGCTCGGCCTGGGTCTCCACCGATCGGGCCCAACCGGCGGCCACGTTCGGCGAGACCGGGTAGCCGTTCTCGGCGTAGCCGATCGCGTCGGCGAAGAGGTCTGCGAAGGGCAGCACCCCGAACCGGTCGTGCAGGTCCCGCCAGCCCGCCGGGGCGCCGGGCACCGTCACCGGCAGCCAGCCCCGGGCCGGCATCGCCGGACCGGACGCCTGTGCCCCGCCGAGTGCGGTCGCCGGCGTCGCCCCCACGCCGTCGGTGGCGGCGAGCACCGCCTCCCTGGTCAGAGCCGCAGGGGAGCGGCCCGAGGCGTTCAGGCCGTGCAGCCGCTCGCCGTCCCAGACGATGGCGAACAGGTCGCCGCCGATGTCGTTGGAACCCGGTTGGACCACGGTCAGGGCGATCGCGGTGGCAAGCGCGGCATCGACCGCGGTGCCGCCTTTACGGAGTACGGCCAGCCCGGCGGCGGCGGCGAGCGGTTGACTGGTCGCGACCGCGCCGTGCGGCGCGTAGAGGGGTTGACGGGGATGTGCCATGCACCCTGTCTACCCCCTGCCGAGAGTGTCACCGCGCCGGGCCACCGTTATTGCCCCCGGCAGGTGCACCGATCCCTGGCCGTGCCAGTCGGTGACGAGCGCGTCGAGGGCGGTCACGTGGCGGGCGGAGAGCGCGGCGGGCGGGGCACCGAGCTGTCGCGCCCAGCGGTGCAGCACCCGGGAACGCACCGCCGGGGAGAGCCCGGCGAGTACGGCCACCGCCAGCCCGGCACCGGCACCATCGTCCCGGCCGACGGAGGAGTCGACCACCGGCCCGACAGAGGGATCGGCGCCCGGTCCGACCCGGGCGGCGCGTAGCGCGGTCGCGGCCAGGTCGTCCAGTACCTCGGTGTCCTCCGCGATCATCCGAGCGGTGCGGGCGAGGTTCGCCACCACGCCCGGACCGAGCGTGGCAACGAGCGCCGGAAGCAGATCGGACCGGACCCGGGCCCGGGCGTACCCGGGGTCGGTGTTGTGCGGATCCTCCCAGGGGCGCAGCCCCAGCACCGCGCACGCCTCGCGAGTCTGTTCCCGTTCGACGTCGAGCAGCGGGCGCAGCAGCGTCACTCCGTCCAACTCCCGCCGTGCCGGCATCCCGGCCAGACCGTGCGGTCCGGCGCCCCGGGCGAGCGCGAGCAGCACCGTCTCCGCCTGGTCGTCCCGGGTGTGGCCGAGCAGCACCGCCGACGCGTCGTGGCGCCGGGCGCTGTCGACCAGGGCCTGGTAACGCGCCTCGCGCGCGGCGGCCTCCGGTCCACCGGGGCGTCCCCGCACCGTCACGGTAGCCACCTCGACCGGGGAAAACGCCTGATCAGCCGCCCAACGGGCCACGTCCCCGGCCCGGTCCGCCGAGCCGGGCTGCAGTCCGTGGTCGACGGTGACGAGCCCGGCGGCGAGACCGAGCCGGGGGGCGACGAACGCGGTGGCGGCGGCGAGCGCCAGCGAGTCGGCGCCACCGGAGCAGGCGACCAGGACGGGACCTGGTCGGCGTACCCCGGTCAGGGCCGCCCGGACCGCGACCCGGACGGCGGCAACCGATGGGGCGAGCGCGGCCACTCGGCGCGGATCAGCCGGCGGCCGGCGTCGGGCCGGCCTTGCCGTGGACCCGGTTCACCCAGGCGTCGGGATCGGCGAGTTCCTCCAGCCGGGGCAGGGTCAACGGCGAGCTGAAAACCCGGTTGAAGCCCTCCATGCCGACCCGGTCGACCACACCGTGGACGAACTTGCGGCCCTCCGCGTACTGGCGCATCTTGACGTCCACACCGAGCAGCTTGCGGATCGCCTTCTCCAGCGGATTGCCGGACTCGCGGCGGCGGTTGAACTTCGCGCGAATCCGTTCCACGCTCGGGATGACCTCCGGGCCCACCCCGTCCATGACGAACTCCGCATGCCCCTCGAGCAGGGTCATCAGCGCGGTGAGCCGGTCCAGCACGGCACGCTGGCCGGGAGTCTGCACGATGTCGAGCACGCTCGCCCGGCTGTCCGGATTGCGGACCGAGTCGGAGAGCGTCGCCACCCCACGCCGCAGCCGGTCGGTGAAGTGCTCGCCACCGGCCTGGGAGGCGTCGACGAACGCCTGCACCTCGCCGAGGAAGTGTCCACGCATCCACGGCACCGCGGTGAACTGGGTGCGGTGGGTGACCTCGTGCAGGCAGACCCAGAGCCGGAAGTCCCGGGGCTCGGCCTCCAGCTTCCGTTCCACCTCGACGATGTTCGGCGCGACGAGGAGGAGTTGACCGGGGTCGGCGGAGAAGACCTCGTACTGGCCGAGGACCCGGCCGGAGAGATAGGCGAGCACGGTTCCGGCCTGCACACCGGTGAGCCGCGAGCCGATCGCGTCGCTGATCACGCCGGGCTGCTTGTCACCGGAGAGCCGGTTGACCAGCGGCGTGATCACCTCGCGAAGGCCGGCGATGTTGGTGGCCGCCCAGTCCCTGCGATCCACCACCCGCACCGGTGGGTGCGCCACCTGGGACCGCAGCCCGGTGTACGCGACCACGTGCCCCGCCGCCTCGTCAGTCAGCTGCCGCAGGTCGCCCACGACCGCGGTGGCCTCGTCGTACGAGACCCTCGGGCCCGTCTTGCCCAGCGCGCCAGCGGTGGCGGCGGCCAGGTCCCAGTCCACGAACTGCGCCATGGCACCCACCGTACCCGCGCCCGCACACCCCTACCGTGTCGTCCGGTTCAGCCGGCGCAGCCACAGGCGGCGAGGGCGGCGGCGATTTTGTCCAACGCCGACGCCGCCTGCTCCGGGCCGCTCGGCACCTTGTCGGCGAGTACGGCGAAAGCGAGCAGCCGCCCCTGTGCCGTGGTCACCGTCCCCGAGATCGCGTTCACCTCGCTCAACGTGCCGGTCTTCGCGCGTACCGCCCCGAGGGCGGCGACCGCCGACGGGCTGGCGAACCGCTCGGCGAGCGTGCCGGACCAGCCGGCGACCGGAAGTCCGGCGAAGATGCCGGCCAGTTCCGGTTTGCTGCCGCCAGCCGCCAACCCGAGAACGTCGGTGAGCAGGGCTGGACTGATCCGGTTGCGTCGGGACAGACCGCTGCCGTCGCTGACCGTCGTCTGGTTGGCGTCCAGCCCGAGTTCACCCACCACGGTGTCCATCGCGGCGGCGGCGCCGTCGAACGACGCGGGCTGCTGGCGGGCCAGCGCCACCTGCCGGGCGAGCGTCTCGGCGACCACGTTGTCGCTGTCGGCGAGCATGAACTCGACCAGCCGCACCAGCGGTGGCGACTCGACCCGGCCCAGTTCGGTGCCGGGGGCGATCGTCGCGCCGGGCGAGGCCGATGCACCGGTCGCGTCCGGCGGGGCGGCCGGGGCGGTTCCCTTGGCCACCGCGTTCACCGTGGCCGTGGGAAGCCCGAGCGCCTTGGCGAAGAGGCGGCCAGCCGCCACGTCCGGCTTCTCGTACCGCTCGGCGCCCTTGATGTTGTCCTTCGGGTCGATCCGGGCGCCGTCGGTCATCAGCGCGGTGATCGGCGCCGCGAAGCCACCGGTCGGGATGTCCGCGTCCCAGCCCGGTCCGTACACCGGCCCGGAATAGAGGGAGGAGTCGACGGTGACCTTGGTCGGCACGGTCCCACCGAGAGCTTGCTTCACCTTTGCCGCCAGGTCGTCGAGGCGGCCGGCACCGGGGTAGATCCCGGTGGCGTTGATCGCGAGCGTGGGGTCGCCGCCGCCGACGATCACCACCTCGCCCGGGGAAGCCCCGGCCACGACCCGGGTCGCGATCCGATATGCCGGGCCACGGGCCGCCAGCACGGTCGCCGCGGTGACCAACTTGGTGGTCGAGGCGGGCACCGTCGGGGTGTCCTGTCCCTCGCCGTAGAGCTGCTCTCCCGTTGCCACGTCGAGCACGGCGACATGCACCGAGGAGCCGAGTAGGGCGGCGCCCACCAGCGGTCCGATTGCCGCCTGTAGGCCCTGCTGGGTCGGCACCGGCGCGGTGGCGCCGGCGGCGAGGAGCACGGGTGCGGGCGGCGGCTCGGGCGGCTCGGACTGGCCGGTGGGACTGGGGTCGGCCTGGCCCAGCCAGCCGGCGACCGGCCCTGGGCGTACCACGGCCACCCCGGCGGCGGCGAGTGCCAGCACGACCACCGCGGCGGCCCCGGCGACCAGCCGCGTCCGACGCCGGGCGGGTGGTGGTGGCGGGGTCGTCGGCGCGGGCGGGACGGCGACCGGCGGCGCGGGCGGGACGGCTGCCCGACCTGCCCCGCCGTGCTCGGGCAGGAGCGAGGCGTCGGCGGGACCGTAGCCGCCCGGGTAACCCGCGACCGGCGGGACGGCGGCCCGCCCCGGGACGGCTGCCGAGCCCGGGTGGTGCGGCGGGTTGACCGGGTAGTGGCCCGGGTTGCCCGGGTACTGACCAGGGTTCGGCGGGTACTGGCCGGGATGGGCCGCAGCGGCGGGCGGATTCGGACCGGGCGGCGGGACGACTTGAGCGCTACCCGACGCCGGGCGCACCGGGGCCGGCGGACCCTGGCGGTAGGGAGTGCCCGGAGGAACCGGAGGAATAGGTGGCCCCGGAGGAACCGCCATCGGTGAACCGGGATGAACAGGGCGAGCGGAGCCCGAAGTCGACGGCGCACCGGAGTAGTACGTCCCCACCGGGGCAGAACCGGGCGGAACCGGACTCGCCGACCCCGACGCGGAACGGTACGAACCCGGGGGCGGGCCGGACGCAGCCGGCGGGCGCGGAACGGGGTGGCCGGGGTGGTGTGCGGCCGGCTGTGGCACGCTGGCCCGGCCGGGAGCCGGTCGGCCGTCGTACGGCGGTTGCCCCGCCGGTGGGTGCGCCTGGAATTGCTGCTCAGGCGGGTGCGACCCCGGCGCTGGTGGCTCGTTTATCCACCCCGAGTGTGAATCTTCACTCTCCACCGGCCCCTCCTCCCAGTCAGCAAACACCTTTGGGTGACACTACTTCCGTCCGAACACTAAGCGGCGCCCGGTGCATTCGGGAGTGGGACAACACTCCTCCGGCACACGCCGCCTACATTCCGTTAGCCAGCGTCGGCGAACGAGGGAGCGTGGAAGATGGATTTCGACGTCACGGTTGAGATCCCTAAGGGTCACCGCAACAAATACGAGGTCGACCACGCGACCGGCCGGATCAGGCTGGACCGTACCCTCTTCACCTCAACCCAGTACCCGGCCGACTACGGCTTCATCGAGGGCACCCTCGGCGAGGACGGCGACCCGCTGGACGCGTTGGTCCTGGTGCCCGAGCCGACCTTCCCCGGGTGCCTCATCCGCTGCCGGACCATCGGCATGTTCCGGATGAAGGACGAAAAGGGCGGCGACGACAAGGTCCTGTGCGTGCCGTACGAGGACCCGCGGCAGGAGCACCTGCGCGACATCCACCACCTCGGCGAGTTCGACCGGCTGGAGATCCAGCACTTCTTCGAGGTCTACAAGGATCTTGAGCCGGGCAAGTCGGTGGAGGGCGCCACCTGGGTCGGCCGTACCGAGGCCGAGGCGGAGATCCGTGCCTCGGTCCGCCGCCAGCAGGAGGCCGAGGAGAACGGCACCGCGCACGCGCACTGACGCGACGTACCGTTCCCGCCGGCTGGACTCACGGCGGGCGGGAACGAGGCCGCCGGGGCCACCGTGGGCGTCAGGCCAGCGGGGCCCCGGGCACGCCGAACAGATCGACCGCCCAGCGGATCAGCCGAGCAGACCGCGTACCTGGGCGTAGAGGCCGAGCACCGCGCAGGCCACCGGCACCACCGAAACCACCATCAGGGTGTCCACCAGGTCGGCGGCGCGCCCGAGGTACGGCGACGGGGTCCGGTACGCGTAGGTCGCACCGGCGGCGACTGTCACCAGCGCCGACACCAGTGCCGTTCCGACGAGCACCAGCAGAGTGTCCGTACCAGCGCCGGTGACCAGCGCCAACCCGAGCACCACGAAGCCGAGGATGCCGGCGACCACCAGCGGCAACCGCTGGCGGAACGTGACGAAGAGCCGGGAGCGCAGCAGCAGCGCCGCCGCGGCGACCGCCACCAGCAGCCGGCCGGCGAAGCCACCCGCGAGCACCAGCAGCCCGACCCCCACGGTGGCGAGCACGGCGTGTCCGATCAACATGCCGGTGAGAAGTTCCTCGGTACGGGCGACCGCGGCGAAGACCCGCTCCCGCTCCGGCCGCTCCCGTGCCCCGTCGAGTGGGCCGCCGGCCGCGGTGAAGCCCTCCGTACCGTCGGTCCCGGCGGGCAGGGTGATCGGCGGCATCGGCAGCTTGCCGAACCGGATGGCCAGCAGCGGCAGCACCCCGATCCCGCAGACCAGCACCGAGAGCAGGATCGCGGCGGCCCCACCGGCGGAGAGCGCGAACCCGGCCAGCGCGGTCGCCGCGCCGAGCAGGCCGACGGTGGCACCGGCCGCGAAGACCCGCAGCCCGGCGGCGACCCCGACCGCGCCGAGTACGGCGACCAGCAACACCGCCACCGACCCGGCCAGCGCCTCCGGGGCGCCGAGCCAACGCACCGGGGCCAGCACTCCGACCGGATCCCCGGAGGCGATCAGCAGTGCCCCGCCGACGAACGCGTACGGCACGGCGTAGCCGCCGAGCGCGGCACCGGCCGCGGCGTCGCCGTACGCGCGGGAGGCCACCACCCCGGCGAGCGCCAGCAGTACGGAGATGACCAGCGCGGCGATCGGCCCGAGTCCGGCCCCCGGGCCGGCGGCGAGAACCGCGACCAGTCCGACCGTGAGCAGTGCACCGGCACCGGCCAGGCTGGCGCCCCGGGTGGCCGGGGCCGACCAGGCACCGCCCCGCCGCCGGGCCCCGTCGGCGATCGCCTCGACCACGTCGTCGTACTCCGGCTCGGGCCACTGTGCCCGGGCCGGTACGAGATGCAGCACGTCGCCGTCGCGTACCCCCTGCGGAAGCAGCGCCTGACCGTTGGAGAGGGCGGCACCGTCGGTACGCCGCAGCACCCAGCCACCGTGCCGTTCACCGTCGTCGGCCAGCCCGTCCCCGGCGTGTCGGAGCACCTCGGGCAGGAGTTCGGCGAGCGGGAGGTGCTCTGGTAGCGCGACGTCGACCCGGCGCTGGGGGGCGCTGATCGTGACCCGGGCAAGCCCGCTACTCATTGGCTTTCCTCCATCACCGACTGCCACGGCTGCGCGGACGACCGCACTTTACCTACCATGGGCCAGGCTTTGCCTACCGAGCGTCAGGGGGAGATCGGATGAGCGGCCACGGTGCACTCGACGGGATGATGGCGTGAGCACGGTTGTCGTCAAACGGCCCCCACGCCGCCCCGCGCCGGACATCCCTACGGGCGAGTTGCCAGTGGACCCGCCACCGGAGATTCCGGCCGCCGCCGGTGGACGGATGCAGCAACTGATGATGGTGCTGCCGATGCTCGGTGGCTCGGTCGCGATGGCGATGATGTTCGGCCGTGGCGGCGGGGCCTACTCGTACGTGGTCGGCGCGATGTTCGGGGTGTCGTCGCTGGCCATGCTCGCGTCCTCCTGGGGCAGTGCCTCCGGCACGCCGAAGAAGGCGGAGATGATGGCGGCCCGCCGGGAGTACCTGCGCCACCTGGCGACGCTGCGTCGCCGGGCCCGGGACACCGCCGGCAAGCAGCGCGCCGGGCTCTTCTACCGGCACCCCGACCCGGCCCGGCTCTGGTCCACCGTGGGCAGTCACCGCGTCTGGGAACGCCGACCGGCCGATCCGGACTTCGGCGTGGTCCGGGTCGCGGTCGGCCCGCAGACCCTGGCCACCCCGCTGATCCCGCCGGTCACCCGACCACTGGAGGATCTGGAGCCGATGACAGCCGGCGCGCTGCGCCGGTTCCTGGACGCGTACGCGGTGGTGCCGGACCTGCCGGTCGCGCTCTCGTTGCGGGCGTTCGCCCGGGTCTTCGTCCGGGGTGAGGCGCCCCGGGTCGAGTTGGGCCGGCCCGACCTGGGTTGGACCGATTCCGGTCCCGGCACCCCGACCACCGGCACCGAGGGCCCACAGGCGCTGGCCCGGGCGATGCTGACCCAGCTCGCCGTCTTCCACGCCCCGGACGAGCTGTTGATCGCGGTCTGCGCCGGTCCGGAGCGTCGCGGGCTCTGGGAGTGGTTGAAGTGGCTGCCGCACGCGCAGCACCCGAACCGGGTCGACGCGCTCGGCCCGGTACGCCTGGTCGCGAGCTCCGCCACCGAACTCGAACAGTTGCTCGACGAGGTACTCGGCAACCGGTCCCGGTTCAGCCCGGCCGGTCCGGCCACCGACGGCCCGCACGTGGTGGTGGTCCTCGACGGCGGCGACCTGACCGGGGCGGCGGCGCTGGTCAGTGACGGCGGTATCGACGCGGTGACCATCATCGACCTGGACAGCCCGCCGCCCCGGCTGCTGGACCGCTCGACGCTGGTGCTGGAGGTGCGCGGCGGGCGGCTGGACACGTACACGATGGACGGGCAGGCGGAGGTCGGCACGGCGGACCGGCTCACCGCGGTGGAGGCGGAGGCGGTCGCCCGACGGCTCGCCCCGCTGCGGCTGGCGGCGGCCTCCAAGGGTGCCGACACGCCACTGAACACCGAAATGGGCCTGGCCGACCTGCTCGGCATCGGTGACCCGGAGAACTTCACCACCGCCCAGGGTTGGGCACCCCGTCCGGCCCGGGACGGGCTGCGGGTGCCGATCGGTGTGGGCGGTGACGGTGGCGCGATCGAGCTGGACCTGAAGGAGTCGGCGCAGGACGGTATGGGCCCGCACGGGCTGCTCATCGGGGCGACCGGCTCGGGCAAGTCGGAGCTGCTCCGTACGCTCGTGCTCGGACTCGCCGCCACGCACTCCTCCGAGGCGCTCAACTTCGTCCTGGTCGACTTCAAGGGCGGCGCGACCTTCTCCTCCCTGGACCGGTTGCCGCACACTGCGGCGGTGATCACGAACCTGGCCGACGAACTGCCCCTGGTCGACCGGATGGTCGACGCGATCAACGGTGAGCTGATCCGCCGACAGGAGCTGCTCCGGCGGGCCGGCAACTTCGCCAGCCTCCGCGACTACGAGAAGGCCCGGGGCGGGGGAGCCGCGCTCGCCCCGCTGCCGTCCCTGCTGATCATCTGTGACGAGTTCTCCGAACTGCTCTCCGCCAAGCCCGACTTCATCGACCTCTTCGTCCAGATCGGGCGGTTGGGCCGGTCGCTCGGCGTACACCTGCTGCTCGCCTCGCAGCGGCTGGAGGAGGGGCGGCTGCGTGGTCTGGACACGCACCTGTCGTACCGGATCGGGTTGCGGACCTTCTCCGCCCTGGAGTCCCGGGCGGTGCTCGGTGTGCCGGACGCGTACGAGTTGCCCCGCTCCCCCGGGCACGGCTACCTCAAGTTCGGCACCGAGCCGCTGGTGCGGTTCAAGGCCGCGTACGTCTCCGGCGCCTTCCGCCGGGACGGGCTCGGTGGGGCCGGCGGTGGCCAGGGCGGTGCGCCGCGCCTGCTGAACTACTCGACCCACCTCGTGCCGGTGCCCGATCCGGTCACCGCCGCCGCGCCGGTGCCGGAGGGGGTGGCGGCCGGTCAGAGCCTGCTCGACGTGATGGTCTCCCGGCTGGTCGGTCAGGGGCCGCCGGCGCACCAGGTGTGGCTGCCGCCGCTGGCCCAGGCGCCGGCGCTGGACGATCTGCTCGGCCCGGTGGTCGGTGACCCGGCCCGGGGGCTGACGTTCGGCAACCCGGAGTTGCACGGCGCGCTCCAGGTGCCGGTGGCGCTCATCGACAAGCCGTTCGAGCAGCGGCGGGACCTGCTCTGGCTGGCGTTGGACTCGGCCGCCGGGCACGTCGCCGTCGTCGGCGGGCCGCAGAGCGGCAAGTCGACCCTGCTGCGGACGCTGATCTGCGGCCTGGCACTCACCCACACCCCGGCCGAGGTGCAGGTCTACTGCCTCGACTTCGGTGGTGGGGCGCTCGCGGCGCTGCGGGACCTGCCGCACGTCGGCGGGGTGGCCGGCCGGCTCGACACAGCGGCGGTACGGCGCACCATCGGCGAGATCTCGACCCTGCTCGCCGAGCGTGAGCGGCGCTTCGCCGATCTCGGGGTCGACTCGATGGCGGCGTACCGCAGGCGGCGGGCGGTTGGTGGGGTCGGGCCGGGAGCGGACCCGTTCGGTGACGTGTTCCTCGTGGTCGACGGCTGGCCGACGCTGCGTGGCGAGTACGACGACCTGGAGCCGATGATCACCGACCTCGCCACCCGGGGCCTGTCGTACGGCGTGCACGTGGTCGCCGCCGCGCCGCGCTGGATGGACTTCCGGCCGGCGATCCGGGACCTCTTCGGTTCCCGTCTCGAACTGCGGCTCGGCGACCCGACCGACTCGATCGTCTCCCGCCGGGCGGCGACGAACGTGCCGGAGAAGACGCCGGGGCGTGGGATCACCGCGGAGAGCCTGCATTTCCTGACCGCGCTGCCGGAACTGACGAGCCTCGGCGGCGACACCCCGTCGCTGGTGAAGGCGGTGGCGAGCGGCTGGTCCGGGTCACCGGCGCCCCGGGTGCGCCTGTTGCCGCCGGTGCTGCCGTACGCGGAGTTGGACATGTCCGGGACGAGCGGCCTGCGGCTGCCGATCGGCATCTCCGAGGCGGACCTGCGCCCGGTCGTGCTCGACTTCGCGAGCGAACCGCACTTCCTGCTCTTTGGGGACGCGGAGTGCGGGAAGTCGTCGTTCCTGCGTGCGCTGGCCACGTCGATCACCAACCGGTTCACGCCGGAGCAGGCCCGGGTGATCCTGGTCGACTACCGGCGCAGCCTGCTCGGGGTGATCCAGACCGAGCATCTGATCGGGTACGGCACCGCGGCGGCGGCCACTGCCGAACTGGTCGAGTCGGCGGCGGGCTACATGTCTCGCCGGCTTCCCGGCCCGGACGTCACTCCGCGGCAGTTGAAGGACCGGTCCTGGTGGACCGGCCCTGAGCTGTTCGTCCTGGTCGACGACTACGACCTGGTCGCGAGCGGTCCGGCGAACCCGCTGCGCCCGTTGGAGGAGTTCCTGCCGCAGGCCCGGGACATCGGGTTGCACCTGGTGTTGACCCGTCGTTCCGGGGGTGCGTCCCGCTCCCTTTACGAGCCGATCATCCAGCGGCTACGCGAGCTTTCCTCGCCCGGCCTGGTGATGTCCGGGGACAAGGACGAGGGTGCTCTGGTGGGTGCGGTACGTCCTGGTCCGATGCCGCCGGGGCGGGGCCGACTGGTCACGCGCAAGGAGGGTGTACGCCTGGTCCAGCTGGCCCATCTGCCTCCGGTGTGATCGATTCACCTCGTTTGCCCCGCCACCACAGTGAAAAGGGGTAACCTCCGTGCATCATGTTTCCACCGGGGTGAAATGGCCAAGCTGTGACAGGGCTGGTGTATCGAGACCGTAGTGCCGGGGCACGGGCTGCCGTGTCGGCGCTACTCGCCATGGTCGGGGTCGGGGTGACCCTGACCGGTCCGGCCGTGGCCACGGCCGCGCCTCGTACCCGGCCCGTGTTGTCGCAGGTCCAGCCGGTGGAGTTGCCGATCCGGGCGGACGCGATCCGGGACGAGCAGTGGCAGCTCGACGAGTTCGACGCGAAGGCCCTGTGGAAGGTCTCGACCGGCGCCGGGGTCACCGTGGCGGTGATCGACTCGGGCGTCGACGGTGACCATCCGGATCTCGCCGGCCAGGTGCTGCCCGGTCTCGACCTGGTGCAGCCGGGCGGTGACGGGCAGACCGACCCGGTGGGCCACGGTACGACGGTGGCGGGGCTGATCGCCGGGCGGAACGACGACACCCGTGGGGTGGCCGGTCTGGCCCCGAAAGCCAAGATCCTTCCGGTTCGCGTGCTGGACGCGCAGAACCGCTACGACGACGCCATGATCGTGGCGAAGGGCCTGCGCTGGGCGGTCGACAACGGCGCCCGCGTGGTCAACCTGTCACTCGGTGGTGCCGGCAACAGCCCCGCCCTGGCCGCCGCGCTCGACTACGCGTTCGTCCGCGACGTGGTCGTGATCGCCTGCACCGGCAACCGGGGCGTCTCGACGTCGACCGATGTCTGGTACCCGGCCCGGGAGCCGGGTGTGGTCGCGGTCGCCGGGATGGATCGCGACAGCGACCGACTCTGGGCTGATTCGATCACCGGCTCGCAGACCGTGCTCACCGCCCCCGCCACCGGCCTGTACGGCGCAGGCCGCGACGGCGGGTACTGGCGGGTCCAGGGGACCAGCTTCGCCGCTCCGATGGTGACCGCCTCGGCAGCGCTGGTCCGGGCCAAGTGGCCGCACATGTCCGCCGCTGACGTGGTGAACAGGTTGGTCCGTACCGCGCGTGACCTGGGGCCGGCCGGGCGGGACGACACGTTCGGCTTCGGCCTGGTCGACCCGCTCGCGGCCCTGTCGGAACAGGTCGAACCGGTGCCGCTCAGCCCGCTCGACGACAACCTCTCCCCCGGTGAGGCGGGCTTCGGTCCGGCCCCTGGGCTGAGCGCGGCGAGCGGATCGGGCAGCCACCAGACCGACCAGCTCAAGGTCGCCCCGCCGGGTAGCCGGATTCGTTGGGCGGCGCAGCCGGCCGGTGGCCTGGAGGGGGCGAACGGGCAGTCGGGGGTCTGGGTCGGGAGCGCACTGCTCGTGGCCGTACTCACCGGCAGTGCCCTGCTGGTGAACCGGCTCCAGTACGCGCAGGCCGCACGGAACCGGCTGTGGCGGCCGAGGGGCCGGCGGGACCGGGTGAGCGCGGCGCCAGAACCGGAAAGCCGCGACACCGCCACTGACGACAGCGATTTGTCAAGCGAATCCTGACGACCGTCGGCTGCCTCCGGCGCTAGTCTCGCGCCATGACCTACAAGATCGTCACGGAACGACTGCGGCTGCGGAACTGGCGTGAGTCCGATCTGCCGGTGTGGGCGACGATGAACGCCGACCCCGAGGTCCGCGAGCATCTCGGCCGGCTACTGAACCGGGACGAGGCCGCCGCGTCGATGACCGCGTTCCAGGACGACCTGGACGGCAACGGCTTCGGTTTCTGGGCGGTCGAGGTCCACACGACCGGGGAGTTCATCGGCTTCACCGGACTGGACCGGGTGGACGAGGGAATGCCGTTCCACGGGGTGGAGATCGGCTGGCGGCTCGCCCGAGCGGCCTGGGGGCACGGGTACGCCACCGAGGCGGCACGGGCCGTGCTCGCGTACGGCTTCGACACGGTCGAACTGCCCGAGATCCTGGCGGTCACCGCGCGGACGAACCTGCGCTCGCAGGCGGTGATGCGGCGGATCGGAATGACCACCGACCCGACGGACGACTTCGACGATCCCGAGCCCGATTCGCCCGAACTGCGCCCCCAGGTTCTCTACCGCAAGCGCCGCGACCAGCGCGACTAGCCCGCCCGAGGTCAGATGCAGGGCTGCGCGGGGTCAGGTGCAGGGCCTGCCCGGGGGGTGCAGGGCCTGCCCGGGGGTGCAGGGCCTGCCCGGGGTCAGGTGCAGGCGCCGGTCCCGGTGGCTCGGGTGCGCTCGGTACCGGCGGTAGCCACCGGCCGGGCTTCCTCGGCGGTCACCGCGAAACCGGTGTTCGGATCGTCCGCGGCGGCGGCGAAGATGACGCCGAGCACCTGCCCGTTCGGTGCGACCAGCGGGCCGCCGGAATTGCCGCTCTGGACCAATGACCGGATCGTGTAGATCTCACGGGTGACGTCCCCGGAGTCGTAGATGTTCGGACCGGTGATCTTTGTGACGTCCCGTACCCGGGCCGCCTGCGCGTTGTACGGCCCGTCCAGCGGGAAACCGAGCACGATCGCGTCCGCCTCGCTCGGCGCCTGGCGGGGAGCGAACGGCATCACCGGCGCGGTCAGCCCCGGCACGAAGATGACCGCCAGGTCGCGTTCCGGGTCGTAGACGACCACCCGACCGTTGTGCCGGTCGCCTTCCACCTCGACCGAGACCGACTTGGTCCCGGCTACCACGTGCGCGTTCGTCATCACCCGGTCGTCGGCGTAGACAAAACCGGAGCCCTCGATCCGCCGCGAGCAGGCTGGCGCGGACCCGAGCACCTTGACCACCGACCGCTGCCCGTTCACCACCACCTGTGATCCGGCCAGCGCCGGGTCGGGGGGCGCTACCTGCCGGGCGCGGGTCGCGGCGAGGCCGCCGAAGACGTCCGGAAAGCCGTTCGTGTCGACCGTGTCGCGCAGTTGGTTGGAGAGCGCCTGTGCCTGGGCGGGTAGCACCTGGTCGACGGCGTCCAGCAGGGCACTGTTGCGTACCGCACTGGCGATCCAGGGCACGGAGGAGGAGCCGAGCGGAACCGCGACCAGCCAGGCTCCCAGAAGCACCGCGAAGAGCGAGACGAAGGCGCCGCCGATGTCGTCGGCCTTACGGCCCACCGGACTGTTGATCGCGTGCCGCAGGTGTGAGCCGACCCAGCCGGAGAGGGTCTGCCCGAGCACCGCCAGCCCGAAGATCGTGATCAACGCGACCAGGATCCGCATCGACTCGCCGCCGAACTGGTCGGCCAGGAGCGGGCCGAGTTGCAGCCCGATCAGCAGGCCGACGAAGAACCCGGCGAGGGAGAGCCCGCCGATGACAAAGCCCTGCCGGTAGCCGATGATGGCGAACACCAGCATGAGCAGGATCAGCACCACATCCACCACCGACACAGGTCCAGCGTACGGGGACCAGGGCCCGAAGATGACAGCCCGCTGGTAGTGGTCGGCGAATCAGCGCCCGGGACGGACCGATCCGCTCGCCGTGCCGGGCTCCGCACGCGCCCCGTCCGGCCCTCCGCCGGCGTACGGCGCCGGTGCCGCGCCGACCGGCGGAAGCTCGACGATCCGCTCCTGCGACCAGGGACGATCCCAGCCGGCCATGCCGAGCAGGGCGGTCAGCACTCCGGCGGTAAAGCCCCAGACGAGCATGCCTCGGACCTGGAAGGCGGGTCCGATCCAGCCGCTGGGGTGGCGAACCCGTACCCGGTTGGCGGGGTCGACCAGTTCGGCGACGGGGAGTCGGGCGACGTGGGCGACCTCCGCCGGCTGGCGGGCGTGCACCGGGTGCGGGGCGTGCCACCAGGCGAGGACCGGGGTGACGACGAACTCGCTGACCGGGATCCAGAGCGGTGGGAGTTGCGCCAGCACCGTCACGCTGGTCGGGTCGAGGCCGACCTCCTCCTCCGCCTCACGCAGCGCGGTCGCCACCGGGCCGGTGTCGTCCGGGTCGGCCGCACCGCCGGGGAAGGCGGGCTGCCCGGCGTGGGTACGCATGGTCGCCGCCCGCTGGAGCATCAGCACGTCGGGGCCGTACGCCGGGTCCTCGCCGAGCAGCACCAGGACCGCGCTGGCCCGTCCGCCGGTGGTGGGCGTACGGATTCGGGTGAAGTCCTCGACGCGGGCGGTCCTGACCCGGCTGACCAGCGGTTCGCACCACGGGGGCAGTTCACCGCTCATGCCGGCAGCACCACCCCGAGGTGCTGTTCGACCAGGGCGGTGAGGGTCGCGTCGTCGAGCGCTCCGGAGACGTCGAGGTGACGTACCCGTCCCTGGGCGTCGACGAAGGCGGTGGCGGGCAGGCCGGGTGCGGCGAGCCCGGTCCGGAGCTTCTCACCGGCGTCGAAGAGGGTGGGGAAGGTGAGGCCGATCTCGGTGGCGAGGTCGCGGGCGTCGTCCCGGTCGTCCCGGCTGTCCACGCCGACGACGCGCAGTTGACCGCCGGAGCGTGCGGCAAGCCGCTGGAAGGCGGGCAGTTCCTTGCGGCACGGCGGGCACCAGGAGGCCCAGAGGTTGATCACCGCTGGTCCGCGTACGTCGGAGAGGGGCACGTCGGCGCCGCCGGTGAAGCAGGGCAGGACGATCGCCGGTAGCGGTTTTGTCGACCCGTCCGGTCGGCCGGTGGTGGCGCCGCCGGTGCTGTCGGTCTCGCCGCCGGTCGCCCCGGGCGACGCGGCGACCGGCGTGGTCAGCGCGGCGCAGTCGGCGAAGGGTGCCGGCGGTTCGGGCTCGTTGGCGGGGCCGGACCGGCCGCAGGCCGCCCCGGCGAGCAGGAGCAGGGGCAGGAGGAGCCCGGCGAGCGGACGTTTCACGGTGCCTCCGCCGCCGCGGCGGTCGCCGGCACCAGCGTGGGGTCGACGCCGGCCTGGATCGCGAGTTCCTTGGCGCGGGGCCCCTTGAGTAGCTTGGCCGCGTTCGGGGCGTCGGTCGGCCCGAGGCCGTACGAGGGGCAGAGCGGTGCGAGCGTGCAGGCGCCGCAGGCGGGTTTGCGGGCGTGGCAGACCCGTCGCCCGTGGAAGATCACCCGGTGCGAGAGCATGGTCCATTCACGCTTCTCGAAGAGCGCACCGACCGCGTGTTCGATCTTGACCGGGTCGGTTTCGGTGGTCCAGTTCCACCGGCGCACCAACCGTTGGAAGTGGGTGTCGACGGTGATGCCGGGAACGTCGAAGGCGTTGCCGAGGATGACGTTCGCCGTCTTGCGCCCGATTCCGGGCAGCGTGACCAGCTCGGTGAGTTTGCCCGGCACCCGGCCGTCGTACCGCTCGACCAGGGTGCGGCCCAGGTTGATCAGCGAGGTGGTCTTGTTGCGGAAGAAGCCGGTGGGCCGGAGCAGCTCTTCCATTTCCGCCCGGTCGGCGCTGGCGTACTCGGCGGCGCTGCGATAGCGGGCGAAGAGCTTCGGGGTGACCTCGTTGACCCGCTTGTCGGTGGTCTGGGCGGAGAGGATGGTCGCCACGGCGAGTTGCAGGGGCCCGTCGTGGTCGAGTTCGCAGTGGGCGTCCGGGTGCGTCTCGGCCAGCACCCGACCCATCCGGCGGGCCCGTCGCTTACGGCCGAGGTCGGTCTCGGCGTCCAGGGCAGGGGTACGACTCACGTCGGTCAGCCTACGTCGGCGCGCCGACCTGGCGACTGGTCCCGCTCTCAGGCCCCCGGGCTGATCTTTCCGGCCGCGTCGAATGCCGCGGCGGTGTCACCGAAGTCCGCCTCGGAGAGTTCCTGGACCGCCTTGAGCCCACGCTTCTGGGTGTCCGGGGTCGGCTTGCCGGCGCCGTTCATGTACGTCGAGACGAACTCGCCACCGGCCCAGGTGCCGTCGACGCCGAGGGACACCTTCAGCACCCCGCCCCAGCCGAGCCGGCCGCTGTTGTTGAGCGCGCCGGCACCACCGGAGAAGTTGCCCAGGCTGTACGCGATCAGCCGGCCCTGGTAGAACTCCATGCCGCGCAGCACGTGTGGCCCGTGTCCGACGATCAGGTCCGCGCCAGCATCGACCATGGCGTGGGAGAACCTGATCGGGTCGCCCCGGTTCTCACCGAGGAACATCTCCGTCCCCGGCTTGACGTGAATCTTGTCGACCCCCTCGCCGCCCATGTGCACCTGTACGACAACCAGGTCGGCCATGCCCGCCGCCTGCTTGATCAGCTTCTCGGCGGCGGGGATGTCGTTCAGGTTGTTGTTCCAGGCGTACCCGGAGAAGCCGACCACGGCGACCTTGACGCCCTTGGCGTCGACCACGGTGATCTGGTCGCGCGCCCCGGTGTGCGCGAGCCCCTGTGCCTCCAGGTGCTTCTGGGTGTTGCGGTAGCCGGCGGCGCCATAGTCGTGCCCGTGGTTGTTCGCCTGGTTGAGCAGGTGGAAGCCGGCGTCCTTGAGGTGTGCCGCGTATGACGGGGGGACCCGGAACTGGTGGCACTGGGTGGCGTCGGCCCCGCACTTGGAGGCGCCGGTGTCGTCGGTGATCGGCTCTTCCAGGTTTCCCATCACCAGGTCGGCGGCGAGGATCCGCTCGACCGAGTCGAAGAAGCCCTCGCCGCCGTTGGCGGGCAGCCGCCCCGGGGCGTTGCCCATGACGATGTCGCCGGTGGCGGAGAGCGAGATGACCTTGGCGGTGGGCGGGGCGCTGCCCGGAGGGTTGGGTACGGTCGCCCCCGCCCCCGGGGAGTCGGCCTGCCACCGAGGCTGCACCGGGTCACGACCGGTGAGGCGGAAGGCGGCGACCCCGGCGATCACCACGCCGACCAGGAGGACCAGGACCGCGCCCGCCACGAGGAGGGGGCGCCCGGCGCCACGGCGCTGGCCGCGTTGGCCTGACGGGGGTCGATTGCTGTCGTACATCGCCCGCGACGCTACATAACCCGTTAACCTGCGAAGGTCCACCGTTCGGTGGGGAAGAGCGGGCAGCTTGGTCAGGGAATTCCGGTCAGCGGGAGCAGACGGGCACGAAGGCTGCCGTTGAGGCCACGTATCGGGGCTGATCCGAGGACTCGGGTGGACGAAGCCACCCGGCGCGCGGATGATAGCCGCTGTCATGGTCGGACGGGTTTCCGTACCGGATCAAGTTTCCAGGGGTGCACCCCCGGATCACGTTGACGTGCGCTTAGACTTGGCGGCGCGCGACGGATCATCAGCCGGCGGACCCGGCCGACGGAGGTGCGCGCAGTCGGAGGTGCGCGATGGACGAGGTACTGGCCCGCAGCGGGATCTTCCAGGGCGTAGACCCGGAAGCGGCCGAGGCGCTCGCCAAGGAGATGGAGACGATCGACGTCCGAAAGGGCGAAATCGTCTTTAACGAGGGCGAACCCGGTGACAGCCTCTATATCCTACTCACCGGCAAGATCAAGGTTGGTCGACGCGCCGCGGACGGCCGCCAAAATCTGATTGCCGTGATGGGTCCGTCGGACATGGTCGGGGAGCTGTCCCTCTTCGACCCGGGTCCGCGTACGGCCACCGCGACCGCGGTCACGGACACGAAGCTCGTACGGCTGCGCAAGCAGGCCCTGCGGCCCTGGTTGAACAACCGGCCGGAGATCGCCGAGCAGCTACTCCGGGTGCTCGCCCGCAGGCTGCGCCGGACGAACGACTCACTGGCCGACCTGATCTTCACGGACGTACCGGGCCGGGTGGCGAAGAACCTGCTCCAGATGGCCGGTCGCTTCGGCACCCGCGACGGCGGCGTGCTGCGGGTCACCCACGACCTCACCCAGGAGGAGATCGCCCAGCTCGTCGGCGCCTCCCGGGAGACGGTGAACAAGGCGCTGGCGGACTTCGCCTCGCGGGGCTGGCTCCGGCTGGACGGCAAGAGCATCATCATTCTCGACCCGGAGCGCCTGGCCCGACGCGCCCGCGTCTGAACCACCGCACCCAGCACCAACGGGGATCGCCAGCCGGCGATCCCCGTACTGCTGTCCGGTCCGGGGCTCCGCGTCCGACTTTCTGCTCCCCGCTAAAACGTCTCGACGTCAGCGGTGCTCCCGCGCGACGGTGGGGACATGCCGCAGACCGTTGCCGTCCTCTCCGACATCCACGGGGTGCTGCCCGCGCTCGACGCGGTGCTGGCCGAACCGGAGGTCCGGGCCGCCGACCGGATCGTGCTGACCGGGGACATCGCGGCCGGGCCGCAGCCGGTGGAGGTGCTTGACCGGCTGACCGGGCTGGACGAGCGGGTGGTCTGGGTGCGCGGCAATGCCGACCGGGAGCTGGTCGAGCTGCGGGCCGGCAAGGAACCCGTCATCCCCGACCCGATCGCCCCGTGGGCGGCCACACAGCTCCGCGACGACCAGCTCGAACTGCTCGCCGGCATCCCGGAGACGGTGACCATGCCGGTGGCGGGACTCGGCACGGTGCTCTTCTGCCACGCGACCCCGCGCGACGACGAGGAGGTCGTGCTGGTCGACTCGCGGCTGGCCCGGTGGGCCGAGGTCTTCACCGGGCTGCCGGACGAGGTCGAAACGGTGGTCTGCGGGCACACCCACATGCCGTACGTCCGGCTCGCCCACCGGCGACTCGTGGTCAACCCGGGCAGCGTCGGCATGCCGTACGGGCGGGTGGGCGCGCACTGGGCGCTGCTCGGGCCGGGAGTGCAGCTACGGCGGACCGCGTACGACATCGAGGCGGCCTGTGCCCGGGTGACGGCCGAGTCCGGCTACCCGGACGCGGCGACCTGGGCCGACTACTACCTGCGCTCCCGGGCGAGCGACGCGGAGGCGCTCACCGTCTTCGGGCCCCGCGACGGCCGGTAGGTGACCATCCGGCCCCGGGGCCGACGGGCGGAGAAAACAAGCAGGCTTGACTGTTTGTTTCGTGGACGGGACGCTGTTCGGGTGTCCGCCCCCACACGTGTGCCCCAACAGGAGCGCAGCCGCGCGACCCAGGCCCGGTTGCTGGAGGCGACCGTGGAGTGCCTGGTCGAGTTCGGCTGGTCGGGCACGACGAGCACGGTCGTCGCCAACCGAGCCGGGGTCTCCCGGGGCGCCCAGTTGCACCATTACCCGACCAAGGCGGCGCTGGTCATGGCCGCGGTCGTCCACCTCACCGAGCGGCGGGCGGCGGAGATCCGGGCCGAGGCGGTCGCGCTGCCGACCGGCCCCGGCCGGCTCGACCGGGTGATCGACATGCTCGCCACGGCGTTCACCGGGCCACTCTTCGTCGCCGCCCTCGAACTGTGGCTGGCCGCGCGGACCGACCCCGAGCTGCGGGACGCACTGATGCCGTTGGAGGCCCGGGTGGGGAGGGAGATGCACCGCCTCACCGTCGAACTGCTCGGCGCCGACGAACGGAAACCGGGCGTACGGGAGGCGGTGCAGGCCACGCTCGACCTGCTGCGCGGGCTCGGGGTGGCGAACCTGCTCTCCGACGACTCGTCCCGGCGTACCGCCCTGCTCGGCACCTGGAAACGCCAGCTCGCCACGATGCTGGGCACCTCGAACACACCGAACACCACCGCCCCGGACACCACAGTGGAGGTCTCGTGGTCGACCTGAGTCAGCTCCTGGACGATCTGGCCGCAGAGTCGGCCGAGTTGGACGTACTCGTCGCGGACCGACCGGCTGCCGACTGGGCGGAACCGACCCCCGCACCGGGCTGGACCATCGCCCACCAGATCGCCCACCTGGCGTGGACCGACCACGTGGCGCTACTCGCGGCGAGCGACGCACCGGCGTTCGCCGAATCGGTCCGGCACGCGGCGACCGACCCGGGCGGCTTCGTCGACCGGGGCGCGAACGAACTCCTCGACGAGGTGATGGCGACCGCCGCACCGGGCGGCGCCGTGGACCGGGCCGCAGCCCCGGCGGCACTGCTCGGCCGCTGGCGGTCCGGACGGGCCGCGCTCGCCACCGCTCTTGCCGCCGCGCCGACCGGGAGCAGACTTCCCTGGTACGGCACGCAGATGTCGCCGGCCTCGATGGTGACCGCCCGGATCATGGAGACCTGGGCACACGGGCAGGACGTCGCGGACACCCTCGGGGTGGTCCGGGTGCCGAGCGAGCGGCTGCGGCACGTGGCGTACCTCGGTGTCCGTACCCTCGGGCACAGCTTCGCGGCCCACGGCCGCACCACGCCCGACGGACCGGTCCGCGTCGAACTCCGCGCGCCCGACGGCGACGAGTGGGCCTTCGGGCCAGCCGACGCCGCCGATCGGGTCGCCGGGCCGGCGCTCGACTTCTGCCTGCTGGTCACCCAGCGGCGGCACCGGGCGGACCTGGCCCTGGTGGCGACCGGGCCGGTCGCCGACGAGTGGCTGGACGTGGCACAGGCGTTCGCCGGGGCACCGGGCGCGGGCCGCGAACCCGGCAGCGGCCGGGACCTCGGCCGCCGACGTCGGGCCGGAACACGACCATGACCCCGCCCACCCCACCGCACCCGGCCCGGAGTACGCCCACCGCGCCGGAGGTGCTCCGGATCGGCAACGCCTCCGGTTTCTACGGTGACCGGTTCAGCGCCTGGCGGGAGATGCTCGACGGCGGGCACCTCGACGTGCTGACCGGCGACTACCTGGCCGAGCTGACCATGCTGATCCTCGGCCGGGACCGGCTGCGGGACCCGGGTCTCGGCTACGCCCGGACGTTCCTACGCCAGATGGAATCGTGCCTGGGTCTCGCGGTCGAGCGTGGGGTGACCCTCGTGACGAACGCCGGTGGGCTGAACCCCGCCGGGCTGGCCGAGGCGTTGCGTACGCTCGCCGAGCGGCTGGGCGTGCCGGCCCGGGTCGGCTACGTGACCGGAGACGCTGTCGACCTTCCGGGCGCGTTGACCGCGAACGCGTACCTGGGGGCGTTCGGCATCGCGCGTTGCGTGGCCGGGGGCGCGAACGTCGTGGTGACCGGGCGGGTCACCGACGCGTCGCTGGTCGTCGGCCCGGCGATCGCCCGGTTCGGTTGGTCCCGGGGCGACCTGGACCGGCTCGCCGGGGCTACCGTCGCCGGGCATCTGCTCGAATGTGGAGCGCAGGTGACCGGCGGCAACTTCAGCTTTTTCACGGAGTTGCCGGACGGTGGCCGTCGGCCCGGATTTCCGATCGCCGAACTGTCCGACGACGGCTCGTCGGTCATCACGAAACATCCCGGTACGGGTGGTGCGGTAACCCCGGAGACCGTCACCGCGCAACTGGTCTACGAGATCGGCGCCCCGGACTACCTCGGCCCGGACGTGGTGACCCGGCTCGACACGGTGACCCTCTCCGACGACGGCCCGGACCGGGTACGCGTCACCGGCGTGCGGGGCCTTCCGCCGCCGCCGACCCTCAAGGTGGGCGCCAACTCGCTCGGCGGTCACCGCAACAGCGCCACCTTCGTCCTGTGTGGACTCGATGTCGAGGCGAAGGCGGAGCTGGTGCGGGCGCAGCTCGTCGACGCACTCGGCACGGACGGGTTGGAGTTCACACTCGCCCGTACCGACCACCCGGACGCGGCGGAGACGGAGGCGGCGAGTGCGCTGCTGCACGTGCACCTGCGCGACGCCGACCCGAAGCGGGCCGGGCGGACCTTCTCGGCGGCGGCGGTGGAGCTGGCCCTCGCCTCCTACCCCGGATGCACACTCACCGGCGTTCCCGGCGACGCCAGCCCGTACGGCGTCTTCACCGCGAGTGAGCTGCCGCAGTCCGAGGTCACCCAGATCGCGGTCCTCCCTTCCGGCGAACACCTCCCCGTTCCCGCCCCCACTGTCACCGCCTCCCCGCAGGACCGTTTGGAAGGGCCCCTTCCTATACCGAATCCGATAACAGGGGGCCCTTCCTTACCCGTGCCGTTGGGGCGGGTGATGGGGGCACGATCGGGGGACAAGGGCGGGGCCGCGAACCTCGGGGTGTGGGGGCGCACCGTGGACGGGTACGCCTGGCTGCGCGAGTGGCTGACCGTCGAGCGGCTGCGGGAACTGCTGCCGGAGACGGCGAACCTGACGATCGAGCGGTACGAGTTGCCGAACCTGCGGGCGGTGAACTTCGTGATCCGGGGACTGCTCGGCGAGGGGGTGGCGGCGTCGACCAGGTTCGACCCGCAGGCGAAGGCGCTGGGCGAGCTGCTGCGGGCCCGGGTGGTCGACGTACCGGCGGCACTGCTGGCCGCGCCGACTCCCGCGACGGTCTCCTCGGGCGTGTCGTCGGCGGGTCGACGATGAGCCCGGCGGTCGATATGACGGGCGGCCACGTTCGACCACACGGGGTCCGTATCGAGATCGGTGAGCCGTTCGTTACGGAGTTGGCGATGGCTCAGACCATCGCCTTCGTCATGGCGGGCCCGCGCGACGCAGAGGTCGAGCGGCTCTCCCGCGACGCCCGAACCGCGAGCGACGCCCGTACCAGGAGCGACACCCGAACCACAGGCGACGCCCGAACCACGAGCGACGCTCGCACGAGGAGCGACACCCGCACCATGAGCGGCAACGGTGGCACCACGGAGATCATGAACAGGATCATCGCGAAGGGCATGGGAAACTGACGTGGCCGTTCTGGAGAGCGCGGTGCAGCCGCGACAGTCGGCGTACCAGGAGAACCGGGCGGCGATGCTGGAACGCCTCGCCGAACTCGACACGGCGGTGGCGACCGCCCGCGCCGGCGGTGGTGAGAAGTACGTGACCCGCCACCACGCCCGGGGCAAACTGCTGCCCCGGGAGCGGATCGAGCTGCTGGTCGACCGGGACTCGCCGGTGCTGGAGTTGTCACCGGTGGCGGCGTGGGGCACCGACTATCCGGTCGGGGCGAGCGTGGTGACCGCGATCGGAGTGGTCGAGGGTGTCGAGTGTGTGATCGTCGCGAACGACCCGACCGTACGCGGCGGCGCGGTGAACCCGTACACGCTGCGCAAGACCGTACGGGCGGGTGAGATCGCGCTCGCGAACCGGCTGCCGTTGATCAACCTGGTGGAGTCGGGCGGGGCGGACCTGCCGAGCCAGGCGGAGATCTTCATTCCCGGCGGGCAGGTGTTCCGGGACCTGACCCGACTCTCCGCCGCCGGCATCCCGACCGTGGCCGTCGTCTTCGGCAACGCGACCGCGGGCGGCGCGTACGTCCCGGGCATGTCCGACTTCACGATCATGGTCCGGGGCCGGGCGAAGGTCTTCCTCGCCGGGCCGCCACTGGTCAAGATGGCAACCGGTGAGGTGACCGACGACGAGTCGCTGGGCGGGGCGGCGATGC
Source organism: Micromonospora sp. NPDC050417 (assembly GCF_044458865.1). Lineage (NCBI taxonomy): Bacteria > Bacillati > Actinomycetota > Actinomycetes > Micromonosporales > Micromonosporaceae > Micromonospora > Micromonospora sp. NPDC050417. The sequence continues at coordinate 161,773 of NZ_JBITIH010000005.1, forward strand.
ACGCCACCACCTCGGGACTGGCCGACTTTCTCGCCGAGGACGAGCGGGACGGGATTCGCCTCGCCCGGCAGTGCGTACGCCGGCTCAACTGGCGCAAGCACGGCCCGGCGCCCCGGTCCACCACCCCGGCGGAGCCGAAGTACGACCCGGAGGAGTTGCTCGCGATCCCGGGTGCCGACCCGCGCGTGCCGTTCGACCCGCGTGAGGTGCTGGCCCGGATCCTGGACGGTTCCGAGTTCGACGAGTTCAAACCCGGGTACGGCACCGCCCTGGTCACCGGCTGGGGTGAGCTGCACGGCTATCCGGTCGGGGTGCTGGCCAACGCGCGCGGGGTGCTCTTCTCCGAGGAGGCGCAGAAGGCGACGCAGTTCATCCAGCTTGCCAACACCGCCGGCACTCCCCTGATCTTCCTCCAGAACACCACCGGTTACATGGTCGGCACCGAGTACGAGCAGCGCGGCATCATCAAACACGGCGCGTTGATGATCAACGCGGTGTCGAACTCGTCCGTGCCGCACCTGACGGTGAACCTCGGCGCGTCGTACGGGGCCGGCAACTACGGCATGTGCGGTCGGGCGTACGACCCGAGGTTCCTCTTCACCTGGCCGAACGCGAAATCAGCGGTGATGGGGCCGACCCAGCTCGCCGGGGTCCTGTCGATCGTGGCAAGGCAGGCGGCCGAGGCGAAGGGCCAGCCGTACGACGAGGCACGTGACCAGGCCATGCGCACCATGGTCGAGGCACAGGTCGAGTCACAGTCGGCCGCGCTCTTCCTCTCCGGTCGACTCCTCGACGACGGGGTGATCGACCCCCGGGACACCCGTACCGTGCTCGGGCTCTGCCTTTCCGCGATCCACAGCGGCCCGGTCGGCACGGTCGGCACGCCGCCACTCCACAGTGGAGGCCGGAGCTCCGGCTTCGGCGTCTTCCGGATGTGAGGGGACTCGTCATGATTTGCAAGCTGGGGGACTCCTCATGATTCGCAGACTGCTGGTGGCGAACCGGGGCGAGATCGCCCGACGGATCTTCGCCACCTGCCGGTCGGTCGGCGTCGAAACCGTCGCGGTCTACTCCGACGCGGACAGCGACGCGCCATTCGTGGCCGAAGCGGACTTCGCCGTACGGCTGCCCGGCCAGACCCCGACGGAGACGTACCTCCGCGCGGAGCTGCTGATCGCGGCTGCCCGACGGTCCGGCGCGGACGCCATCCACCCCGGGTACGGCTTCCTCGCCGAGAACGCCGACTTCGCCACCACCGTCATCGACGCCGGGCTGACCTGGGTCGGCCCACCGGCCAAGGCGATCGCGATGATGGGTTCCAAAATCGAGGCGAAGGCGCTGCTCGACGACGCCGGGGTGCCGATGCTGCCGACCGAGACCGACCCGGACCGGGTCACCGAGTTCCCGGTGCTGGTCAAGGCGTCAGCCGGCGGTGGCGGGCGCGGCATGAGGGTGGTCCGGGACGCGGCCACGCTGACCGAGGCGGTCGCCTCCGCCCGACGGGAGGCGGCCGGCGCGTTCGGCGACGGCACCGTCTTCATCGAGCGGTACGTGGAACAGGCCCGCCACATCGAGGTGCAGATCTTCGCCGACTCGCACGGGCACATCGTGCCGCTCGGCGAACGGGAATGCTCGATCCAGCGGCGCCACCAGAAAATCATCGAGGAGACGCCGTCGACGGCGGTCAGCGACGAGCTTCGGCTGAAGCTGTTCGAGGCGGCGACAGCGGCGGCCCGCGCGGTCGGCTACCTCGGCGCGGGCACGGTCGAGTTCCTGCTCGCCCCGACCGGCGAGTTCTTCTTCCTGGAGATGAACACCCGACTCCAGGTCGAACACCCGGTCACCGAGGCGGTCACCGGTTTCGACCTGGTCCGCTGGCAGCTCGTCGTCGCCGAGGGCGGCCCCCTGCCCACCGCGACCGGCTCCGGCGCCTACTCGTCCTCACTGATCCTCACCACCGGACACGCGATCGAGGTGCGGCTCTGTGCCGAGGACCCCGCGAACGTGTGGATGCCGGCAACCGGCACCCTGCACCGCTTCGCCATCCCCGGGGTGGTGACCGAGTTCGAACCGGTGCCGACCGCTGGCGGCCGGGCCGCGCTGCGACTCGATTCCGGCGTACGCGACGGCGCGACCGTCGGGGTGCACTACGACTCGATGCTGGCGAAGCTCGTCGCCTGGGCACCAACCCGGTCCGAGGCGGCCCGGCTGCTCGCCAACGCACTGAGCCGGGCCGAACTGCACGGCGTACGCACCAACCGTGACCTGCTGGTACGCGTACTCCGACACCCGGAGTTCCGAGCCGGGGCGATCGACACCGGGTTCCTCGACCGGCACCCGGAACTCTTCGCCCCGCTGCTCTCCTCGGTCGAGGCCGTACGCGTCTCCTGCCTCGCCGCCGCGCTCGCCGGTGCCGCCGCCCGCCGCCGGTCCGCCCCGGTGCTGGCGAGCCTGCCGTCGGGTTGGCGCAACGTCCCCGCCGGGGCGCAGACCAGCGTCTTCGACGGCCCGTCCGGCCCGGTCGAGGTCGGCTACCGGCTGGACCGCACCGGCGCCCTCGCCACCTGGTGGGTACGCCCGGTCGACCCGGACGAACTCGACCTCGCCGGCCTGCACCCCACCGTCGCCCCGCTGCCCGACGACTCACCGGCGGTGACGATCCTGGCCACCGAACCGGACCGGGTGGTGCTCGACGTCGCAGGGGTACGCGTCGCGTTCGCCGTACACCGGGTCGACTCCGTCTCCTACGTGGACGGCCCGGACGGTTCGGTGACCCTGACCGAACTCCCCCGGTTCCCCGAGCCCACCCCGGAGCTGGCCGAAGGTTCCCTGGTCGCCCCGCTCCCCGGCGCCGTCAGCCGCATCCTCGTCGTCCCCGGCCAACGTGTCGCCGCCGGCGACCTGCTACTCACCCTCGAAGCGATGAAACTCGAACATCCGGTCCACGCCCCCACCGCCGGCACCGTCACCGAACTCCCCGTACCCCCCGGTGCCCAGGTCGAAGCCGGCACCGTCCTCGCCGTCCTCGTGTAAGGAAGGGCCCCTTGTTATCGCTTTCTGTATAGGAAGGGCCCCTTCCTAACGCCCCGCCCACCCCCAAGCGCACCTCCGGAGGCCCCTCATGGACTTCGACCCCACCCCGGAACAGGAACAGTTGCGCGACGCCGTACGCGCACTCGGCAACCGGTACGGGCACGAGTACTACGTCAGCAAGGCGAAGGCCGGCGAGCACACCACCGAGCTGTGGCAGGAAGCCGGCCGGCTCGGCTACCTCGGCGTCAACATCCCCGAGGAGTACGGCGGCGGTGGCGGCGGCATCACCGACCTCGCCATCGTCTGCGAGGAACTGGCCGCTACCGGCTCCCCACTGCTGATGATCGTCGTGTCGCCCGCCATCGTCGCCACCATCATCAGCAGGCACGGCACCGAGGAGCAGCGCAAACGCTTCCTGCCACCGATGGCCGACGGCACCCTCAAGATCGCCTTCGCGATCACCGAACCGGAGGCGGGATCGAACTCGCACAAGCTCGGCACGATCGGCCGACGGGACGGCGACGACTGGGTCCTCTCCGGGCGGAAGTGCTTCATCTCCGGGGTCGACGACGCGGCGTACGTGCTGGTCGTCGGGCGTACCGAGGATGCCGCCACCGGCAGACTCAAGCCGGCGCTCTTCCTGGTCCCGACCGACGCGCCGGGTCTGACGAAGTCGAAGCTCGACATGGAGATCGTGTCACCGGAGAGCCAGTGGATGCTCTACCTCGACGACGTACGGCTCCCCGCCGATGCGCTGGTCGGCGGTGGCGCCGACGTCGGACTCCAGGCGCTGTTCGCCGGGCTGAACCCCGAACGGATCCTGGTCGCCGCGCTCGCCGCCGGCTCCGGCCGCTACGCGATCGAACGCGCCTCGTCGTACGCCGCCACGCGGAAGGTCTGGGGAGGCCGGACCATCGGCTCCCACCAGGGCATTTCGCACCCGCTCGCACACGCGGCCGTACAGGTCGAACTGGCCCGGCTGATGATCGCGAAGGCGGCGGCCCTCTACGACGCCGGCCGTGACCTGGAGGCCGGCACCGCCGCGAACATGGCGAAGTACTCAGCGGCCGAGGCCGCCGCACTCGCCGTCGACACCGCCATCCAGGTCCACGGCGGCAACGGCATGACCACGGAGTACGGGGTGGCGACCCTGCTCGGCACCGTACGCGCGACCCGGATCGCCCCGGTCAGCCGCGAGATGATCCTCAACTTCGTGGCGCAGCACGTGCTCGGGCAGGAGAAGTCGTACTGACCCGCGACGTGCCGATCAGACCGCGAGTGGGGCGGGTCGTCCGAGGACAACCCGCCCCACTCCCCCCGTACGGATCTCAGCCGGTCTGGCCGACCTGGTCCACGATGGCGAGGTCGAGCACGGCTGATGTCGCCGCCAGGCCGAGGTAGGCATAGGTCTGGGCGTGGAAGACGAGGACCGTCTCACCCTTACCGCTGGTCGACGGCCAGGCGATCCCGATGCCCGACCGGCCGGCGCCGTCCTGGGCGTGCTCGACGACACGCAGACCGGGCTGCCCCGCTGCGGCCTCGTAGAGCGCGGCCCGCGACGCGGGTCGCAGATACTCCTGGCCGAGGCTGCGCACATCCTTGGCGAAGTTGTTCACGTCGCCGGGCACGCCGTTGCCGTGCTCGACCAGGTAGACCCGCAGGGCATCCGCGTCGGTCGGCAGGTCGGGGCGGTACGCGGGCGCGGGTGTGCACGGCTCGGTCCGGTTCGGATCCACCTGGCCACCCTTGACAAAAGCGGCCCGTCCGTTCCGGCAGCCCGGAAGCGGGATCTCCTCGCTGTTGCCGCCCGTCGTCTTCCTGACGAGCCCGTCGCGGGTCCCGTCCACCGACCGCCAGCTCTCGTAGACCTCTTGGCCGTCCTGGCTCCGCAGGTAGACGTACTGGTCGGGGTCGGGGATGGTGTCGGGCAGCCGGAGCGCCGCCGCCGCCGCGCTGTGCAGCACCTGGGTGGGATCGGCCTTCGCGACCGACACGCCACCGCCGACCTGGTCGGGAGCCAGCACGAGCACCGAGGCGACGGCCGCCGCGACGCCGACCGCCGCCACCCCGCTGAGCACCAGTCGCCAGCGCGGCCGGGCCCGACGCCGGGAGTCGGTCAGCGAGGTGACTGCGGGCGTGACCGGCATCGCGGCCAGCAGCCGGGCGCGGGCGGGCGCCAACTGTACGGGGGTGGCCAGCGGGACCTCGTCGCCGAGTTCCCGGACCAGTCGCAGGTCATCCATTGCCCAGTGCCTCCTCGATCGTGGTGGTGGTGTCGGCGTCGCCCAACGCCTCGCGGAGCTGCTTGCGGGCGCGGTTCAGTCGTGACCGCACCGTGCCGACGGGGATCGCCAGCGCGGCGCCCACCTGCTCGTACGTGAGTTCCTCCCACGCGACCAGGAGCAGCACGTCCCGGTCACCCGTGGAGAGCTTGGCCAGGGCGGCGGAGAGCAGCCCGCGCAGCGATCGCGCCGTGACGACGGTGGCGACCCGGTCGGCGTGGGACGCCTCGCTCGTCGCCGGGACGTACGCCTGCCGTATCCGGTACCGGCGGTCCTCGTCACGCCGGTGCTGGCTGACGATGTGGGTGGCGATCCCGTACAGCCAGGGCCGGGCATCACGGTGGGCGGTGTCGAACCTTTCCCGCCGCCGGAACGCGGCCAGGAACGTCTCCCCCACCAGGTCGTCGGCGGCCTCCGCACCGAGCCGCCGAGCCAGGTAGCGATGGATGTACGGTGCGTGCCGGTCGAATATCGCGGCGAACCTCTCGGGATCCCGCGCTGACCGCTCGATGATTGTTGCGTCGTCCTCCGATGGGCTGATGTCGGCTACCTCGACTTGTTCCGATCGATTCATACAGAACCTTCCACGGCCCGGGAATCATCACCTGTTATCCGTCGACCGTGGAGAAATGGTTCACGCCCCGCTGGGGGGTGACGCCGCCGCTCAGAGTGCTCGCTCTGACCAGGGCATGCCGTACGCGCGGACTGCCGGGACCATCACCATCGGCGGACCGGCCTGGTGAAGTCTCTGGCGGTCGAGATCGCCCCGTACCGGGTCAACGTCGTGCACCCGGGCATCGTCGGCGACAGCCCGAAGTGGCGCGACGTGGCCAACCACCCGCACCTCGCCCGTACCCCGATCGGTCGGCTGGTGACGATGGCCGAGGTCGTCGACGCGACCGACGTCCTGCTGCGCGACAACGGTGTCAACGCCCAGGAGCTGTTCGTCGAGGCGGCGTCCTGACCGTCTGACCCGTACGCCGAAAATCGCGCGGGCGGCCGGTTCGACCGGACGCCCGCGCGACTGACTCAGTTGCTCGACGGACTCAGAGGGTGCCGAGGACCGCGAACGGGTCGGCGCCGCTGCCGCTGTCCACGGCGGCGATCCGCCGACGCAGGGTGAAGGTCTCGCCGGGGGCGAGGGTCACCTTGTACTGGCTCATCACCCAGTTGTAGGCGGCATAGGCGATGAAGCCGCCCTCGGAGTAGAGCAGCCCGTAGGTCTGCCGGTCGGTGCCGGTCATGCCGATCCACGGCGCGGTCGGCGGGTAGTCGGCCGGTACCTCGGCCTCGATGGTCCCGTGCCCCGCGACACCACTGCGCTGGCCGGCACCGTCGTAGTCCATCGCGTCGCCGGCCCAGAAGGTGCTGGGCGCCGCGCCACGGTTGGTGAAGGCGCTCTCGGCCATCACCCACGGCTCGTTCGGGCGAATCATGTAGGTGGTGATCACCTCAAGGTCGGCAACCGTGGTGCTGGCGCCGGTCGTCCGTACGGTCGCGACCGGACCGGTGGCGGAGAGCACCTCGATCGCGGTGGAGCGTACGGTCCGCTGCTGCCAGGCGTTCGTGCCGCGCGGCTGGGTCAGGGAGGCGTACGGCAGGTTGATCCAGTCGAGCTGGTCGAGGCGGCCGACGGCGGCCATGTCGAGCGGCTTGCCGAGGGCGACCGGGGTCAGTTGCGAGTCGTCCGTACCGGCGGAGACAGCGAGCGCCACCAGGTCGTTGCTGAGGACGATGTCGGAGGTGGCCGCCGACGCCTGCGGGCCAGGGACGGTGCGCCCGGTGCCGGCCCGGGTCGCCGCCCGGTCGAGCCGCAGGTCAAGCTTGGTCTGCACCCCGTCGACAACCGTGACCGTACGGGTCACCGGCTCGTAGCCGACCCCGTTGACCGCGACGGTGTAGTTGCCGGGAGGCGCGAACGCGAGCACCTCGCCGGTCGGGTCGGTGGTGCTCGCCACGAGGCGGCTGCCGTCCTCCCGGGTCACCGTGACCTCGACGTTCTGGAGGGCCGCACCGGTCACCGCGTCAGTGACCCGGCCGACGATTCCGTCCCCGTCGTCGATCCGCTGCGCGCCGGGCTTGCCGTCGCGGACCGCGAAGGCCGCGATCGTGTACGCGGGCGAGGCGGCGTTGCGCGCGTCGAGCACGATCCGCAGATCGGCCCGCCAACGCTTCTCGTTGACGTCGCAGATCACGTAGCCCCGGTAGCTGCCGTTGTAGAACTTGACGTGCGGGTTCGCGGCAAGACCGGCCCGTACGTCAGGGTCCCAGCTCGCGCCCGACGAGATCGACGTGCCGACGAACTCGCTGGCGACGACCATGGCGCGCGGGTCGTCAAAATCGGTCTTCAGGTCGTTGACCCAGTGGGTGTGCCAGTCACCGCCGAGCACGATCGGGTTGCCGATATCGTGCTTCACGATGTGGTTGAGGATGCGGTTGCGGGCGAGCGGGTAACCGTCCCACTGGTCCAGGTTCACGATCTTCGTCGGGCCGAGGTCGTAGTCGAACTGGGCCATGATCGTTTGCTGGGCGATGACGTTCCACTGTGCCTCGGACTCGCGCAGCCCACGGAGCAGCCACTGTTCCTGCTTCGGGCCGGTCATCGTCCGCTCCGGGTCGAAGACCTCACCGGTCGGTTCCTTGCGCCCGTCACCGAGCGCCTGGTCCGTGCGGTACTGCCGGGTGTCGAGCACGCTGAACTGCGCCAGCTTGCCGAAGTCGAAGCGGCGGTACATCAGCATGTCGGCGCCGTCCGGCCGGTGCATGGGGCGCAGCGGCAGGTGCTCGTAGTACGCCTGGTAGCCGTTGGCCCGACGCTCCAGGAACGGCCGCCCGTCACCGGCGCCCCCGGCGACGTCACCGGCGTAGTTGTTCTGCACCTCGTGGTCGTCCCACGTCATGATGAACGGGAACCGGGCGTGCGCGGCCCGCAGGTCGGGCGAGGTCTTGTAGAGCGCGTGCAGCCGACGGAACTCGGTCAAACTGCCGTTCGTGGTCTCGTAGATGTAGTCGCCGAGGTGCACGACAAAATCGAGTTCCTGGGCAGCCATGTCCCGGTAGGCCGGGTAGGGGCCGCCGACCCACGACTGGCAGGACGCGAAGGCGAACCGCATGTGCGTGACGTCCGCCCCCGGCAGCGGGAACGTCCGGGTACGTCCGACGCGGCTGTAGACGCCGTTGGCCTCGAACCGGTACCAGTACCAGCGGTCGGGCGCCAGATCGTTGACCAGGATGTGTACGGAGTGCGCCGCCGCTGGGTCGGTCGTCCGCTTGCCTGTCTGGACGATGCGCCGGAACTCCGGGTCGGTGGCGATCTGGTAGGTCACCTTGACCGGCTCCGCCGGCATGCCACCGTCGGTGGTGTTGAGCGGATCCGCCACCAGCCTCGTCCAGATCACCACACTCTGGTGGTCGGGCTCGCCCGAGGCCACCCCGAGGGTGAACGGCGCCGGGTCCAGTTCATCGGCGTACGCGGGAGGAAGTTGTGCGATCAGTTGGCTCACGGCGACCGCACCCGCGGTCCCTCCAGCCAGGGTGAGGAAATGTCGACGGCTGATCGAGAAAGCGTCCGGCACTGACACACCTGCTTCTGTAGGCACGGGGGTTGTGCCGACACACACTGGTCACCCCGGCTGCCCAGTGCCTGAAGCGCGCGTTAAGTCAGGCGGTACGGCGAGTGGCAAGATCAGCGACCGCGCATACTCCCGGGGAGGCCGCTGGCGGGTTAACGTCCGTTGATGACGACAGCTCCGGACGACTACATCGCCTCGTTGCCGCGCAAACGCATGAGTTCGGCCGTGCTGTTCCGTGACCCCGGCGACCGGATCCTGCTGGTAGAGCCCGTGTACAAGGACGACTGGGAGCTTCCCGGTGGCACGATTGAGGCTGACGAGTCGCCGTACCAGGCCGCGATCCGGGAGCTGACCGAGGAGTTGGGCCTGTCGGTGACCCCGGGCCGGCTGCTGGTGGTCGACTGGGTCCCGCCGAAGCCCGGGCGTACCGATGGTGTCATGTTCGTCTACGACGGCGGCCCACTCGACCCCGCCCGTACGTCCCAGATCACGCTGCCGGCCGACGAACTCCGCAGTTGGGCCTGGTCGACGCCGGCCGAGGCGCAGTCTCGTCTCTCACCCCTGCTCGCCCGCCGAGCCGCCGCCGCCCTGCTCGCCGTCACACAGGGAACGACCCTCTACCTGGAAGACGGGATCCGCATCATCTGATGACCCCCACGACCATGCCCGAGACACTGACTACGCAACAGGCCGCCGACCTGCTCGGAGTCAGTCACCCAGCGGTGATCAATCTGCTCGAAAACGGCATGATCCCGTTCGAACGAGTGGACACCTACCGCCGCATACTCCTCTCCGACCTTCTCGCCCACCGGGAGCAGCGCCGAGCCGAGCAGTACCCCGCACTCGAAGCCACCGCTGTCGACCTTGAAGACGAACAGGATCTTGAAGCTGTGCTCCAACGACTACGCAAGACGCGAAGCGTAATCGCACGCCGCCGCACAGGAGCCTGACAGTCGAGCCAGGCACAAATGCGTCCCGGCATCGCGGACCGTCCGGGTGCTTCCCTCAGCTCGCCAGAGCCTCGTGCAAACTCTGTACGGCGGGCAGGTCGGGCCAGCGCTGGTGGAGCCGGCCATCCAGGTCACGCAACTCGTTCCCGATGCGCGCCAAGCCGGATCGGCGGGATGTGTCGACGCATCGCAGACCGAGGTTCGCGGCGCGCTCGGGATCCGGGTCTGCGGCCTCAACGATGACGTTGGCGAGCTTGGCCATTTGGTGCGCCTGATCGCGGGCAAGGTGCTCAGGTGTATCGCCGAGCTTGCGTTCGAGGATGGCGATGGCCTTTCGGTGTCACCCGCGCTGCGATAGCAGCTCACCGATTGCTCTTCAAGCATGCCGAGGTCGTAGTGGTGCAGGTAGACCGGTGCTTCGGAGTCCATTCACGCGCACGGTCCTTCCGTCGGCGGTCCGCAACTCCACCGTATAGCCGACGGACGTGGTCATGGTGGCTGCTGGTGCTACGCCGCGTCCACGCCGGGTCGACCAGGCCGACGGTTTCGCACCGCGCCGCCCGTACCACCTGAGCCTGGTCTCGGCGGTCGCCGCCCGTCACGCGTACCTCGAACTGGCAATCGCCGCGACCGTTCCCACCGACCAACGCCAACCGATCCCGGTGCCCCAGTCGACCGCCGAAAGCGTCGCGCCTGACGATCCAGAAGGATCGATCCGCTAACTCGGCCGCTGTCACCCGGGCCAACCGGTCACCGCGATCCTCGCTCTCACCGGCTGACACGTCCATACCTGAAGACTGGCGCTGATTTCTCCCTGTTGAGGCTCGTCAGGCCAGCGGTGGCACCTCCGCTCAGCCCAGAACCCGCTATTCGCGCGGCAAGAGGCGGGTGAGCGTGAAGTCACTGCGAAAAGCCATGGCACCACACAACTTCCTCACAGTTGGTGGTGATTCTGGGCGCCGGTGGAATGGCACTGGGCCAGGAACCTCCACGGGAAGGGACCACGATGGGGAAGGGGATCACGATGAGGCGGTTTTCGACCGCGGTGCTCATCGCGGCGGTCATGCTCGGCAGCACTGCATGTGCGTCTACACAGGACGACTCGGCCAAGTCAAACGAGGCGAGCGTCGCCACACTGCGCAGTGCCGAGCCCTCCGTCGCCGCGTCGGAGGCGTCCGCCGAGCGGGAGCGCTACCGTCTCGACGACACCCTTGAGGACCAGAAGGCACGCATGAAGCCGTGGGAGAAGTGTATGGCCGAACACGGCGTCGACATCAATGAACCTGGGTGGAAGAAAGACGGTCCCGTCAAGGACTGCGACAATCTGTTGCCGTTGCCGGCTTGGGAGTTGGACCCGACCAACCCGGAGGCCAAGGACTTCTCTCGCGACGTGGTGAAATGTCTCAAGGACAAGGGCGTTCAGTACGCCGAGGTCGCACCTGAGGGTGTGGGCTGGGAGCTCGGCGGCAAGGACAATGACCCGGAGTCGATCTCGAAGGGTATGACTCTCGGGCCAGTTTGCCAGCGCGAGGTCGCCGCGAAGAAGTAGCGGCAGACGATGAAGGGCGCCGTCCGCTGCGGACGGCGCCCTTCATCGTTTCGGGAGGCGGAATCAGGTAGAGGCGAGCGCCTTGGTCGGGGTGAGGTGGGAGGCCCTGACTGAGGGGTAGACCCCTGCGATCACACCGACCGCGACGGCGCCGCCGAGCCCGGCGAACGTCGCGGACAGCGAGACCACGATCGGCCAGCCGTGATAGACCGCGTAGCCAGCCGTGGCGACCAGGCCGATCGCGGTGCCGGCGATCCCACCCAGCGCGGCCAGCGCCACCGACTCGGTGAGGAACTGGGCCCGGATCTGTCCTCGGTTCGCGCCCAACGCCCGGCGCAGGCCGATCTCGGAACGGCGTTCGAGCACGGAGATGACCATCGTGTTGGCTACCCCGATTCCGCCGACGAGCAGGGCGACCGCGGCGAGGCCGAGGAACAGGGAGGTGAAGTTGCTCTCGGTAGCCCGTTTCGCGGCAAGGGCGTCGGACGGCCGGGTCACCATGACTTGCCCGGGGTCGACGGGCGAGATGGTTTCCGGCAGCACCGAGCGGACGGCTTCGATCGCCGATTCCTGGCATTGGATATAGAGGGTGGTGGGGTGCCCGTCGAAGCTGAGCTGGCTGCGGGCCGAGTCCCAGCCGACCAGGACCGAGCGGTCGATGTCCGGCGACAGCGGTGTCTGGTCGAGGATGCCGACGACGGTGAACCACTTGTCACCGATCATCACCAACGGGCCGGGGGCGGCGGTGGCCGGCAGGTCACCGAAACCGAGCCGGGTGGCGGCGACCGAACCGAGCACCACGGCCGGGAACTTCTCGGTGACGGCGGTGAGCCAGTGACCGGAGCGCACCTTCGTGTTGATGGCCTGGGGCAGGTCGAGTTGGGCGGCCAGCACGGTCAGGCCGGAGCCGTCTTGGGGATCGGTGCGGTCGTTACGCCGTACGCGAGCGTGGGTGTTGGCGACGGCACTCGCGACCGTAACGGGGCCGATGCGCTTGACCATCGCGACCGACTCCTCGGGAAGTTTCGGCGTCGTTCCCGGGCCCGTCATGTTCGTCTGGGCCATGGCCTGGAGATTGTTGGTGCCGAGCGCGGAGAGGTCACGCAGCAGCGCCGCCTGGCTGGAGGCGGGGATGCCGGTGACGACAACCATGGTGGCAATGCCGATCGCGATGCCCAGCGCGGAGAGGGCAGCCCGCATCCTGCGGGTGCGGATGCCGAGCAGCCCGACGTCGAGCATGTCGAGCGGGGAGAGCCGGATCCGGCGGATCATCGGGTGGCCGCCGTGTCGCGCACCAGCCGGCCGTCGCGGATCTCGACCCGGCGGGGCAGACCGGCGGCGATCTCGTTGTCGTGGGTGATGATGGCTATGGTGGTGCCCTCCTTGTTGAGCCGACGCAGCAGTTCCAACACAGCCTGTCCGTTGCCGGTGTCGAGCGCACCGGTGGGCTCGTCGGCCAGCACGAGGGCGGGGCCGTTGACCAGGGCGCGGGCGATGGCGACGCGTTGGCGTTCGCCACCGGAGAGCTGGGCCGGGCGGTGGCCGACGCGGTGGGCAAGGCCGACACGGTCCAGAGCTTCGAGGGCGAGCGGGCGTCGCTGTTTTCGCGGAACGCCGGCGTAGAGCAGACCGGTGGCCACGTTTTCGGCGGCGGTGAGGCCGTCGGTGAGGTGGAACTGCTGGAAGACGAAGCCGAGCCAGCGGCCGCGCAACGCGGAGAGCTGCCAGTCGGAGAGCGAAGCGATGTCCTGACCGCTGATTAGGACGGTGCCGGAGGTCGGCCGGTCCAGGGTGCCCATGATGTTGAGCAAGGTCGACTTGCCGGAGCCTGAGGGCCCGACGATGGCGAGCAGTTCACCCTTGGCGATGTCGAGGGAGACCCCGCGCAACGCGTCGACCTCGCCGGCGTAGCGCATGCCGACATTGCGGACAGCCAGCACGGTACTCACGAGGTGGTCACTACCTTCGTACCCTCGGCGAGGCCATCGCCTTTGATCTCGACGAAGCCCTTGGCGAAGATGCCGGTCTCGACCGCCACCAGGGCGCCGCCCTCGACCTGGACGGCGTAGCCGCCCTCACTGAGCGCCAACAGCGCACCGACCGGGGCGACGAGGATGCCCTTGTGGGTCTCGGCGACAAACTCAACCTGCACGTCGGCAAAGTTGATCTTGTCGACTGTGGCGGGCTGGTCGATGGTGATGGTCACCGTGACCTTGGGTGGGGTGCCTCCCGCGCCGGGGTCGCCCGCCGCACCTGTCACAGTGGTGCCGACGGTGGCGACTGCTCCACCGACCTTGCTCTCGTCGGGCAGCCGAACCGTGACCTTGTCGCCCTGTTCGATCGAGCCGGCGTTACCGAGATCCGCCTGAACGGTGATCACCTTGGCGGTCGGAGTGACCGACATCAACGGGACGTTCGCACTGTCGCCGGGCTCGACGGCGACAGAATCGACCCGGACCGCACCGGTGAACACGGCGACGTCCCCGGGCTCGATCGTGCCGGTCACCGGCACCTTCAGGTCGCTCTGCCAGCGCTTCACGGCATCGCGCAGCGCGGCGGTCAGGACACCGTCGCCCTTCTGCACAGTCACGCGGGCGGAGCCGGATGACGACGGAGTCAGCCGGGTACCAGGTGCCGGCTGATTACCGATGGCATAACCGAGGGCGCGCAGATTGTCAGCGACGATCCACACGTCCCGGCCGGTCATGTTGAGGTCGGTCAACGGGCGGAACAACGGCATCCCGCCGTAGAACAGCGGTACCGGCCTGTCGTCGATCCGGTAAAGCTGCTGGCCACGCTTGACGGACGTACCCGGGCTCGGCAGCCAGGTAACCGTGGCGTCTTTGCCACCCTTGACCATGCGGGGCGTGCCGTAGCCGAGGCTGCCCGACAGCGACTGTGACGTCGAGATGTCCTGCTTCACCAGCGCGATGCTCTGCACTCCGGTCGGTTCTTCGGCGACCGGGGGAGCAGTGGAGCCGCGACCAGTCCAGACGATTCCGGCCGCAGCGACGAGCCCGGCAAGGACGACAGCGGGAATGACTACTTTCAGGTAGCGACGGCGTGGCGGATCAGACCTCACGGCAGGTATGACCTGGGTCTCTGAATCCGACGGCGGCACCGTTCGGGGCAATGGCATGGCGCCGATTGTGGCGAGGAAATATGAGGATCTTGTCAGTCTTGGTGAGATACCTATCTCACGGTAAATCGCGCTTCACCTGCATATAGTCGCCGCCATGTGTGCACGGGTGTTGCTCGCCGAGGACGACGTACGGCAAGCCGAGGCATTGCGTCGTTACCTCGTGGCAGAGGGCCACGAGGCCACCGTGGTACATGACGGTGAGGCGGCACTGCGGCGGGCCAGGCAGGAGATGTTCGACCTGCTCGTGCTGGACGTGATGATGCCGAAACTGGACGGACTGCACGTCTGCCGGGTACTGCGGCAGGAGTCGGACGTCCTGGTGTTGATGCTGACCGCCCGCGCGAGCGAAGACGACCTGCTACTCGGGCTGGACCTGGGCGCCGACGACTATCTGACCAAGCCGTTCAGCCCACGGGAGCTGATAGCCCGGATCCGGACGCTGCTGCGCCGGGCCCGCACGACGCCGCAGCAGTCGCCAGTACACCGGGTCGGGCTCCTCACCGTGGACGAGGCTCGACACACGGTGACCGTCGACGGGATCAGGGTCGACTGCACCACCGGCGAGTTCGCGATCCTGGCCGCGTTGATCCGCCAGCCCGGCCGGGTCTTCACCCGAGGACAGTTACTGGAGCACACCCGCGGCGTCGACCGGGAGTCGACCGAACGCACCATCGACGTGCACGTGATGAACCTGCGCCGAAAGGTCGAGGCGAACCCGCGCCGACCACGACAACTGCTGACCGTGTACGGAGTCGGCTACAAGCTGAGCGCCGGCGCGCTGTGAGACGCCAGCGAGTTCCACTGCATCGCAGTTTGGTGACCCGGCTGTTGGTCACCTCGGTCCTGGTGGCTGTGTGCGCGATTCTGGCGACCGCGTGGTTAGCCGTGCAGTCGACCACCCACGCGATCCAGCAGGAGCAGGGCCGCTCGCTGGCCGACGACAAGAGCGTCTACGACACGCTCCTGGGCTACGCCGCCACCCATCACGACTGGTCGGGGGTGAGCGCCATTGCCACGGAGCGGGCCGGCGAGCTCGACCGGCGGATCACCCTGATGACCCAGGACCGGCAGTTGATCGCCGACTCCGCGCCGGCCGGCCCCTCGCTGCAGACGGCTCGACCATCGGCGACCGTCGACCCGCTGCAGGTGGATCTGGGCCTGACCGGCGGGACCGAGCGGATCGACGCGCGTGCGGTCGGGCCGTTCCAGCTGAGCCCGCAGGAACGCGACGCCACCCGGAGGTGGGCCGGCGAGCAACTCGACTGCATCCGCGACCAAACCCCGTTGGACGGGGAGATCGTGGTGAGCCCGACGGGGCGGGCATCGGTGCGGGTGATCGGGTGGGACTCCCGGAACGTGGCGGACACCTGCCTGCCGACCGAGCTGGCGAGGCCGACGCCGAGTGAAGCCAATTGGATCAAGGAGTTGTCGACGGCGACCAAGGCATGCCTGCATGATCCGGACGCCAGTCTCAAAATCAAGCTGGACCTCACGGCGGTGAGTGTCGGGGACGCCGATTTCGACAAGCGGATCGACAGTTGTCTGCTGAAGTCACGGCAAAATCAACTGAAGGCGTACGTGGCGCCGCCTGCACTACTGTTCGTCACCGACAAATCACAGGAGACCACCGAGGTAGCGTTCAATCTGTCTCGCGCTAACAAGATCCGGATTGCCGCGGTGACAGCGGCGGTGCTGGCCGCCGCCGTACTGATCACGATCTTGGTTGGACGTCGCCTCGTACGGCCGCTGCGGGTGCTGACCGACGCCGCTCGCCAGCCCCTGGACGAGCAGACCCGGGTACCCGTGACCACCCGCGACGAGATCGGCCACCTGGCCACCGCCCTCAACGAACTTGCCACCCGCCGCGAGCAGACCGAGGCGTTGCGCAAGAGCATGGTCAACGACGTGGCGCATGAGCTGCGAACACCGGTGAGCACCATACGTAGCTGGCTGGAGGCCGCCCAGGATGGTCTGGCCCAGCTCGACCCCCAACTACTCAACCTCCTGCTGGAGGAGACGTTGCTTCTCCAGCACATCATCGACGACCTGCGGGACCTTGCCGCCGCCGATGCCGGCGACCTGCGTATCCACCACGAGACGTGCTACGTGGCCGACCTGCTCGAACAGGTCGTCGAGGCGCACCGGGGCGCCGCCGAGCTCGCCGGGGTACGGCTGAACAGCGACACCGCCGCCGACCCGGAGGTGGCGGTGGACCCTGCCCGGCTGCGCCAACTCGTCGGCAATCTCGTCGCCAACGCCGTCCGACACACCTCTGCGGGCGGCTCGGTCACCGTCCGCTGCACGGTGCTCGGCGACGAACTGACCATCGCCGTGATTGACACCGGAACCGGCATAGCACCCGCCGACGTGCCCAGGGTCTTCGACCGTTTCTGGCGGGCCGACGACTCACGGACCCGCAGCACCGGGGGCAGCGGGCTCGGCCTGTCGATCGCCCGCAAACTCGCCGAGGCCCACGGTGGGACGATCACCGTCGAGAGCGTCCTCGGTCAGGGCAGCGTCTTCACCGTCCGGCTGCCGATCGTCGCGCCGCCCGACTTCGCGCACCGCGCACCGCGCACGTATTCGTCGCACCTGCGGTGAAGTGTGACTCGCGCTGGCCGGTGCTGGCGGCAGTGCCTTCCGGCCGCCAGCACCAGACCGGATCAGTCCGTCGTGGCCGGGGCCTGCCAGATCCAGTCTTGGCGGTCGTACAACGGGGTGAGCCCCAGGCGGATCAGGTTGTTCAGGGACGGGTTCGAGTCGCCCGACTCGGGCCGGCCGGTTTCGGCGACCAACCAGCGGCATCCGGCATCCGCCGCCGCCCGTGCCCGCACCGCGATCAGCGCTGACTGCGCGCCCCGTCCACGGTGGCTCTCCAGGGTGGCGTCGGAGTTCAGTGAGGCGACCTCACCGTGGACGAAGAGGTTCGCGCCCGCCACCATCTCGTCGCCGTCCCAGGCGGCGTACCCACGGAAGGCGGGCAGGCCCACCGAGGCGGTGCTCGCCACGGCGAAGAGCTCCGGCATTCCGAACACGTCCGCCATCAGCGACGCCCACTGCCCGGCCTGCGTCGACGTGACCGGCGCGACCCGCAGATCCGTCGTACGCGGCACGATGGCATCGACCTCGCCGGCGAGTTTCACGCTCCACCGACCGCCGGTCAGCCCGTGTACGGCACAGATCTCGTCCCAGTTCGACGGCAGGGCCTCCGGGGCGATCTGGATCCGGAGCGCGGTGCTGCCGTACGAGCGGTGCCAGTCGATGACCTCGCCGATCAGCGTCTCGGTGACCGGCTCGGTGAGGCCGAGCCCGAGCGTCTTGTGCAGGTTGCCGTCCCGGTAGGCGAGGGACGCGCCGCCGCCGACGCGACGCACGGCGAAGCCGTACTTCTCCTGGTCGCTCGCGGGTACCAACGCCACAATCGCCGCGTTGACCTCAAGTTCGACGAACTCGGCGAGGGCGGTTGAGATCTTCTCTGCTGACATGGAAAACCCCGTGAATGCGACTGGTACGAACACAGGCTCAGGCGGCGACGACGCCCCCCGGCTTCCAGATCCAGCTCTGCCGCGCGTACAGCAGGGTGAATCCGGAACGGAGCATGTTGTTGTACGACGAATTCGACTCGCCCTCGGTGGGCTTACCGGTCTCGGTCACGAGCCAGCGGCAGCCGGCTTCGGCGGCGGCCTGTGCCCGGGCTGTGAGGAGGGCCGACTGGATGCCACGGTTGCGGTGACTTGCCTTCGTGGCGCCGGTGTTGAGCGACGCGACGTCGCCGTCGATGAAGAGGCTGCCTCCGGCGACCATCTCGTCCCCGTCCCAGGCGGCGAGGGGGCGGAAGTCGGGCCGGCGGCCGGTGCCCGCGATCATCGAGTCGAAGTGTTCGGGCATGCCGAAGATGACGCTGAGCATGGTCGCCCACTTGTCGACGTCCTGCGGATCGACCAAGCCGACCCGCAGGTCGGTCGTACCCGGCTTGAAGTCCTCGACCGCGCAGGCGAACTTCATCATGTGGCCGCCGGGGGTGAGCCCGAATGCCTCACGGATGTCCTCCCAGTCCGGGGGGAGGAGTTCCGGGGCGATCTGGACCTGGGCCGACGGGCTGCCGTGCTCCCGGTGGAAGTCGACGACCTCACCGATCAGCTTCTTCGTGACCGGTTCGGCGAAGCCGATGCCCAGCGTCTTGTTCCAGCCACCGCCGGTCGGGTCGTTCCGCATCGCCAGGGAGAAGCCGCCACCGATGTCGGCGGCACTGATGCCGAGCGCCACCCTGCCGCGCTCGGAGGTCGCCGTCACGTACTGGCGGTTGACTTCGGCTTCGGTGAGTTCGGCGAGCCGGGTGAGGTCACGTGGCGACACGAGGCATCCCTATAAATATTAGCCAGATTGCACGGATCAGACTGGTGCGCCGCAATAGAACCTGTTGATCAGTGTTATGGGTAGGCCCGGTGGGGAAGTGTGAGCTGGATCGCCGGACAAATTGGGCGGGTCGGCCACAACGCCAACCCGCCCTCCGGGGCGCATCCCACCGTTTAGGAACCGGCCCCGACCAGCAGCAGTCCACCGAGCGACGCGGTGGCCAGGACCACGGTGCCGGCAGCGCCGGTGGCGAGCGCGCGGCCACTGCTCCGGGTGACCGTACGGAGATCGACCGAAGTGCCGACGGCGAACATCGCCGCGGCGAGCAGCAGACCGGCGACCGCCGAGACCATGGTGACCAGCCCGTGCGGCAGGACCCCGGTGGAGCGCAGTGCCATCGCGACAAGAAATCCGACGACGAACCAGGGCAGCACCGGCGGACGGGAACGTTGCCCGTCAGCCGTTGGAGTCGAGGTACGGCGGCGGCCGGCCGCTACGAGGGCGACCAGCGGGGCGAGCAGGGCCACCCGGCAGAGTTTCACCACGACGGCGGTAGCGAGGGCCGCCGCTCCGATCGCACCGCCGACCGCGACGACCTGACCGACCTCGTGGATGCTCGCCCCGGCCCAGAGGCCGATCAGGGTGTGATCGAGGCCGAAGAGCAGGCCCAGGCCGGGAATGAGCAGCAGGCAGAGGGTGCCGAGGACGGTGACCACGCCGATCGCGGTGACCACGTCCTCCTCCTCGCCGTCGGCGACCTCGTTCATGCCGATGACGGCGGAGGCACCGCAGATGGAGACACCGGTAGCGACCAGCAGCGCGGTCGCCGGGCGCAGGCCGAGTCGCCGCCCGACCCAGCGGGTGACGAGCCACGCCGCCGCCACGCTGACCACGACGACCGCGATCGGACCGATGCCGAGGTCGAGGATGTCGGCGGCGACGAGTTGCAGGCCGAGCAGCACGATGCCGGCCCGGAGCAGCCCTTTGGCGGCGAAGGTCAGCCCGGGTCGCATCCACTCCCGGTAGCCGCCGAGGCTGCGTACGCCGACGCCGAGCAGGATCGCCACGATCATCGGACTGACCGGGCTGGCAAGTTGGTTGACGCCGTACCCGATCAGCGCGACGGCTGCGGCGACGGCGAGCCCGGGCAGGGTGGCGGTGCGTCTGGGCCGGGTCGGGATTGGTGCCCGTTCGATGACCCGTGCCTGTGCCGCTACCGCCACCCCGCCACCCCCTCGTTCCGGTACTGCACTCTTAGGTTGCGCCGCTGGTCAGGGAGCCAGTAGTCCTCGATCACGGTCGACCCCATAGCCTGTGGCTATGAGCGACCTTCCGGATCTCGAATCCCTCCGGCTGCTGGTCGACGTCGCCGAACTGGGCAGCATCGGCCAGGCGGCACGGGCCGCCGGCATCGCCCAACCGTCGGCCACCAAGCGGCTCGCCGCCCTCGAACGCTGGGCCGGGGTGCCGCTGCTCCTCCGCACCCACCGGGGATCGCCGCTCACCGACGACGGACGGGTGGTGGTCGGTTGGGCGATCCGGCTGCTCGGCGCGGCCGACGAGTTCCAGCACAGCCTCGTCGCCCTCCGCGAGGCACGGGCCGCCCAGTTGCGGGTCGCCGCGAGCATGACCGTCGCCGAGGCGCTGCTGCCCCGGTGGCTGCACCACCTGCGGATGACGTACCCGGACATCCGGGTCGGCCTGACGGTGATCAACTCGACCGAGGTGGCCCGACTGGTCCTCGCCGACGAGGGGATCGACGTGGGCTTCGTCGAGGGGCCGACGGTGCCGGAAGGGCTCGACAGCCTGGTCGTCGGGCACGACCAGTTGATCGTGGTGGTGGCACCGGGACACCGGTGGGCGCGGCGACGACAACCGCTGGAGCCGACCGAACTGGCCGGCACCCGACTGGTGGTCCGCGAGGTCGGATCGGGCACCCGGGAAACCCTCGAACGGGCTCTCGCCGATCTCGACCCACTCCCCCCGGAGCTGGCCCTCGGCTCCAACGCCGCGGTCAAGGGCGCGGCCATGGCCGGGACCGCCCCGGCGGTGCTCAGCCGCTACGCGGTGGAGATGGAACTGGCCGCGAAACTGCTGGTCGCGATCCCGGTACGGGGGCTGACGTTGAGCCGTACGCTGCGCGCCGTCTGGCCGCGCGGACGGCGCCTCACCGGCTCCGCCACCGCACTGCTCCAGGCGATCGCCCATTCCGGCCGGGCGGAGCGCGCCGAGTCGGGCGGACCAGCCGAACCATAAGCTGCGCTTTGATCCGGCCAAGAAATCGCAATTGGTACTGAGGAAGGCCGATCCGCAGACTGGCCTCAGGGCCCGAGTCGTCGTACCTCGGCCCCGAGGGGGCACGGGAAAGATGTCAACGAACCAGATCGACGACCTGGTCCGGAGCGTGCGGACCGCGGCCAACCAGGTCTGTCCGCCCGAGGAGACCGCGCGACTGGTCAGCGCCGCGCTCCGAGCCAACCTGCCCACCCGGGAGATCCTCACCCCGGAGCAGTTGGCCGGCGACCCGGACAGCTACGTCCAGCACGTGTTGCACGTCGAACCGGACGGCCTCTTCTCCGTCGTCGCCCTGGTCTGGCGCCCGGGGCAGGTCACCCCGATCCACGACCACCTCTGCTGGTGCGTCGTCGGCGTCGTCGACGGCGTCGAGTCCGAGGTCCGGTACGAGGTCACCGAACGCGACGGCGAGGTGTTCCTCACCCAGGCGGAGGTGACCGAGAACCCCACCGGCAGCGTCTGCGGCATCGCCCCGCCCGGCGACATCCACGAGGTACGCAACGCCGGCGCCGACACCGCCGTCTCGATCCACATCTACGGCGCGGACATCTCCCGCGTCGGCACCAGCATCCGCCGCCGCTACCACCTCCCTGTCCTGGTCGGCTGAGCGGACCAGGACAGGGAGAACGGGCCCAGAGCGGCTAGGCGAGCCTCATCACATCCCGGGAAAGGCCCATAAGCAGCGGTTATGCTTCCCGCGTGTTCGACCTGCGCCAGCTTGTGATGTTCCGCCAGGTGGTGGAAAGCGGATCGTTCTCCGCGGCGGCCCGCTCGATGCACTGCACCCAGCCGGCGGTCAGCCAACAGATCAAGGCACTGGAGCGGACCGTCGGCGGACCGCTCTTCGCCCGGGTCGGACGTACCCTGCGGCTCACCGAGGCAGGCACCACGCTGGCCCGGCACGCCGCCGACATCCTCGACAACATGGCCGTCGCCCAACAACAGGTACGGGCGGTCGCCACCCTCGAAACCGGCACCGTACGGGTCTGCGCCTTCCCCAGCGCCAACGCGACCCTGGTGCCGTACGCCGCTGCCGCGCTCAAGGAGCGGCACCCGCAGGTACGGCTGGAGCTGCTGGAGGCCGAGCCACCCGAGTCGTACCAGGTGCTCCGCCGGGCGGAATGTGACGTGGTGGTCGCCTTCACGTACGAGTCGGAGCTGCCCCGCACGGCGGAGACCGGGCCGGCCGAGGCGGGCATGTTGGAGGTGCCGCTCCTGGTGGACTCGCTGGTGCTGCTGGTGCCGAGCGGTCACCCACTGGCCGGGCGGCGCTCGGTCCAGCTCGCCGACCTGGCCGGGGAGACCTGGATCGCCGGCTGTCCCAAGTGTCGGAGCAGTTTCGTCGACGCCTGTACGGGCAGCGGGTTCAGCCCCACCATCGCCTGCGCCACCGACGACAACCTGGCGTTGCAGGGCCTGGTCGCGGCGGGGCTCGGCGTCGCCCTGCTGCCGAGTCTGGTGCTCGCCTTCCTCCAGCACCCGGACGTGGTCCCGGTACGGGTCGAGCCGGTGCTGCGACGGACCGTGTCCGCGTACACCTGGCCGGACCTGGCCCGGACCAGCGCGATCACGGCGATGCTGGAGGCGCTGCGCTCCGCCGCCGAGTCGATCGGCCCGACCGCCTTCCCGACGACCTCCCCCTGAGGGGCCTCGGGCGGTTCAGCGGCCGAGGGTGGGGCCGTTCAACGCGTTGGTGCCCTTGCCCGCGAGGCAGCGGAACACCCGCTCGCCCGGTGCCAGCTCGTCGCCGTTGGGCGGCAGTACCTGAAGCTGCCAGTCGCCGGCACTGAGCAACTGGGTGGTGAGCCGGAAGGTGTTCGCGTTGCAGATGCCCTGCACCGTCGCGTCCTTCCAGATCGCCTGATGGTTCGCGGCGTCGACCTCGGCTGGCAGGTCACCGGCGGCGTACGTCTCCCAGGTGTGCCGACCGGTGCAGGAGACCCGGTTCGCTCCCGCGTGCGTGCCCTGGATCTGCATCGGGCCGAAGCACTCCAGCTCTTCGGTGCAGCGCCCACCATTGGGCAGCGGCACCAGCCGGCAACCGGGCAGGGCGCCACCGGGGGGCGCCTTCGCACCGCCGGAGAGGGTCGGCGGCACCGGGGAGTGGGTCACGGTGGCGCTGGCTCCGGGCAGCGCGGTCCGGTCGACTCGGGCGGCGTACCAGGATCCGGTGGCGGTCGCGAGCATCAGGGCGAGTACGCCGAGCCCGCCGAAGAACCAGCGCAGCCGGCGCCGCCGGGGGTTGGTCCGTACGGTCGGGTGGTTGTCGTCGTAGCGTGCGCTGACCGGCGGCCGGGGTCCGGGCGGGGCGGGGTAGCCAGCGCTCGGGGCGGTGGTGTCCGGGTGGCTGCGGTGTTCCGGTCCCGGCTGCCCGGGAACCGTGCCGTTGATGCCGCTGGTCGGACCGGTGGCGGGCGAGACCGGGTAGGGCGAGTTCGGGAACGACGAACCCGGGAACGGCGGACTGGAGATCGGTGAGCCGCTGTACGGGGTGCCGGAGACGGGCGCGCCGGAAATCGGCGCGACCGGGCCGAGCGGCAGTGCGGCGAGCAGGTCGCGTAGTTGTGCCGCGGTGGGTCGGGCCTCGGGGTCGTTGGCCATGCCGTAGCGGAGCACCTCGACCAGTTCCGGTGGCACGCCGGGCAGTTCGGGGATCGGCTCGTTGAAGAGGTCCATCAGCGTGACGAGGCTCGGGTTGCGGTCGGTGCGCCAGCGTGGCGGCTGACCGTGCATCACCGCGTAGAGGGTGGCCGAGAGGGCGTAGACGTCGACGGCCGGAGAGGGCGGGCTGTGCCGGAACATCTCCGGCGGGGCGTACGCCGGGGTCAGCACCTCCAGGGTGACCTGGGTGTCGCGGACCTCGGCGAGGACGGCAAGCCCGAAGTCGGCGAGGACGGCCGGGTTGAAGTGCGAGTGCAGGATGTTCGCGGGTTTGACGTCGCGGTGCAGCACGCCCATGGCGTGTGAGTGGGCGAGCGCGTCGGCGATCTTCACGCCAAGGTCGCGGGCCTCGGCCGGCCCGAGCGGGGAGTTGCGCATCCGTTCCGCGTACGAGCCGTCGCAGAGTTCCATGATCAGGTACGGGTGCTGGTCCTCGGTGACCCCGGCGTCGAAGAGATCGACCACGTGCGGGTGGGAGGACATCCGGCCGGCGGCACGTGCCTCGCGGAGGAATCGTCGTTGGTCGCGCTCGCTACCGAGGGTCCGGTTCTCGACCTTGACCGCGACCTCGCGCCCGACCGACCCCTGGGTGGCGCGGTAGACGGTGGCGTAACCACCTCGGGCAAACACGTGCAAATCCGTCAGACCGGGCACCACTGGCTTCGGTAGCGCGCCTGCCGGGTTGTCCGTCACAACAACGAAAATACCGAAGAGGTCGGACGCCTCAGTGGCCCGCATCGGTCGGCGACCGGACAGCACCGGTCGCCGGCGAGGTCGGAGCCACCCTCCCCCGGCGGGCGTCGAGCCACAGCCCCACGCCCGTGGCCACCGCACCCAGCCCTTCCCAGAGCGCGACACCGAAGAATTTCCCGGGCGCGGAACCGGTCAGCACCACAATGGAGAACACGCTGAAGGTGACCAACCGGAAAATCACCGTGAACCGGAAGAAGGCTCGCCATTCAGTGTGCGCGGCAACCAGGTAGTAAACCCCCATGTTCACCGCCGCCATCGACGACGCGGCCATATAGGTACGGGTGTAGTCCCCACTCGCCCGCTCCGCCGCCGCGATCACCTCGAAACCCAGCAGACGCAGCAACGCCTCCGGACGGATCAGCCCGACCAGACCGAGCACCAGGGCGAGCAGGCCGAAGACGGCAATCGTCCAGCCGGCAGCGGAACGCGGCAGCCTCATCCGTCTCCTCCAGACACTCCCCGTGGG
Source organism: Micromonospora sp. NPDC050417 (assembly GCF_044458865.1). Lineage (NCBI taxonomy): Bacteria > Bacillati > Actinomycetota > Actinomycetes > Micromonosporales > Micromonosporaceae > Micromonospora > Micromonospora sp. NPDC050417. Next base: position 186,832 of record NZ_JBITIH010000005.1, read on the forward strand.
TCGCGGCCACCCACCGCGACTGCCCGGCCAACGGAGGGCCCGCCCCGGAACCGAAGACGTCCGCAGTGGACCGTGGAAGATCTACGCTAGCGGCTGTGTGGACGAGCCGGACTCGGCCAGACCGGCAGACTCCGCCAGACCGGCCGCCGCCGCGAGCGCGGCCACGTCGATCGGAGCCGGCAGGTACGGCGCCAGCCTCGCGCAGAGCGCATCCGCACCGGCCCGCTCACTCACCTGCTGGGTCGAGTACGCCAACCGCACCGCCTCCGCCGCAGCCGCACCCGCCTCGGCGTACTCGCCGACCGCGGCCAGGGTCTCGGCCAACGTCCCCGCCGCGAGCACCGCACTGCGTACGTCCTCCGCCGGGGCGGTCGACGCCCGCCGCGCCCAGTCCAGCGCCTGCACCGGCTGCCCCTCGGCGAGCAGCGCGGACGCGTACCGGGCCAGGGTCTGCTGCCGGGAGAAGAGCAACGACGGGGAACTCACGGTGGTCGCCAGCGGTGCCAGCAACCCCACCGCCGTGCCCGGATCACCGGCGGTCAACCGGGCGGTGGCGAGCAGCACCCGGGGACCGACCTGCACCGGCGCCAACGGATTGTGCGGCTCGACCGCGGCCAGCACCGCCCGCGCGTCCCGCTCGGCGGTCTCCACATCCCCCCGCTGCAACGCCACGAACCCGCGCAACGTGCCCGCCAGCCCGGTCAGCAACGGGTGCGCGGTCCGCTCGCCGTACTCCAGGGCATCGGTGAGCAGGTCGAGCGCGTGCTCCGGCTCACCCAGTCCACGCGCCACCACACCACGTACGACCAGGGCGAACCCCCTGCCCCAGTCATCCGAGACGGCGGCGAAGTCCCGGTACGCCCGACGCGCCTCCCGGTCGGACTCGGTCAACTCACCCAACTCGGCCGCGGCGAACGCCTCGACCGCGCGCAACGTGCCGACCGCCCACGCCTCGCCGACCCGCTCACCGAACGGCAGGAAGACCCGAGCCAGCCGGCGAGCCTCGGCGAGCCGTCCGGCCAGCAGCCGGGCGAACGCGGTGGTGCCCCGCAACCACGCCTGACCGACCGGGTCGTGGGTCTCGGCGAAGAGCCGCGCCGCCCGACCGAGCACCGCGTCTGTGCCGGCGAAATCGCCCCGGGTGGTGGTCACCCAGGCAAGGTTCTGCAACGACCACGCCTGCCCGCGCCGGTCGTCGGCGGCCCGGTTGACCTGGTACGCCCCGGCGAACCGGCTGCTCGCCTGACTCAACCGCCCATTGAAGAAGTCGGCCATGCCGAGCCGGCGCATCGCCGAGGCCCGGGGCGCCGGCAGGTCGGCGGCGGTCGCCACCTGCAACGCTTCCTGCCACGACGCCACCGCCCGCTGGTGGTCGCCGATCGCCTGGTACGCCTGCCCGGCGACGAGCAGCGCACCGGCCCGCTTGACCGCGTCCTCGCCGGCATTGGCGCCGATCTTCTCGGCGAAGCAGAGGGCGTCGGCTGGGCGACCGATCTGCAACAGGGCTCGGGCGTGCACCAACTGGTCCGGGCCCGACACCTCGTCGCCGCCGAGCACGGCCGCGCGTTCGGCGTACTCGACCGCGAGCGTCGGTTCCCCGGCGGCGATGGCCTTGCGGGCGGATCGGCTCAGCGCCGTCACGCCCAGCGGCGCCACCGTACGGGCAACGGAGTCGGTCCGGAGGCCGACCGCGTCGGCGAGCGCGCTCGCCCGTTCGACATGCTCGGCGACAAACGCGTCCCGTAGCTCGTCCGGCAGGCCCGATCGGTCGGCACCGGCCGTCGTCGTGCCGTCGTCGACGGCGGTCCCCCCACCGGCCGCCGCCGGGACGTCGACCCGGGCCGCCCACCGGGCCAGCGCGGCGTGCCGTTCGGCGAGGTCGGCCTTGCCCAGACCGGCATACGCGGCCTCCCGCATGAGCGGGGTGGCGAAGGTGTAACCGTCCCGGGTGCGGTGCAGCATCCGTCGCTGCAACAGCTCTTCGAGCGCCCGGTCCAGCTCGACGGTATCCACTGTGGCGGCACCACCGTCCCGGCCGATCCGGCGCTCACGCAGCGCCTCCAACGCACCCGCCGGCACGGTGTCGCCGATGACCGCGGCGTCGCGCAGCACCGAACGGGCGTCAACCGGAAGTGCGTCGATCCGGGCGGCGAGGACAGCGGCCAGGTCGCGGGAGAGCAGGCGACTGCCGAGCGATCCGGGCACGAGCTGCCAGGCGGCGCCGGTACCGGTCACGGCGGTGCCGCCGACCGGGCCCGCCTCTCCGTCCCGTACGGCGGTCAGGGCGCCGCGCTCGATCAGCAGGGTGACAAGCTCAGCGAGGTAGAACGGGTTGCCCTGGGCGGTGGCGAGCAGCCGGTCCGCGTCCGCCTGCGGCAACCGGCCGCCCCCGAGGTACGCGGTCAGCAGCCGGGCCGCGTCGGCGCCCCGCAACGGCGGCAACGGGAACACCTCGGCGTCCGCCACCCCCGTCAGTGTGCCGGCCGTACGGACCAGTTCGGGACGGCCGAGCAGCAGCACCAGCACCGGTCCGGTCAACCGGGACAGCATCCCGCCGAGCGCCTCCACCGTCTCCGGGGTGGCGTCGTGCAGGTCGTCGACGATGACCACCATCGGAGTCTCGGCGGCGAGCGTACTGAGCAGGTCGGCGACGGCCGCCGGCACCGCGTTGGCGTCCGGTACGGGACCGGTCGGCGCCCATTCCGCCCCGACCGGGACACCGGAGGCCGGCGCCAGGTCGCCGTGGCCGAGCAGGGCGAGCAGCAGTTCGGACGCGATCGGCGGCTGGTCCACCCGGAAGCGGGCGAGCCGTTGGCCGAGCCGGCGCAGCCGCTCCTCGACCACCGGTCGGGTCACCGCCGCACCGCCCCCACTGGGCAGACCCACCGCCGCCCGGACCAGGTCGGCCAGGGGGGCGAGCCGGCGCCGTTCGCCGAAGGCCGCACAGCGTACGGAGAGCACCCGCGCACCGGTGTGCGCGGCGAACCGGCCGGTTCCGACGTCGTACCCCGCGGCGAGCCGTTCGACCTCGGCGCCGAAGCGGGACTTGCCCACCCCGGCCTCGGCGGTCATCAGCAACACCCGGGAGTCGTTCCGGTCGATCACTTCGGCGAGCCGTCCGGCGACCCGCCCGATCTCGGTCTCCCGGCCGACGAAGGGCGCCTCGTCCCCGAGTCCGGAGCGGGTGCCGGGTGCGTCCAGGAGCCCGAGCAGTTCGTACGCCTCGACCGGCTGGCGTTTGCCCTTGAGCCGCAGCGGCCGTAACTGCCGCCACGACGCGACGTGCCGGGTGACGGCGGCGGTGCCGGCACCGGCGTAGACCGCACCGATCGCGGAGGCGTCGGCGAGCCGGGCGGCGGTGTTCACGGTGTCGCCGATGACCGTGTACTCGATCGCGGCCTGGATGCCGGCGACCACGTCACCGGTGTTGAGCCCGACCCGCAGGCCGAGCGGGGCACCACCGCCACGCTCGTCGTCGAGGACCCGGCGGACCGCCTTCTGCATGGAGAGCGCCGCCCGGACCGCCCGCTCGGCGTCGTCCTCGTGCGCGACGGGGGCACCGAACACGGCCATGATGCCGTCGCCGGTGAGCTTGTCGACGTGTCCGCCGAAGGTCTTGACCGCGCCCGCGAGGGCGGCGAGGACCCGGTCGGTGACCGCGCCTACCCGTTCCGGGTCGAGGTCCTCCGACCAGGAGGTGAAATCGGACAGGTCGCCGAAGAGGACGGTAACCACCCGGCGTTCGGCCGCCGGCAGGGTCGCGGCGGCCGGCAGCGCGGCGCCACAGTTGTGGCAGAACCGCGCGCCGGGCACGGCGACGGTTCCACACACCGGGCAGGTCACGGGAGGTCCAACCCGCTGACCCCCGGTCCCGATTCCCGTTCCTGCCCGCTGGATCCGACTTCCTGCCCCGCCCCCGCCGGGTCGTCGTCGCGTTCCCGCCGTTCGAGGTAGTCGAGCTGGGCCCGGACCGACCATTCGGCCGCCCACCAGAGCGAGCGGTCCACGTCGGCGTAGACCACGGCGACGACCTCGGGAGCGGTGGTCGCGCCGGCGGCGACCGCCTGCCGTACCTGGTCGAGGCGGGCCCGGCGGTGGGCCAGGTAGAACCGCGCGGCGGCGGCACAGTCGGCCAGTGCCGGGCCGTGGCCGGGCAGGGCCGGCAACCCGTCGTACGCGGTGAGCAGTTCCAGGCTGTCGAGGTACTGCCCCAGGTCGCCGTCGGGGTGGGCGACGACGGTGGTGCCCCGACCGAGGATGGTGTCCCCGGTGAAGACGGCGGCCTGCGCCTGTCCGTCCATCGGGGTCGTCGGCTCGACCAGGAAGCAGACCGAGTCACGGGTGTGGCCGGGGGTGTCCAGGGCGTCGAATTCCAGCCCGTACGCGTCGAAACTCTCGGTCGGGTCGAGCGGTGCGGTTCCGACGCAGTGGGTCGGGTCAGCCGCGAAGACCCGCACTCCGCCCAGCAGGTCGGAGAGGCGACGGGCGCCCTCGACGTGATCGGCGTGCCCGTGGGTGATCAGGATGAAACCGATCGGGCCTTGGGCGGCGATCCGGGCGAGGTGTTCCTCGTCGGCCGGACCGGGGTCGATGACGACGCCCGTTTCCTGCCCCGGCGCCCGCAGTAGCCAGGTGTTGGTGCCGTCCAGGGTCATCGGTCCCGGATTGGGTGCCCTGAGCAGGGTGACCCAGCTCGGTAGCTGGTCGACCAGCGCCGCGGCCGGCGCGCTCACGTGCCCAGTCATGGCTGGAATCGTACGGCCAGCAGATGACGACGCCGAGTCGAGTTGGCGGGCGTACCCGCCCTGACGGCGCGAACCCGCACACCTGGGGTGCCGGACGTACCCGGTCGAGGGGTTGGTCCGGGCAGCCCAGGTGTGCCGGTTCGCGCCACCGGATCGGCCGGTGGTCGGCCGGTACGGGTCAGGCGACCTCGACGATGACCTCGACCTCGACCGGGGCGTCCAGCGGCAGCTCGGCCACGCCGACCGCGCTGCGCGCATGCCGGCCGGCCTCACCGAAGACCGCACCGAAGAGGTTCGAGGCGCCGTTGATGACACCGGGCTGGCCGGTGAAGCCCTCCGCCGAGGCGACGAAACCGGTCACCTTGACGATCTTGACGACGTTCTCCAGGCCGACCAGCGAGTCGATGGCCGCGAGCGCGTTCAGGGCGCACTGCTCGGCCAGGTCCTTCGCCTGTTCGGCGGAGACGCCGTTGCCCACCTTGCCGGTGGCGAGCAGCTTCCCGTCGACCATGGGCAACTGGCCGGAGACGTACACATGGCGACCGGACTGCACCGCCGGCACGTACGAGGCGAGCGGTGGGACCACCTCGGGCAGGCTCAGCCCCAGCTCGGCGAGCTTGGCGTGTGGACCGTTGCTCATGCCTTGGGCCGCTTCAGGTAGGCGACGAGCTGCTCCGGATTCGGACCCGGCACCACACCCACCAGCTCCCAACCGTCCTCGCCCCAGTTGTCGAGAATCTGCTTGGTCGCGTGCGTGAGCAGCGGCACCGTGGCGTACTCCCACTTCTGCATCGCTGGCTGGCCCCCTCGTTGTCGGCTGCTGCGCCGGACGGCGTACGGATGTGCCGGACAGCCTACGGGCATTCGCCCCAGGGTCCCGGTGCCGGCCACCCCCGCATGCTCCAACGGACACCCGGCGGCAACGGCAACGCCGGAATCGAGATCACACTGCTGGCGGTACGCCACGACCTTCGGTTGGCACGCGACAACTACCCTCAGCCGCGAGCGGGCACGTATGCTCTCTCGCCAAGCCTGATCACTGCGCCAGCTCGCGCGGCCCGCCGGTGCACCGAAGGGGCTGCCGCAGGGCCGGCGTACCGAGGCCCTACGGGGGAGACGATGACTCAACCGCCCAACGGCGGCCCTGCCGAACCGCCGGGTGGTCAGCCGCCCCGCGACGAGGAGCCCACCCCGGCAGCTCCGACCACACCGGACGCGGCGCCTGTCACGCTGGACGCCGCGCCTGTCACGCCGGACGCCGCGCCTGTCACGCCGGACGCCGAGGCCCCCGGGCCAGAGGCGGGGCTCACCGCAGCGGACGCACCGACGGAGCCCACCGCCGCGACCGAGGCGCCCAAGCCGGAGACGCCGACCCAGCCGATTCCCGTAGCGCCGGTCCCGACGCCACCGGTCCCGACCCAGCCGATTCCGACCCAGCCGATCCCGCCACAGAACTGGCCTGGACAGCCCGCGCCTGGGACCCCGTACCCGGGACAACCCGGTCAGCCGGTGCCGGGTGCGCCGTACCCGGGGCAGCCGGTCCCGGGATCGGCGGAGTTCGGGCAGCCCGGCTACCCGTTGCCACCGGGATACCCACCGCCGGAGCAGGCGCCGCCGAAGAAGAAGCGCGGCCTGCTCATCGCCTCGATCGTGCTGGCCGCAGCGCTGGTGCTCTGCGGCGGGGGCGGCACCGCCGCGTTCCTTCTTCTGCGTAACACCGAGGTCGGCGAGGGCGCGACCAACCCCGCGGGCGCGGTCGACAACTTCCTGAAGGCGGTCTACGTCGACAAGGACGCGGAGAAGGCCGCCGCGCTGGTCTGCTCGCAGGCGGGCAACGAGGAAGACATCGCCGACAAGGTGGAAGAGGTGGAAAAGCTCTCAACCACCTACAAAACTCCGCGATTCAAGTGGCAGAAGCCGAAGGTCGAAAACCAGACCGATGTCCAGGCAACGGTCTCGGTCCAGCTCACCATGACCACCGCTGACGAGAAGACCGTCGACCAGCAGTTGAAGTTCACCGTGATCCAGAAGACCGGATGGCGGGTCTGCGAGGTCAGCTAGCCGGCACGGCTGGTTACGCTCGTATACGTGCGAGCAGGTGACGACGCGTCGGAGGGTCAGCCCGGTACGGGCTGGCCCGCCCGTCTGCACGTGGTGACCGGCAAGGGCGGGACGGGGAAGACGAGCGTCGCCGCCGCGCTGGCGCTCGCCCTGGCCGCTGACGGACGGCGCACCCTCTTGGTCGAGGTGGAGGGCCGGCAGGGCATCGCCCAGCTCTTCGGCACCGGTCCGCTGCCGTACGAGGAACGACGGATCGTCGCGCTTCCCGGCGGCGGGGAGGTACGCGCACTCGCCGTCGATCCCGAAGAGGCCCTCCTCGAATACCTGGACATGTTCTACAAACTCGGTGCCGCCGGCCGGGCGCTGCGCAAGCTCGGTGCGATCGACTTCGCCACCACCATCGCACCGGGACTACGGGACGTGCTGCTCACCGGCAAGGTGAAGGAGGCGACCACCCGGACGGCCGAGAAGCGCCGGGTGTACGACTCGGTCGTGCTGGACGCACCGCCGACCGGCCGGATCGGCCGGTTCCTCAACGTCACCGCCGAGGCCGCCCGGCTGGCCAAGGTCGGGCCGATCAAGACCCAGAGCGAGGGTGTGGCGGCCCTGTTGCGCTCGCCGATCACCTCGGTGCACGTGGTGACGCTGCTGGAGGAGATGCCGGTCCAGGAGACGGTCGACGCGATCGCCGAGCTGAACAAACTGCGCATCCCGATCGGTCGGGTGATCGTCAACGGCGCCCGTCCGCCGCTGCTGGCGGCGAAGGTCAGCCAGGCGGAGTTGCGTCGGGGGCTGGCCGCTGCGGGGTTGGCCGCCGACCGCGCCACCGTCGCCGCGCTGCACGCCGAGGCCCGTGACCAGCTCACCCGACGCGAACTGGAGGAATCGCTCCGCTCCGACCTGGTGGAGCTGGGGCTGCCGATAACGGTGTTACCACTGTTGCCGGAAGGGGTCGACCGGTCCGGCCTGGATCGGCTGGCAGCAGTGCTGGCCAGCGCCGATTGACTCACACCTGAGCGCTGCCCCGGGCAGTGGGAGCCCCAATCCCGATACGCTCGGATGGTGCCTTCCGATCAACCAGCGCCACAGCTGGATGTCGACCAGATCCTCGCCGATTCCGGTGTGCGGATCGTGGTCTGCTGTGGCTCGGGTGGCGTGGGTAAGACCACCACCGCCGCAGCAATCGCGCTACGCGCGGCCGAGGTGCACGGACGACGTACGGTCGTGCTCACCATCGACCCGGCCCGCCGGCTGGCCCAGTCACTCGGCCTGACCGAACTGGACAACACGCCACGGCAGGTCAAGGGGATCGACGTGGAGGCGAGTGGCGGCGAGTTGCACGCCATGATGCTGGACATGAAGCGGACCTTCGACGACGTGGTGCTCGCGCACAGCGACCCGGTGAAGGCCGCCGAGATCTTCGCCAACCCCTTCTACCAGGCGATGAGTTCGACCTTCGCCGGTACGCAGGAGTACATGGCGATGGAGAAGCTGGGACAGTTGCACGCCCGGGGCGAGTGGGACCTGATCGTGGTCGACACGCCACCGTCCCGGTCGGCCCTGGATTTCCTGGACGCACCGGCCCGGCTCTCCCGTTTCCTCGACGGGCGGATGCTGCGGCTGCTGCTGGCCCCGGCCCGGTCCGGCGGCCGGAGCATGTTCAGCCTGGTCACGGCGTCGTTCGGGATGTTCTCTCGGGCGGTGCAGAGGGTGCTCGGCGCCCAGTTGCTCACTGACCTGTCCGGGTTCGTCGCGGCCCTCGACTCGATGTTCGGCGGTTTCCGGCAGCGGGCGGAGCAGACGTACCGCATCCTGCAAGCGCAGGAGACGGCGTTTTTGCTGGTCGCGGCGCCGGAGCCGGACGCGGTACGCGAAGCGGCGTACTTCGCCGGGCGGCTCGGCGAGGACCGGATGCCGCTCGCCGGGCTGGTGCTCAACCGGGTGCACCAGACCACGGCGGCCGATCTCTCGGCGGAGCAGAGCCTGGCCGCCGCGGAGCGGCTGGCGGAGCTGGGTGGTCACGAGACCACGGTGGAGACGCTTCGGGTGCACGCCGCGTTGGCTCAGCAGGCGGCCCGGGAGCAGCGGGTGGCCGCGGTCTTCACCGACGCGTACCCGATGGTGCCGATGGTGGCGGTCACGGCGCAGCCCGCCGACGTGCATGACGTCGACGGGCTGCGAACGATAGGCGCCGCGATCAGCCGGCCGTGACCAGAGACTTGTCCTTGTTCTTCAAGGCGGCCTCGAACATCTTGCGCCAGCTGGCCACCTGCGGGTGCCGACGGAGCAGCGCCCGCCGTTCACGCTCGGTCATGCCACCCCAGACGCCGAACTCGATTCGATTGTCGAGCGCGTCGGCCAGGCACTCGTAGCGCACCGGGCAACTTCGGCAGATCCGCTTCGCCACGTTCTGTTCGGCGCCCTGTACGAACAGCGCGTCAGGGTCACCGTTCTGACATGCCGCCAAAGTGGGCCAGTCTGTGATCATGCCCATCTGTTCACGTCCCCCCTTGCTTTTCCCGCTACCGACTCGTGCCGATCAGCCGGCCACTAACCCCCCGGCCATCCGTCGCGCCTGCCCCCAGGCGGCACGGACGACGTGCGATTTCCCTCGCCGGACCATCATGCTCTGTAGTCGACTGATTACGCAACGTTGTCGGCCAAATTCATTAATCCGGACACTCCGGGCTCTTTGCCCGGGCGTCCGCGCTGTCTACCCAGTTGCGATGTACGAAAACGCTGCGGAGATCCGTCGGATGTAGGAGACTCGGCAGCACGGTGCCCGCAACCGCACGCCTGGGTCCGTGCGTTTAGCACAACGAGACCAGCGCCCGCAGGAAATGGGGAAAGTACGCGGAGCGCGACCTCGATGCTGACTCACGTACCCTGACGAGGTGACCCGGATGCGGAAACGCGACCACAATGTCTTTGCCAATGGCGCATCGTTGCTGATCTGTGGCCTACTGGCCGGGGTGGTGGTCGCTGCGGCTGCCTTCCCCGCGGTGGCGATGTCCGGCCTGGCCGCCAAGGCCGGTGCCGAGACCTTCGACAAGCTGCCGACCGAACTGACGGTCAAGATGGCACCGCAGATCAGCTACCTCTACGCGTCCGACGGCAAGACAGTGCTGGCGACGATGTACGACGAGAACCGGCGCGACGTCCCGATCGCCGACATCGCTCCGGTGATGCAGCAGGCGATCATCGCCGCCGAGGACCACGACTTCTACAAACACAACGGCGTTGACATGAAGGGCATCGCCCGCGCCTTCGCCGCGAACCAGAGCGCCAATGAGACCCAGCAGGGCGCCTCCACCCTCACCATGCAGTATGTGCGGCAGGCAATCGCCTACTCGGCGACCCACCCGCAGGACGTGGTGGCGGCAACCGAGGACACCACCGCACGCAAGCTCCGCGAGATGCGGTATGCGATCCAGATCGACAGCGAGCTCTCCAAAGAGGAGATCCTCGAGCGCTACCTCAACATCGCCCCCTTCGGCCGTGGCGCGTACGGCATCTTCGCGGCGAGTCAGGTCTACTTCAACAAGCACCCGAAGGACCTGAAGATCGAGGAAGCGGCAATGCTCGCCGGCATGGTCAAGGCGCCGTCGCAGAACGACCCGACCACGACCGACGGTTTCGACCGGGCGTTGAAGCGGCGCGACTACGTGATCGACAACATGCGCGACATCGGCGCCATCACGCCGGAGCAGGCGACCGCCGCGAAGGCCGCCGAGATGGTCATCACCGGCCACCGGGCGCCGAACGGCTGTGTCGCCACCAGCAGGAACCACTGGGGCTTCTTCTGCGACTTCTTCTACCGCTGGTGGATGGATCAGGAGACCTTCGGCGCCACCACGTACGACCGGGAGCGGCGGCTGAAGTCGGGCGGCTACAGCATCGTCACCACGCTCGACGTCACCACGCAGGAGGCGGCGAAGAAGGCCGTCGAGAAGCACATGAAGACCGGCAACCCGGAAGCGCTGATGCTGGCCGGCATCGAACCGGGCACCGGCCGCGTACGCGCCCTCGCGGTGAACCGGAACTACAAGCTCGACGACCCGAACAAGCCGCAGAACGGGCTCTCCACCAACAAGAAGGCGCCGAAGGGCACCCGGGGCACCTACCCGAACACCACCAACCCGTTGATCACCGGCGGTGGCGACATCACCGGTTACCAGGCCGGCTCGACCTTCAAGATCTTCCCGCTGGTGGCCGCGCTGGAGAAGGGCTACCCGCTGGCCTACTCCATCAACGCGCCGGAGATGTACCACTCCAAATACCCGGTGAAGTTCAACGGGGACGGAGCCTGCCCCGGCACCGACGACTACTGCCCGCGCAACGCCAGCAAGAGCATGACCGGTACGCACAACATGTGGAGCGCCTTCGGCGCGTCGGTCAACACGTACTTCGTGCCGCTACAGGAGCGGGTCGGCGCACTCAACTCGATCAACGTGGCCAAGCGGCTCGGCATCCAGTTCCGGTCACAGAAGGACGCCGACATGACCACCGAGGAGGGCGGCGCCGACAACTGGGGCGCATTCACCCTCGGTGTCTCCGCGACCACACCGCTCGACGTGGCCAACGCGTACGCGACCCTCGCCGCGGACGGCAAGTACTGCGAGCCGATCCCGGTGCAGGAGATCCGCGACCAGTCCGGCAAGACCCTCGACGTGGCGAGCCCCCGGTGTGAGCAGCGGTTCAAGACGGAGGTCGCGCGCGCGGCGATCGACGCCGCCCGTTGCCCGGTCGGCGACAACTCCTCGACCTCGCAGTGCAAGGGTCGCACCACCCAGGCCGTACGCGGCGAGGTCGACAAGCCGGTCGCCGGTAAGAGCGGCACCACCGACTCGGACCGGACGGCCGCCCTGGTGGTCACCACCAAGCAGCTCGCCGTCGCCGGCATCCTGGCCGACCCGGACTGGCCCGAGACCACCGAGAAGATGCGCCACGACAAGGTCGACCCGGCGGTCTACGAAACGCTGCGGGACGCCATGAAGGGCAAACCGTCCCAGCAGTTCACCCCGCCCAACGGCAAGATTGTCCAGGGCGACCAGCGCTCGATTCCGAACGTGGAGTGCCAGCCGGTCGACACGGCCCGGAGCCGGGTCAAGGGCGCGGGCTTCGAGGTCGAGGTCTCGACCAAGCAGGTCGACTCGAAGTGCCCCGTGGGCACTGCCGCCGGCACCAACCCGAGCGGGCGCACCATCAAGGGCGGGGCGGTGACGATCGAGATCAGCAACGGCAAGGGGTCGAACTCCCCCTCGCCCGGCAACAACGCTCCCGGGCAGCCTGGTGACGGTCCCCGGGGCCCGAACCTGGGCCGCCCGCCGGGCCAGTAGCCAGAGGTCGTACGCGAGACAGTGATGGGCGGGCACCCGAGGGGGCCCGCCCATCGTCGTACCCGGGCACGGACACCTGCGACGCCACCATCGGGTAGGTAACCCCGGATCAACCACCCGTTTCACTCACGACCACCACGACGTAGATCGATGGATAGAGACCTTCGTCACAAGTCCCGACACCTTGCAACCAAGGTCAACATGCACCAGGGTGAGAGTCGGCTCCGTCACCGGCGCCACACGGGGAGTAATACCGTTTCACCGGAACGAGGGCTCAGCGCAGCGAACCATCCTCATCACGACACCCATCACCCCAGGCCCTGTTCGCCGGCCCACACGCCCCGACGGGTGGTGCCACCGCGCGGATCGGTCCCGGCTCGCCGACATGACGCAGTCCCTCACTTCCGGCGCTGTCGGAATAACGGCAACCAAGCGAAAACGGCAGACAAAGCCCTCTTGCATGATCCTCTATTCATAGTGGATCATCGATGCGACAGGGATTCGCAAGAATCCGACCGGTAACGGGGGAATCGCACCGACCACCCAGGTCGGTCACACTTTCGCGTGCACCTCCTCGTCGTGCGCGAATGCTCCCCGGGCCCGCCCGAATGCCGCATGGGGAGGACTTACGTGAACAATCGAAGTCGACATCGGACTCGACTCGCCGCCGCAACAATCGCTTCGGTACTCGCCATTGGCCTACTCGCACCGCCCAGCGCGGGCGCTGCGCCGACCCCACCCGAGCCCACCTCCGCATCCGGATCCACCAGGCAGAGCGCGGCATCCGCCTCGTCGAACACCATCGCCCCCGACGCCCGAGCCCGGGTCCTGCCAACGGGCTGGGCACGGTCAGCAGACCTGGCCTGGGCCACCACCGGCGACGCGAACGGATTCCATATAGTCACCGCTTCGGCGAAAAGCGGCTACACCTGGAAAACAATCGCCACTCTCGCCGAGCCCGGTTTCGACACCGACCTGTGGATCGGCAACGCCTGTCTGACCGGTTCTGGCCGCCGGCTGGTAGTGGTCTACGCGCCGCGTACATTCACGAACGAAGCGGATCTGTTCGACCGTGGCGCATTCACCGCAGTCGTCGACCTAACCACCGGAACCGTCCGGAAACTTCCGGTGCAGTCGACCCTTGCGTACTTCAATCCGGGCTGCGGGATCGGTGAAACAGCCGTCATCACACAACTGGGCGGGGAGCAGTCGGAGGCACTCAGCAGCTTGCCCGGCAGATCCCGCCTGGTGACCGTGGACACGACCAAGGGCAGTCTTTCCAGCCCGATCACGGTCGACGCCGAGGTCACTTCGGCAATTCCCATCGGCAACGGAATAGTCGCCGCCGGCGGCACCGGACTCGTCGCGGTCGAGCCGACCGGGAAGCTGAACCGGCTCACCGCCACCCAGGGCGTGGCGTTCCATCTTCACCCCGACGCCGACGGCGGTGTGGTGTACCTGGACCGGGTCGGCGACCAGGCGCGCGTGCAGCGGGCCCGTCCCGAGCCGGGGGCGGTCCCCCAGACGCTCGCGACCGGCCGGCTCACCGAACTCGGCATCTCCCCGGCGGCGGCCGGACGGGTTTTTGTCACCGGCCGATCGAACACGCGGTCCGACTTCCCGAAATCGGTCCGCCAGATCGACGTCTCCCCGGACTCCGTGATCTCCTCCCTCGGCGAAATCGCGGTGACCCGGGTCGGCCGGGCCGACACGCCGGGATCCCCCCTCCTCGTCGCGGGCGGTCCGCACGAGAGCCAAACGGTCCGGATCGAGGGCAAGGTGCTCGCCACCGGCGCGGAGGTCGCGTTCCGGGTGCTGCCCGGAGGGGTTCGTACTGATGAAGGGCTGGTCTCCCATCCGAAGCTGTCTGGTGGCCGACCCGCAGACGGCCGGCGAGCCGCCGCTGCCGAGGATTGGGAGCCCGGTTCACCAACCAACCCGGTGGACACCGAGCGGTGGTGTTCGGTGCCCCGAAACGATCCGCAGAACCAGACGATGCAGCCCAAGCCCCGGCAGGTCGAGTGGGCGGTGGACCAGGCGATCACCAACACTCCCTACGCCGAGCGCCCGGCGAACTGGAAGAACCTGGGTATGCCGGCGTACTCACCGCTGGCGTTGTTCCCGAGGATCGAACTGGTAGGCGGCGGACGAGTGCCGTCACAGGTCATGCTCGGCATCCTGGCCCAGGAGTCGAATCTCTGGCAGGCCACCGGGGCGGCCGTGCCGGGAGTGACCGCGAACCCCCTGATCGGCAACTTCTACGGGCGGGACATCTACAACGGGGATGAGGCCGACGACTGGGACATCCGCTGGGAAGAGTCCGACTGCGGTTATGGCGTCGCGCAGGTCACCGACGGCATGCGGCGGGCCGGATTCGAGAAGGAGGGTGAGACCTCGTACCCGTACCAGACCCAACGGGCGGTGGCGCTGGACTTCGCGGTGAACGTCGCCGCCGGGGCTCGCATCCTCCAGTCCAAGTGGAATCAGACCCGCAGCGCCGGGCTGACCGTCAACGGCGGCGACGCGGACGGGCTGGAGAGCTGGTTCTTCGCCCTGTGGGCCTACAACTCCGGCTTCTTCCCGGACAAGGGCGACGGCTCGCCGTGGGGGCTGGGTTGGGGAAACAATCCGGTCAACCCGCGATACCCGGCAAATCGGAACGCGTTCCTCGAAACCAGCTACGCGGACGCGAAGAACCCGCAGCGCTGGCCCTACCCCGAGAAGGTGCTGGGCTTCGCCGGGCACCCGCCGGACCTGCTGGAGGGGCCGGACCGGCTCGTCTCCGCCTTCATACCGGCCTGGTGGGTCACCGGTACCGACCGGGCGACGGTCAAGCCGCCGGTAGACCTGTTCTGCACCACCAGCAACAATTGCCACCCGGGCGGACGCTACCTGCCCGACGACCCGGACGTGGTGGGCGAGCCGGCGGGACCGTGCGCCAACCGCAACCAGCTTGGCTACTACGACCTGCGGTGCTGGTGGCACGAATCCACCCAGTGGAAGGACCGGGACCAGGGCGGTTTCGAGCAACTCCGCTTCGACCCCGGGTGGGAGTACCAGGCGGACGCCACCCCCTATCAACCCAACTGCTCGCTGTCGGGTCTGCCCGCAGGAGCCCTCGTGATCGATGACGTACCGGACGGCACGGCCTCGGTCCGCCCCGACTGCGGTCGCCCGTGGACCAACTCCGGACAGTTCGGCCTCCAGTTTCCGGAGGACCACGTGGTCGCCGGGACCTACCCGGCAAAGGTCGACTTCCACCAGGTCGGCGGAGGGTTCGGCGGACACTTCTGGTTCGGCCACACCAGGGTTCCCAACGCCGAGGGTCAACGAATGAAGGTCACCGGTACCTGGACCCTCAATCAACAGATCAACGGGTGGGCGAGAGTCCTGGTGCACATTCCCGACCTCGGCGCGCACACCCAGCAGGCGACGTACGAGGTGAACCTCGGCCAAGGCTTCGCAGCCGGTAAACGGCGGGTGGTCCTGCAACGGACACAGGAGCATCGATGGGTCTCCCTCGGCGCGTTCCAGTTCACCGGCACGCCAGCCGTACGACTCTCGACCGAGACGTTGGACGGCACGGGAGTGGACGATGTCGCCTGGGACGCGATCGCCTTCGAGAAGCTGCCGGGCAAGCCGCGACACCAGGTGGTGGCGCTCGGCGACTCGTACACCTCCGGCGAGGGGGCTTCGACCAACCGGGGGTCCGACTACTACAAGGAGTCCGACTACAAGGAGATCGTCAATGGGGACGAGGTCCAGTTCCAGAATGTCTGCCACCGCTCGAAGCAGGCGTGGCCCCGGCAGGCGAAGTTGTCCGACAGCACAAAGAACCTCGGGGCCCGAGCGGACGAGTGGGACCAGCAACTGGACTTCCAGTTCCATCCCTGTTCCGGTGCGGTGAGCGAGAACCTCCTGCCCTACTACACGGTGCCGGCCGGTCAGCCCAAGCCGACGAACGGCTTCGGCAGCGAGGGGGTGGGGCAGTACGGCGAAATGTCCCAACTGGACAAGGGGTATCTCGACGAGAACACCACCCTGGTGGTGTTCTCGATCGGCGGAAACGACGCCAGGTTCGCGGACATCGTCAAGCAGTGCGTCCTGGATCCCGTCGGGCTCTGCCAGAACGACACGCTGGAGGGCGACAACAAGCCGCTCGCCGAGATGACCATCGATCGGATCAACGGACCGATCAAGGCGTCCATCAGGACGGTGCTGCGGCAGATCCACGAACGGGCACCGAACGCGAAGATCATGTTGATGGGGTACCCGAGGCTCCTCGAAAACCACGGTACGTGCATCTTCGGTATCGGAGCGGCCGAGGCACCCTGGCTCAACAGCACCGCCGACTATCTGGCCGCCAAGATGGACGAAGCGGTCCAGGAGGTTAAAGCCGAGGGTGTCCAGGTCTGGTTCGGTAACCCGATCGCCAGGTTCGCCGGCAAGGCGGTCTGCGGAGACCCGGAGACGGTGAACGGCGTGATCGCCGAACAGACGCCCGGCGAGAAGCCCTCGCCGACCTCACAGCAGTCGTTCCATCCGAAGATCAGTGGCGCGGGGATCTACGCTGACGTGATGAACGACGTCACGCGTGACCAGATGGGCCTGTGAGGTTCGACCGCCGCCCGGCGACCGCGAGGAGGCGAATCAGCCTCCTCGCGGTCGCCGGGATCACGATCACCGCGCTCGGCGCCGCCGCCGGCTGCGGGCGAAGCGACCGGGAACAGGCTCTCGATCAAGCCACCGAACAGGTACGACAGCGGGCGGCGCTGACCGAAGAGAGCATCTCTGGCACCCTCGCCAGCCCCCGGGCCCCCTCGGACCAGGCGCTGCTCGACGCCGTCGCCGGCGTGGCAGAGGGTGGCGAACGCCATGCCATCGTGTTCGAGCGACAGGTGGAATCGGTCGACCGGATCCGCCTCGACCTCGCCTTCGACGCCCGCTCCGAAACCGGCGGCATGGCTCGGGCCACCGTCGTCGTCCGGCTCTGTGTGCGGCTGACCGGAACCCGTGGACCGGATCCGGGAGTGACCATGACCGACATCGCGTGCGGCCGGATTCCGGAGAACCCGTTGGGTAAGCCGGATGAGATCGTCGGGCTGGCCGGCTGAGGCGGAGGAGACGCTCAGGCGTCGAGCTGGCGCCGTACCTCGGCGGCCACCCTGCCCCCCTCGGCCCGGCCGGCCACCGCGGCCTGGCTGGCCTTCATCGCCGGGCCCAACTGGGCCTTGCCCTCGAAGCCGCCCGTGGCGAGCGCACCCCGCACCAGCTCGGCCAAATCCTCGTCGCTGAGCTGCTTCGGCAGATAGCGGTCGAGCACCTCACCCTCGGCCCGCTCCTTCTCGGCCTGCTCGACCCGACCGGCGTCGGCGAAGGCGGTCGCCGCCTCCCGGCGCTTCTTCGCCTCCTTCGTCAGGACAGAGAGCACCTCGTCGTCGGAGAGCTCCCGCTTGGCCTTGCCGGCTACCTCGGCGTTGCCGATCGCGGCGAGCGCCATCCGGAGGGTCGAGGTGGTCAGCTCGTCGCGTGCCTTGAGGGCGTTGCGCATGTCAGCGGTCAGGAGGTCCTTCAGCGTGCTCATGACTCGTCAAACTACCCTGGGCGCCATGCAGAAGCGCACCGTATTCCGACTGGCCGCCGGCACCGTCGCGGCCGGGGCAGCCACTTTCGCGTACGCCTCGCTCGTCGAGCGGAACCTGTTCACCCTCCGCCGTTTCGACGTGCCGGTGCTCGCCACCGACGCGGAACCGCTGCGCATCCTGCACCTGTCTGACCTGCACATGACACCGGACCAGCGACGTAAGCAGCGGTGGGTGGCATCGCTCGCGGCCACCGACCCGGACCTGGTCGTGGTGACCGGCGACAACCTGGCGCACCCGGGCGGCGTACCCGGGGTGCTGCGGGCGCTCCAGCCGCTGCTGGACGTACCGGGAGCCTTCGTCTTCGGCTCGAACGACTACAAGGGCCCGGTCTGGAAGAACCCGCTGAGCTACGTGCTGCCGGAGCGGGAGTACGTCCAGGGCGTCGACCTGCCGACCGAGGACCTGCGCGAGGTGCTGGTCGGTGCCGGCTGGGCCGACCTGAACAACGCCCGTACGACGCTCAAGGCCGGTGGCCGTACGGTCGAGCTGGTCGGGGTGGACGACCCGCACGTCGAGCGGGACGACTACGGCTCGGTCGCCGGCCCCACCTCGGAGCAGGCGGACCTTTCGATCGCGCTCACCCACTCGCCCGAGCCGCCGCTGCTGGACGAGATGGCCGCCGACGGTTTCCAGTTGCTGCTCGCCGGACACACCCACGGCGGCCAGGTCTGCGTGCCGTTCTACGGCGCGCTGACCACCAACTGCGACCTGCCGCTCTCCATGGCCAAGGGCCTGCACCGGTGGCCGAACTCGGACGCCTGGCTGCACGTCTCGGCCGGGGTCGGCACCCACCCGACCGCACCGATCCGCTTCGCCTGCCGACCTGAGGCGTCGCTGCTGACCCTGATTCCCCGCTGACCGTTCGGGCCAGTTCGGCACCGGGCAACGCGCTGGGCTGCCGGGGAGCACCCGCCGGGATACCGAATTTGACCACCGGGGCTGGTGGGCTAGTATTTGTCAGCAGCTCGGGGTGTAGCGCAGCTTGGTAGCGCGCTTCGTTCGGGACGAAGAGGTCGTCGGTTCGAATCCGGCCACCCCGACGAGTTGGTGTAATTCGGGTCGGTCTCCTTCACGGGATACCGACCCGAATTGTTTCCCAGGGCACGGTGCTCAGTTACCTCCTGCCGGTCACCTGGCCGCCCGTTCCCTGGACTCTGGCCAGGGCGGCATCTCGTCAAGATCCTCGCCCTCCTCAGCTTTGATCCACCAGCCTGTGTCGTTCACGTAGTGCTCGAACCACTCCAAGAGGCTGGGCGAGTCGACGAACCACGCGGCGTCGGGATCGCCGGGATTGGGTTCGAAGAGAAGAACAGTCCCCTCGGCGCTGCGGCAGTCGACGCACGCGTACATGCCACATCCCCAGGTCATGATCGGAAGGACGCCCTCCGGCCACGCCCACTCGGTGCCGGCGTACCCGCTCCGTGCCCGGAGGTAGCTGTCGACGGCCTGCTCCGACGTCGGGCCACCGGTCAGGCTGAACAGCCGATATTCGGGGCCGAATCCACCGTTCGCGAAGTCTCGGTATATCGCCTTCAGCAGGGGATGCAGCCCGAATCCCAACTGTCGCTCGGCCCGGTCGATCTCGCGCTGGGACAGCCGCGCGGGCAGACCGTCGGCGGGCAAGGCATCGTCGTCCGCCCGCATGGCGATGTCGGCAAGGATGGAGGCGTAATCCGTCACGGTCAGCGATCCTGCCAGCCGGGTACGTCAGTCTCGTCCGATCCGGCGGGGTGCGGATCAGCGCCGGGTACGTGGCGCTCGGCCCACCTCTCGGGTTAGGTGACGGCAACCACACGACCGGTGATCGCCATCGGCACCAAGAACGACCATCCCTGCTCCTGGAACTGGCGGTGGATCTCCCTATGATCCACTCAAAGGAACTGCTGAGAACCCGTGGGTAATCTTGGAGTCGCGCCGCCCGGCCTGCCACCGGTCGACCACCCCCTCAGCCCCTCCTGGAACGACAAAAGGTGCCCCCGGAACACGAACGAGTCATCTCCGCTGTGACGGCCTGCCTTCCCATGGCGTCGGCCGCCTCGGAGGCCTGCCAGCTGACCGTCACCGCCCTCGGGCGGTACGCGCCAGCACACGTCTCCGTGCTCCTACCGCTGCACGACCGGCTTCGGCGGGTCGCGGCGACCGGCTCATGGCAGATCTTCGCCACCCTCCCCCTGCGCACCGGACTGGCCGGGCGGGTCTTCGTCTCCGGCCGGGCCGAGACAGTTCACCCGACAACCGACGGGCCGACGCTGCCACCGGACGTCTACTCCCAGACCTGCGTACCACTGCTCAGCCCGACCGGCGCGGTGGTCGGCGTACTGACGCTGGACTGGACCGAGCCGGCGGCCCTGCCGGCCTGGCAGGCAACCGCCGAGCAGGTCGGGGCCCGGCTGGGAGCACGGATCGCCCAGCTCGGCGGCCCGCCGGTGGAGAGCCGCGACGAGAAGCTGCTGCGGCATGCCGCCAACCTGACCGCCGCCGTCGACGAAGCGGGCCTGGTCGACGCCGCGGTCGACGCCGCCCGGGACGTGTCCGGGCTCACCTCGGCGATCCTGCTGCTCGCCCGCCCCAGCGGGCTCCGGCTCGTCGAACCGGAGCGCCCCCACGACGCCCAGGGTGACCTTGAACACCGGATCCGCAAGAGCCTGACCCGACACCAGTCCCACCCGACCCTGGAACGGCTGACGGCGTGGGTGCACGAACGGGGCGCCGCCTACACCCTCGCCGAGGACGGGGCGGTCGGCCTCGGCGAGCAGGAACTTCCGCTGCCGGACGGGGTCAGCACCCTGATCGCCGTACCACTGGGTCCGGCCGAGACCGGCGGCCTGCTGCTGGTCGCCGACGAACTGGTGCGGCGACCGGATCCGACCACGGTCAACCTGCTGGAGTTGCTCGCCGCCCAGGCATGGATCTGCCTCGACCGGCTCCGTAGCCTCGCTGGCCTGCGGAAACGGGCCGGTTCGGATCCGCTGACCGGGCTACGCCACTACGGCTCTTTCGGCGAGCGGATCACCGATACGACTCCCGGGAGCACCGCGCTGCTCGCCATCGACGTGGATGATTTCAAAATCATCAATGACACGTACGGGCACCAGGCCGGCGACCAGGTTCTGGTGGAACTGGCCCGGGCGTTGGAAACGGCGCTCCGTCAGGGCGACGAGCTGTACCGGGTCGGTGGCGACGAGTTCATCGCGGTGATCGAGGTCGGCCGGCCGGAGGAGGCGGCGGGGATCGCCGAACGGCTGGTCACGGCGGCCCGGCGGGTCGGCCGGACGATCAGCGTCGGCGTGGCGGTGCAGAACGACGCCGAGTCACCGGAACGTACCCTGCGCCGCGCCGACGCCGCGCTCTACGACGTCAAGCGCGAGGGCCGGGACGGCGTACGTCTCGCCGCCGCCTGACCCGTCACCTGCCCGCCCCTGCTATCTGCCGCCGCTCTGAATGGAACGGTTCAGCGGGCCGCGCCGGCGAGGTACTCGGCGGCGAGCAGCTCGGCGATCTGGGCGGTGTTGAGGGCGGCACCCTTGCGCAGGTTGTCCCCGGTGATGAAGAGGTCCAGGGCACGGGGGTCGTCCATCGAACGACGGATCCGCCCGACCCAGGACGGGTCCGTTCCGACCGCGTCGATCGGCATCGGGAACTCGCCCCGCTCCGGGTCGTCGACCAGGATCACCCCGGGCGCGTTGCGCAACGCCTCCCGGGCCCCCTCAGCGTCCACCTCGGCGCCGAAGACTGCGTGTACGGCAACCGAGTGCCCGGTCACCACCGGCACCCGTACGCAGGTCGCGGAGACCTTCAGGTCGGGCAGGCCGAGGATCTTGCGCGACTCGTTGCGCATCTTGAGTTCCTCGGACGACCAGCCGCCGTCGGCGAGCGACCCGGCCCACGGGACCACGTTCAGCGCCATCGGTGCCGGGAACGGACCCAGATCGTCGCCGACCGCCTGCCGTACGTTGCCGGACCGGGAGCCGAGCCCCCGGTCACCGGCGATCTTGGTCAACTGGTCGTGCAGGGTGTCGACCCCGAGCTGACCCGCCCCGGAGACCGCCTGGTACGACGCGAGCACGAGTTCGCGCAGGCCGTACTCGCGGTGCAGTGGCGCCACGGCGACGATCATGCCGAGCGTGGTGCAGTTCGCGTTGGCGATGATCCCCTTGGGGCGGTTGCGTACCTGTTCCGGGTTGATCTCCGGGACGACCAACGGCACGTCCCGGTCCATCCGGAAGGCCCCGGAGTTGTCGACGGTGACCGCGCCCCGGGAGACGGCGATCGGCGCCCACTCGGCCGACACCTCGTCCGGGACGTCGAACATGGCGACGTCGACCCCGTCGAAAACCTCCGGGGTCAACGCCCGCACGGTCAACTGCTCGCCCCGACAGAGCCGCTGCTGCCCGACCGACCGCTCGGAAGCGATCAGTCGGATCTCACCCCAGACGTTCTTCCGCGACGAGAGCAGGTCGCACATCACGGTGCCGACGGCACCGGTCGCCCCGACGATCGCAAGGGTGGGCAGCTGGCCCATGAGGAGTTACCTCCCGGTTCCGGCGTACACGACGGCTTCCTCTGTGCCCCCGAGGTCGAACGCGTCGTGCACTGCGCGGACCGCGGCGTCCAGGTCGGTGTCCCGGCACACGACGGAGACGCGGATCTCCGAGGTGGAAATCATCTCGATGTTCACCCCAGCCTCGCCGAGCGCCGCGAAAAAGTTGGCCGCGACGCCCGGGTGGGAGCGCATGCCGGCACCGATCAGCGACACCTTACCGACGTGGTCGTCGTAGAGCAGCCCCTTGAACTTGACCGATTCCTGGATCTTGCTGAGCGCGGCCATCGCCGTCGGACCGTCGGTCTTCGGCAGGGTGAACGAGATGTCGGTGCGACCGGTCCCCTCGGTGGAGACGTTCTGCACGATCATGTCGAGGTTGATCTCGGCACTCGCCACGGTCTCGAAGATCCGGGCCGCCGCACCGGGCTCGTCCGGTACGCCCACCACGGTGATCTTCGCCTCGCTGCGGTCGTGGGCGACCCCGGTGATCAGTGCTTGCTCCACAGCGGGTTCCTCCATCGATCCGGTGACCATCGTGCCGGTGTTGAGCGAATATGACGAGCGGACATGAATCGGCAGTTGCGCCCGGCGGGCGTACTCGACGCTGCGCAAGTGCAGCACCTTCGCGCCGCAGGCGGCCAACTCCAGCATCTCTTCGTACGTGATCTGCTTGATGTGACGTGCGTTCGGGACGATCCGGGGGTCGGCGGTGAAGATCCCGTCGACGTCGGTGTAGATCTCGCAGACGTCCGCGTTCAGTGCCGCGGCGAGCGCGACCGCGGTGGTGTCCGAGCCACCCCGACCGAGCGTCGTGATGTCCTTGGTGTCCTGCGACACGCCCTGGAAGCCGGCCACGATCGCGACCGCGCCCTCGTTCAACGCGCCCTGCAACCGACCCGGGGTCACGTCGATGATCCGCGCCTTGCCGTGCACCGAGGTGGTCAGCACGCCCGCCTGCGAGCCGGTGTACGACCGAGCCTCGTAGCCGAGGTTGTGGATCGCCATGGCGAGCAGCGCCATCGAGATCCGCTCCCCGGAGGTGAGCAGCATGTCCAGCTCGCGGCCGGGTGGCAGCGGACTGACCTGGTGGGCCAGGTCGAGGAGTTCATCCGTGGTGTCCCCCATCGCGGAGACCACCACCACCACGTCGTCACCGGCCTTGCGAGCGGCGACGATCCGCTCGGCCACCCGTTTGATCCGTTCGGCGTCGCCGACGGAGGATCCGCCGTACTTCTGCACCACCAGTGCCACGACGGTCTACTCCTTCCACCGGCGGGCGTCCGCCCAGCCGGCCACCACGCTGCCGACCGGGCCGTTTCCGCCGGCTCTGGGCAGCCTGCTCCATTGAACCCGGAGCGTGCCGACGCCGCCGGCCACAAACCGGCGGCGCCGTATGAACGACCCTCAGGGTACCGGCCCGGCAGGGACCGGGGGCAGCCACGATCCCACCATCCGGCCTGCCGGGCGACTCAGCGTGCCCCTGCTGAGGTGGCGCTCGCGACACGCCGGGGGACGGCCCGCCCGACTGACTGATCAGTAGGCCCGGACAGGCCCGACAATGGCACGATGCGCCCGGCAGCCGCCCCTCCCGCCACCGCCCCCACCGCCGACCCGCCCGGCCGGTCCGGCCGACATGCGCCGAGCGCCGGTCCTTCGGGAGCGGGCGGGCGGCTGGTTGCCGGCATGGTGGTGATCAGCGGCCTGATGCTGCTCGGCGGTTGTGGCAGTGGTGACGCACCTCCCGCCGACCCGGGTGCGACGTCACCGGCCGGTGTCGCGGTCACCGCGACCGGCACGTCCTCGGTGAGCGGGGACACCGACGCCCGTACGCAGCTCGCGGCGCTGGCGGCGGCGGCCGAGGACCGGCACCTGCGCGCCTTCTACACGCTCTCCCGCAGCGGGCAGCCGGACCGGACGGTCACGCTGACCAGCGCTCCCGACGGCACCTGGCGGGTCGACGTACCCGGCGGCGCACTCGGCGGCACCGCCGACGTCGCTATCGCGTCAACCCGGGACGGGGTCTTCCAGTGCGCGTTGCCCTCGTCCACCCGCCCGGACCCGACCACCTGTGTCCGGGTCGCGGCCCCGGACAAGCCGCTGCCCGCGAGCGTCGATCCTCGGGTGCAGCACGTCTTCACCGACTGGCGGGAGGTGTTCACCGACCGCCAGGCGTCGTTGGCGGTCTCGACCACCCGCGCGCTGCCGCACTCGCGGGGTACCTGTTTCTCGGTCGACTCCACCGCCGCCTCGCTCAGCGCCCCGCTGGACATCGGCATCTACTGCTTCGACACCGACGGGACGCTCACCGCGGCCCGGGTGGCGTTCGGCACGCTCCTGCTCAACGGCCAGCCCACCGACGCGCCACGGACGGTGACCCTGCCCGGTCCGGTGGTGGCCGGTGCCGCCCTGCGTACGGCCGCGCCCCCCACACCGAGCGTCGCGACCACCCCGACCAGCGCGCCAACGAGTTGATCTCCCTTTACGGTACGGGTGCAATCGTTCACAACTGGTGACCCCGGCGATACGACAGATCGCCCCATACGGCACACTCGACCCCATGGTGGAGCTGTCCCCGCTGCTCGCGGCCAGGTGGAGCCCGCACGCATTCGATCCGTCGGCGACATTGACCGACGCGGAAGTGCTCTCGCTGCTGGAGGCGGCCCGCTGGGCCCCCTCGGCCGGCAACAACCAGCCGTGGCGCTTCATCCTGGGTCAGCGCGACGACGAGACGTACAAGCGGATCCTGACCAACGTCGGCGCGGCGAACCAGCGCTGGGCGGGGAACGCGTCGCTGCTACTGCTCGCGGCGCACACCACCACCGTCCCGACCGGTTGCCCGCCCTCGCAGGCGGCGTACGACCTCGGCCAGTCGGTGGCACACATCACCATCCAGGCCACCGCTCTGCACCTGCACGCCCACCAGCTCGCCGGCGTCGACCTGGCCGGACTCAGGACCGACCTGGAGCTGCCGGTCGACGTACGACCACACGCGGTGGTGGCGATCGGCCGACTCGGCGACCCGCTCTCCCTCCCGGCCGACCTGCGCCGCTGGGAGACCGGCCTGCGCCAACGGCGCCCACTGGCCGACCTCCTGCTCAACTGAGCGGGAGCGGCGCTCCCCGGGTGACGACGGCTCCTCGGTCGACCCACCGGGCACCACCTGGAAGAATGCGATCCGCATCCCAGACTGCGGACCGAGCTTCCCGAACTGGAAATGCTCACGTAGGGTGACCGATGTCATGTGGCAGGCGCTTCTCCTTCGCTGCCGCGACGAGGCCCATCTGGCCGGCACCTCGTCGCGGAGTTGACGCGCGCCGTCCAGCCCCGCCGGTTGACCATCGTCGACCAGCCGGTTCCCGCCCGACACCTCGCTCTTCCCGGCGCTGACGCCGCATGACCACGGGAGTCTTCGACCATGCCCAACCCGTCCGACACCGACACTGATCCGATCGCCCGGCAGCGCCCCAGCCGGATGCCGTACCAGCGCTACCAGGCGTACCAGCAGCAGTTCTCCGTCGACCTGCCGGACCGGAGTTGGCCGACCCGCCAGGTCACGGCCGCGCCCCGCTGGTGCGCGGTGGACCTGCGCGACGGCAACCAGGCGCTGATCGACCCGATGTCCCCGGAGCGCAAGCGGCGGATGTTCCAGCTGCTCGTCCAGATGGGCTACAAGGAGATCGAGGTCGGCTTCCCGTCGGCCAGCCAGACCGACTTCGACTTCGTCCGGCAACTGATCGAGCAGGACCTGATCCCGGACGACGTGACCATCCAGGTGCTGACCCAGTGCCGCGAGCACCTGATCGAACGGACCTTCGAGTCGCTACGCGGGGCCAAGCGGGCGATCGTGCACTTCTACAACTCGACCTCCACCCTGCAACGGCGGGTCGTGTTCGGGCTGGACCGGGACGGAATCACCGACATCGCCACCCAGGGTGCCCGGCTCTGCCAGAAGTACGCCGAGATCCACACCCCGGACACCGACATCTACTACGAGTACTCGCCGGAGTCGTACACCGGCACCGAACTCGACTACGCCCTGGAGGTCTGCGCCGCGGTGATCGAGGTCATCGACCCGACACCGGATCGGCCGCTGATCATCAACCTGCCGGCCACGGTCGAGATGGCCACCCCGAACGTCTACGCCGACTCGATCGAGTGGATGGACCGCCACCTGCCCCGGCGGGACAGCGTCATCCTCTCCCTGCACCCGCACAACGACCGGGGCACCGGCGTCGCCGCCGCCGAACTCGGGCTGCTGGCCGGCGCCGACCGGATCGAGGGCTGCCTCTTCGGCAACGGCGAACGTACCGGCAACGTCGACCTGGTCACGCTGGGCCTGAACCTCTTCTCCCAGGGAATCGACCCGGAGATCGACTTCTCCTCGATCGACGAGATCAAGCGTGCCGTCGAGTACTGCAACCAACTGCCCGTACACGAACGGCACCCGTACGCGGGGGATCTGGTCTACACCGCCTTCTCCGGGTCGCACCAGGACGCGATCAAGAAGGGCCTCGACGCCCTCGACGCGGACGCCCGCGCCGCCGGGGTGCCGATCGACGAGTACACCTGGGGGGTGCCGTACCTGCCGATCGACCCGAAGGACGTGGGCCGTACCTACGAGGCGGTCATCCGGGTCAACTCGCAGTCCGGCAAGGGCGGCGTCGCGTACATCATGAAGGCGGAACACAACCTGGACCTGCCGCGCCGCCTCCAGATCGAGTTCTCCGGCGTGGTGCAGCAGGTCACCGACGGTGCCGGTGGCGAGGTCGAGCCGACCCGGATGTGGGACATCTTCGCCAGCCACTACCTGGCCGACCACCAGCCGCAGCCGGTGCTGTCGCTGCTCACGTACCGCACCGGAACCGTCGACGGCAAAGTCGAGATCGAGGCCGACGTCCGGTTCGGTGGCGAGATCCGAACCCTCGCCTCGGTCGGCAACGGCCCGATCGACGCGTACGTCAACGCACTGGAAACCCTCGGCGTAAGGGTCCGGGTGCTGGACTACCACGAGCACGCCCTCTCCTCCGGTGGTGACGCCCAGGCGGCGGCGTACGTCGAGGCCGAGGTCGACGGTCGTACGGTCTGGGGTGTCGGCCTCGACGCGAACATCGTCACCGCCTCGATCACGGCCGTGACCAGCGCGGTCAACCGCGTTCGCGGCTGAACTCGGCAGTGGGCGACCGACCGGTGGGAGAATCCGCCAGCCGGTCGGTCGTCCGGCCACCGTCGGTCGTCCAGCCACCGCACCCTTACGGCACCTCCTCCGGCCGTGGCGTTACCGCTGCGATCCCTGGGCTGCCCGCTCCGGTCGGTGGATGAGGAAGACGGCGAGCAGCGCACCGACGATCATCAGTCCGGCGCACCAGAGCATCGCGGCCCGGAACGCCTGGGCCAGTTCGGCCGGCATCCGGTACGCGGCGCCGGAGAGGCCGACCAGCAGCGGCAGGGCCGCCACCGCGAGCACCCCGCCGGCCCGGGACGCGGCGTTGTTGAAGCCGCTCGCCACACCGGCGAACTGGTCCTCGACGGCGGCCAGCACCGAGGTGGTGAGCGGCGCGACCACCAGGGTCAACCCGAGCCCGAAGAGGAAGACACCGGGCACCACGTCGACCCAGAACGAGGCATGCGGTCCGATCCCCCGCAGCAGCAGCACACCCCCGGCGGCGATCACCGGTCCGACGGTCAACGGCAGACGGGGGCCGATCCGGGCGGCCAGGGCGCCGGCCCGGGGCGAGCCGAGGAGCAGCAGCCCGGTCATCGGCAGGTTCGCCAGGCCGGTCTTCAACGCCGAGAAGCCGGCCACGTTCTGCAGGTGCACGGAGAGGAAGAAGCTGAACCCGCCGAGGCTCGCGTACACCACGACGGTGTAGATGTTCAGCACGGAGAAGAGCCTGCGTCGGAAGAGCTTCGGGGGCAGCATCGCGGCGTCGCCCTTGCGCCGCTCCAGCAGGACGAACGCGATCGCCGCCACCACCCCGACCACCCCGGCGACCGGCGCCAGTACGGACGCGCTGCCGGTGCGCTGCGCCGCCTCGATCAGGGCGAAGGTGATCCCGGCGAGGCCGAGTGCCCCGAGCAGCGCGCCGGTGATGTCGAACCGGGTGCCGACGTTGCCCGCCTCCGCTCCGGCTTGGTTCGTCGCGCCAGCGGCGCGGCTCTCCGGTGCCCAGCGCAGCGCGGCGAACACCACCACCACCGCGAGCGGCACGTTGATCAGGAAGATCCAGCGCCAGGAGAGAGCGTCGATCAACCAGCCGCCGAGCAGGGGGCCGAGCGCTGTCGACACGCCGGAGAAGCCGGACCAGGCACCGATCGCCCGGCCCCGGTCATCGGGGTGGAAGCTGGCCTGGATCAGGGCGAGCGATCCCGGCGTCAGCAGCGCACCGCCCGCGCCCTGGAGAAAACGGGCGGCGATCAGCCACTCGATGTTCTGCGCCACGCCGCAGAGGACCGAGGCCGAGGTGAAGCAGACCACGCCGATCAGGAAGATCCGGCGGCGGCCGTACCGGTCCCCGAGTGCGCCGCCGAGCAGCACGAACGCGGCCAGGGTCAGCATGTAGCCGTCGACTGTCCACTGTAGGCCCGAGACATTCGCGTCGAGACCTCGGCCGATGTGCGGCAGGGCCACGTTGACGACGGTCGTGTCCAGGAAGACCATCCCGGAGGCGAGGACCGTCGCGAAGAGCAGACCCCGGCCGGACGCGCTGGCGAGTCGAAGGGGAGTTGACGGTTGAGGCACGCTGTTCAACATGCCTCGCGCGATACGGCGAATGTTACGAAACGCCGAAACCTCTACCGGATACTGTGCGGATACCCCGAACAGACCGCAAGCTTGGCTGGTGTCGTACCCGCGTACCAGACCAGGAGCCCGACAGCTCGCCTCGGCCGCGCTCGCCACGGCGCTCGCCCTCGGTGCCGCCGGCTGTGGGCCGGGTGGCACGGCCGCCCCGGAACCCAGCTCGACCGGGACCGGCAACGCGTCCAGCCAGCTCGAACAGCTGACGGTCGCGCAGGCCAGTTCGATGAAGGGGTACGACCGGGACCACTTCCCACACTGGCGCGACGCCGGGAAGAACTGCGACGTACGCGACACCGTGCTGCAACGCGACGGCGAGGACATCAAGCTTTCCGGCTGCAACGTGGTCAGTGGCCGTTGGACCAGCGTCTACGACAACCGGACGGTGACCGATCCGGCCGGCGTCGACATCGACCACATGGTGCCGCTCGCGAACGCGTGGCGCTCCGGTGCGGACGAGTGGAACGACGCCGAACGGGGTGACTTCGCCAACGACCTGACCCGACCGCAGCTCCTGGCCGTGTCGGCGGCCAGCAACCGGAGCAAGGGTGACCAGGGACCGGAGGAGTGGAAACCGCCGAACCGCGACTACTGGTGCACGTACGCCGAGAGCTGGGTCGCGGTGAAGCACTACTGGAAACTCACCGTCACCCCGACCGAGAAGTCCACCCTCGCCGAGATGCTCGCCACCTGCTGACCCGTGTGAACAAGGGCCCCTTCCTCTCGCTCATGCGGTAGGAAGGGGCCCTTTCCCACACTTCCACCGCGTGGGCGGTGGGGTGCCGTGGTCAGACGGTCGGGATCAGTTCACCGGTCTCACCGGGGCTGGCCAGGTCGGTCGGACGGACCAGCTCCGGCTCCACCTCGTGAGCCCGGATCCGGCCGGCGGCGATCTCCTCGGCGAAGTGGCAGGCCACCTTGTGCCCGGCGACGGTTTCCCGCAACGCCGGCCGCTCGTCCCGGCAGCGGGTCGGCTGCGCCCACGGACAGCGGGTGTGGAACCGGCACCCGGACGGCGGGTTGGTCGGCGAGGGCAGGTCACCGGCGAGCAGGATGCGCTCCCGCCGGTCCTCCACCACCGGGTCCGGCACCGGCACCGCGGACATCAGTGCCTTGGTGTACGGGTGCAGCGGCTCCCGGTAGAGGTCGTCGCTGGATGCCTCCTCCACCAGTCCACCGAGGTACATCACGCCCACTGTGTCGGCGATGTGCCGAACCACGGCCAGGTCGTGCGCGATGATCAGGTACGTCAGCCCCCGCTCGCCCTGCAGATCCTCCAACAGGTTGATCACCTGCGCCTGGATCGAGACGTCGAGGGCCGAGACCGGCTCGTCGGCGACGATCAGGTCCGGTCCGAGCACCAGCGCGCGGGCGATGCCGATCCGCTGGCGCTGGCCGCCGGAGAACTCGTGCGGAAACTTGCGCAACGCCGAGGCCGGCAACCCGACCGCGTCCAGGGTCTCCCGGAGCCGCCGCAGGGTGTCCGCCTTGTCGTTGGCCAGCCCGTGCGCCTTGAGCCCTTCGATCAGCAGCGACTGCACCGACTGGCGCGGGTCGAGGCTGGAGAGCGGGTCCTGGAAAATCATCTGCATCCGGCGCCGGGCCAGGCGCATCGCCTCGCCCTTGAGCGAGCGGACGTCGGTGCCGTCGAAGACGATCTCTCCGTCGGTCGGTTCGACCAGCCGCAGCAGACCTCGGCCGAGGGTCGACTTGCCACAGCCGGACTCGCCGACCAGACCGTACGTCTCCCCTGACCTGATCGACAGGGAGACCCCGTCAACCGCGTAGACGTACCCGACGGTGCGGTCGAAGAGGACCCCGCTCTTGATCGGGAAGTGCACCTTCAGGTCACGCAACTCGACCAACGGCGCCTGCGCCCCGGCCTCGGGCGCCGGCCTCGGCGCGGGAGTTCGGGCGGTCGACTCGGACACCTCTGCGGTGGACTCGGTCACGCCGCCACCTCCTCAAGTACCGGGTTGTTGCAACGCAGCCGCCCACCTGGCGCGGTCGGCTCCAGCGGCGGAGCGCCCTCCAGGCACGCGTCGACCACCCGGTCGCAGCGCGGAGCGAAGGCGCACCCCTCCGTCCAGGGAATGTTGTCCGAGACCGAACCCCGGATCGCGTGCAGTCGCTCTCCGCGCAGGGAGTCCAGCCGGGGCACCGAACTCAACAACCCATGGGTGTACGGGTGACGCGGGCGGGCGAAGAGTTCGTGCCGCTCGGCGGTCTCGACCACCTTGCCGCCGTACAGGACGTTGACGGTGTCGCAGAGTCCGGCGACCACCCCGAGATCGTGGGTGATCATGATGAGCGCCGTCCCGGAGGAGTCGACGAGTTCCTTGAGCAGGGTCAGGATCTGCGCCTGGATGGTCACGTCGAGCGCCGTGGTGGGCTCGTCGGCGATCAGCAGGCGCGGCTTGCAAGCCAGTGCGATCGCGATCAGCGCCCGCTGGCGCATGCCGCCCGAGATCTGGTGCGGATATTCGCCCAACCGTCGGTCCGGGTCCGGGATGCCGACCGCGTCGAGCAGGTCACGTGCCTCACGCAACGCCTGCTTGCGGTCCCGCCCCTGGTGCCGTTCCAGCACCTCGGCGACCTGGAGGCCGATCGGCAGGACCGGGTTGAGCGACGAGAGCGGGTCCTGGAAGATCATGCCGATCTCCCGGCCCCGCCGGTCCCGCATGTCGTTGGGACGGAGCTTGAGCAGATCGGTCCCGTCGAAGCTGACCTCACCGGTGACCTTGTTGCCGCGCTTCGGCAGCAACCCCATGATCGCCAGGCTGGTCACGCTCTTGCCACAACCGGACTCGCCGACCAGGCCGACGGTCTGCCCCGGTTCCACGGAGAAGCTGACCTGGTCGACCGCGGTGAACGCACGCTCACCCCTGCGGTTGAAGACCACACTCAGATCCCGTACGTCGAGCAGGCTCATGCTGCTTCCCCCTCTTGCCCGTGGTGCCCGGGCGAAGCGACCGGGTGTGCGTACGAAAGCATCTCGGTCACCGCCGGTTCTTCGGGTCGATCGCCTCGCGCATCGCCTCACCGAGCAGGGTGAAGCCGAGCGCCACGACGATGATCGCGAGGGCGGGATAGTAGGCCAGTTCCGGCCGCACCTCGAAATAGCGCTGACCGTCGACGCCGAGCATCAGACCCCACTCGGCCCGGTTGATGTCCGGGTCGCCGAGGCCGAGGAAGGAGAGCGCGGCAGCCTCCAGGATCGCCACCGCGAAGGTGAGCGTGGCCTGGGCGATGACCGGGGTCAGCGAGTTGGGCAGCATGTGCCGCAACACGATGGACCGCTCCTTCACACCGAGCGCGCGGGCCGCGAGCACGTGGTCGCTCTCCCGTTGCGCCAGCATCGCGCCGCGCAGCAGCCGGGCGAAGATCGGCACACTGACGATCGAGACCGCGAAGATGACCGTCCACTGGCTCGACCGGCTGGCCAGCGCGACCAGGGTGATGGCGAGCAGCAGGCCCGGCAGGGCGAGCATGACGTCGGTGAGCCGCATCAGGACGACGTCGACCCAGCCACCGAACGCCCCCGCGACCGCCCCGATCAGCACACCCAGGGCGAGCCCGATCAGGGTGGCCAGCACACCGACCAGGAGCGTCTGCCGGGCGCCGTAGACGAGCCGGGAGGCGAAGTCGCGCCCGAGCGGGTCCGAACCCAACGGGAACCCGTCCTGGGCGCCCGGGATGGTGTCTGCCGTCAGGCCGTCGAGCAGAGCGTCGAACCGCTGGTTCGGATCGTGCGGGGCGATCAGCGGAGCGAAGATCGCCACCAGGACGAAGAGACCGACGATCACCGCCCCGGTCACCGCCACCGGATTACGGGCCAACCTCCGCACGATGTCGCGGAACATGCTCACGCCACCGGGCTCGGCGCTCGCTCGCGCCAGTTCGTCCAGCCGGGCCTTCTTCCGATCGGCGAGCGCGGTGACGCCACGGCCGGTCATCCCGCCACTTCGCGCGTTCGGCGCGCCGACGCCGCTGTCCTGTTCGTTCGACTCGCTCACGTTGCCGCCTTGTTCGCTCATCGCACACGCACCCGGGGATCGATGACCGCGTAGGAGAGGTCGACCAGCAGGTTGACCACGATGAAGACCAGCGCGGCGACCAGAATCAGCGCCTGTAGCACCGGATAGTCCCGGCTTCCGGTGATCGAGTCGGTGATCAGTGTGCCGAGCCCGCCCCAGTTGTAAACCTTCTCGGTGAGCACCGCGCCGGCCAGCAGCGCACCGGTCTGGAGACCGATCGTGGTCACCACCGGCAGCAGCGCGTTACGCAGTACGTGCCGACCTCGAATGGTCTGGTGGCGCAGGCCCTTGGCCTCGGCGGTACGGATGAAGTCCTCGTTGAGCACGTCCAGCACGCTGGCCCGGGTGATCCGTACGATCACCGCCAGCGGGATGGTGGCCAGGGTGACCGCCGGCAGGATCAGGTGCCAGAGGGCGTCGGCCGTGGCGTCGAATTCGCGGGTGAGCAGCCCGTCGAGTACGAAGAACCCGGTGACGTTGGTGTTGTCCAGTCCGGTGCTGACCCGCCCGGACGGCGGGAACCAGTGGATGTTCTGGGTGAAGACGTCCTTGAGCAGATAGCCCAGGAAGAAGATCGGGATCGAGATGCCGAGCAGCGTCCCGCCGACGGTCAGGTTGTCCAGGGTCCGACCGCGGTGCCGGGCAGCGAGGTAGCCGAGCGGGATACCGAGTCCGACCGCGATGATCATCGCGGCGAGGGCCAGCTCGACCGTTGCCGGAAAGGCCCGTCCGAGTACTTCGACGACCGAGTCGCCGGTGCGAATCGAGTTGCCGAAGTCGCCGGTCAGGATTCGCTGCATGAACTTGCCGTACTGGACCAGGATCGGCTGGTCGTACCCGAGTGCCTTGGTCAGGAGTTCCCGCCGCTCGGGCGTGGCCCGTTCGCCGAGCAGTGCGTCGACAGGGCCGCCGGGCAGGTTCCGGAGCCAGACGAAGATCAGCGCGGTCAGCGCGATCAGGGTCACCACCAGCTGTAGCAGGCGGCGGACTATGACTCGCAACATCTCTCACACACCATGTTCTCGATACCCGCAGGCGCGGCCCGAGCCGGACAGGTTCGCCCGGCCCGGGCCGCAGCTGTACGCGGGGTGACCGCTGGGTCAGCTGGCCGAAACAGTCACCGTGTTGAACTCCTCGGCCGTCAGCGGGCTGGCGACCAGACCCTTGACGTCCTTGGTGACGACGATCGCCGGCGGCGCGTGCCAGACCGGGATGGCCGGCAGCCACTTGCTGGCGATGTCCCGGTTGACCTGCTCCCAGGCCGCCTTCTTGCCGGCCTCGTCGACGGTCGCGTCGGCCGCGGTGATGGCGGCGAACATGTCGGTCATCTTCTCGTCGCCGAACTCCGGCTTGCCCCGACCGAAGAACGTTCCGACGAAGTTGCCCGGGTCGTTGTAGTCACCGGTCCAGCCAAGGATGTGCAGGTCGTGCTTGCCGAACTGCTGCACGTCGTCCTTGAAGCCACCGTTCCACGGGCGCGGCACACCGTTGACCTTGAGGCCCACGGCCTGGAGGTCGTTGGCGAGCACGGTGAAGATCTCCTGCGGGTTCGGCATGTACGGCCGGGAGACGTCCGGCGGGTAGTAGAAGTTGAGCGTCATGCCCTCGGCGCCAGCCTCCTTGAGGAGCTGCTTCGCCTTGTCCGGGCTGTACTCGTACTTCTGCGCGTCCGGCGCGTAGCCGAGCACGGTGTTCGGCAGGAACTGGCTGGCCACACTGGAGCCACCCGGCGCCTTGGTCTGGACCAACTGCTCGCGGTTGAGCGCGTAGGCAAGCGCCTGCCGCACCCGCAGGTCCGCGAGCTTCGGGTTGTTCTTCTGGTTGATGCCCAGGTAGAGGATGTTGAAGGCCGGGCGGTTGAGAACCTGGAAGCCCTCGGTCTCCAGCGCCTTGCGGTCGGCCGGCGCCGGGAAGTCGATGCCCTGGACGGTGCCCGCGCGCAGCTCCTGCTTACGGGTCGTCTCGTCCTTGATGACCTTGATGATCACCTTGTCGACCTTGGCCTTGTCGCCCCAGTAGTCCGCGTAGCGGTTCAGGGTGATCTCGTTCTTGGCCTTGTCCCAACCACCGAAGGTGAACGGGCCGGTGCCGACCGGGTTGGTGTTGGCGAAGGCGCTGTACTCGAACGAGTCGCCGCTCTGCGTCACCTTGTCGGCGTCGTACTTCTTCAGCGCCTCCGGGCTGGCGATGGAGAGCGAGGTGAGCGCGAAGGCACCCGGGAACGCGCCCTTGTACGTGTTCAGCGAGACGACGGCGGTGCCCTCGTCCTTGGCCTCGCACTTGTCGTAGATCGACTTACCGGCGGTCTCCGCCTCGTTGGTCGCGAAACCGCCGAAGACGTCCTGGTAGTAGAGCATCTGGCTCTGCGCCGCAGCGCCCTTCATGTTGTACCAGCGGTCGAAGTTGTAGCAGACCGCGGCAGCGTTGAAGGCGGTGCCGTCGTGGAACTTGACGTTCTTGCGGAGCTTGAACGTCCAGATCTTTCCGGTCGCGTCGTGCTCCCAGCTCTCCGCCAGGCCGCCGACGACATCGGCGGTGCCCGGCTTGTGGGTCACCAGCGTCTCGAACATCTGCCGGACCGCCCGGAACGACTCACCGTCATCGTTGAAGATCGGGTCGAAGTTCTTGGGGTCACCGGCACCAGCGAAGATGAAAGTGCCACCGGCGGCGCTTCCCTCTCCACCCTCGTCCCGGTCACTCGCCGCACATCCCGCCACGCCGGCGGCCATCACGGCAACGGCCGCGACGGCGATCGCCGACCTGAGCCCTCTCGCCTGCATCTCTCACCTCTGTCATGCGCATGACCAACGCCGGGGTTTTGGCACGGTCCGTGTGCGGGAGGCTAATGGGCTCAGGACCTCGAACGGAACGGCCAGATCCGAATCTCTACCAAGCCGACACCTAGAAGATGATCTATAACGCCTGGCCATGCGGTTCAACGACCGCTGTCACATCGGTCGGCCTGGTGCTGAGTGGACGGTCAGCCCGCGTTCCGCATGGGGACTGAGCGGGAGCCAGCGACTCGCGGCTCCGGGGGACGGCGAAGGCCGCACCCCCGAAGCCGGCGGGCATGGATCGTGACCGGTGTTGCGGAAGTGACGCCGGGAGGAGATCAGACGGTCCGACGGCCGGCGAAGGCACGGCCGAGGGTGATCTCGTCGGCGTACTCCAGGTCGCCACCGACCGGCAGGCCACTGGCGAGCCTGGTGACCGCGATCCCCATCGGCTTGACCAGCAGGGCCAGGTAGGTCGCGGTGGCCTCGCCCTCGGTGTTCGGGTCGGTCGCCAGGATGAGCTCCTTGACCTCACCAGCGGCGAGACGGGCCATCAGCTCGCGGATACGCAGGTTGTCCGGGCCGATTCCCTCGAGCGGATTGATGGCCCCGCCGAGCACGTGGTAGCGGCCCCGGAACTCCCCGGTCCGCTCGATCGCGACCACGTCCTTCGGCTCCTCGACCACGCAGAGCACCTCGACGCCACGGCGCGGGTCACGACAGATCCGGCACTGCTCGGACTCCGCCACGTTGAAGCAACTGGTGCAGAAGCGCACCAGCTCCTTGACCTTGCGCAGCGCCGTCGCCAGCCGGGTGACGTCGACCGGGTCGGCCGACAGCACGTGGAACGCGATCCGCTGGGCGCTCTTCGGGCCCACGCCCGGCAGTCGCCCCAACTCGTCGATCAGGTCCTGGATCGCACCTTCGTACATCTCGGGGGGCTCAGAAACCGGGCAGGCCGAGGCCGCCCATGCCACCGGTGACCGGGCCCATCTTCTCCTCGGTCAGCTTGCGAACCGCATCGCTGGCGTTGTGTACGGCGGCCAGCACCAGGTCCTCCAGCGTCTCCACGTCCTCCGGGTCGACCACCTTGGGGTCGATCTTGACGGAGGTGATCTCGCCGGCGCCGGTGATCGTGACGGTGACCAGGCCACCGCCGGCGGTGCCGGTCAGTACGGCCTCAGCCAGCTCCGCCTGTGCCACCGCAAGCTGCTGCTGCATCTTCTGCGCCTGCTTCAACATCTGCTGCATATTGGGCTGTCCACCCGGACGCACGGCGACTCCTCGGAAGAGCGAAAACGGTCCACCCCAGCCTAGGCCATGTCCCGCCGATCACTTGTCGACGGGACATGGCCCGTTACCGGCGATCACGGGCGATTTACCGCACCCATGACCACCCGAGGGCAATTAGCCCTTCACCACGACCGTCTTGACGATCTTGTCAGCGAGGGTCTGCCGCTTGCTGTCCCAGAGCGGGAAGAGGTAACCGACGTAGCAGATGATGCTGTCGACGAAGTGCGCGAGGTCGCGCAGGAACGCCTTGCCGGCGCCGATCGGCTGGCCGGAGACCTCGTCGACGAGGCGGATGCCGAGCGCCTTCTTGCCCCAGCTCTGGCCCGTCTTGCCCGCCAGGAACCAGCGGTTGTATCCGGACAGCGCGATGGCGAGCACGATGAAGACCCAGTAGAGCGGGCCGCGGCCGGAGGGGAGTCCGGTCTCGGCGTCGGTGCCCGGGCCGCCGAAGACGACGGCGAGGATTCCGAAGGGTGCGGCGACCAGGGCGTCGACGAAATACGCGCCGACCCGCGTGATCCAGTTGGCAAACATCAGGGGTGTACTCCTTGGGGAGGATGCTCAGCCGACGCCGAGCCGAATCAACTGGAAAGCCCAGCTCGCCAGGGCGAGCAGAGCCACCCCCCAACCCGTTGCCCGGCGTCCCCGGGAGGACCAGGCGACCGGTGCACGGAGCAGACCGATCGCCCGGAGCCCGAGCATCGGACCCACGGCCACCGCCAGCGCGGCAAGGCCGAAGATCACCGGATTGGCCCGAAGTGCGCCGATCACGTCACCGTGGACCAGGGCCACCGAGGCCGTGGTGAGACCGCAACCGGGGCAGGGCACACCGGTCAGCCAACGCAGCGGGCATGGCGCGGCCAGCCCGGTGGCACCGGTCAGCAGCGGCCAGATCGCCGCCGCCGCAGCGACGGCCACACCGAAGAGGCCGAGCCGCTCTGGCACCGAAAGTTCGCGCTGCACTGGTCCTGACCGTTCTGAGAGGGGGCGGCTGAGCATAAGAGATCACGGACCGGTTGGCTAACCGGTTCACCATCCCTCGCAAATGGACAGTCGACCCATTCATCATGGTCGTCACATATCGTGAATCACCGAACTATCGGCACTTACTTCGTATTGTCGATTTCGCCGATCCGCTCCGCGCCCAGCGTCTCCTGGAGCAACTGCACCGCCTGCTGCTCACTCGTCTGCCGAGCGGTCCGCTCGTCAACCACCTCGTCAAGCGGCTCGTCCCCCGGGTCGAAACCCTCGTAACCGGCGTTCGCCGACCGGACCGGACCGTCGTAATCCGGGTCGTACGGCGGCTCACCGGCCCACTCCCGGTCTGCCGTACGCACCTGGGCCTGCTGGGGGCGGGGACCACGACCAGCCGCCGCCGCACGCGCCGCCGCGAGACCGGCGCTCGGTTTGCCGCCACCCACCGGACCACCGGGTACGGACACACTCGCCGTCCCGTTCGGAGCGCCCTGCACGCTCTCCACCCGGGCAGCCGGTGCAGGCGGGCTCGGGCTCTGGCTCGGGCTCGCGCTCGGGCTCTGGCTCTGGCTCGCGCTGGCGCCGCCGGGGCGGACCGGCTCCGGCCAGTCGCCACCCGTCTCGGCCGGTACGGCAGCGGCTGCCGCCCCACCCGGGCGCGCCGCCTCCGGCCACCCGTTCTCCTCCACGTCAGCCGCCGGTGTCGCACCGGCACCCCGTCCGGGGCCGCCGTTCGCGTGCTCGACCGCCGGCTGTGCCCGACCCTGCTGGCTCTCCCCGGTACTCACGGGCGTGGTGTCCCAGGGCGGCGAGTCGGCCGGCGCCGCCGACCGGGGCGGCGGCGCGCTCCGGGCCCCGGCGTCACGGGCGACGTTCTCCCGGGCCGGAGCGCTGTTCTCCCGAGCCGGAGCGGCCGGGGTGGGGCGGGGTCCGGCCGAGCCGGCACCGGTCCGCTGGTCACCGGCAACCTCGCAGCGGATCTGCCACCGCTCGCCAAACTCCTGGTAGATGGCGTCCGACAGCACCTCAACGTGGCTGACGACCATCTGGGCGAGGACCGGCGACTTGACCGTCAACACCAGGGTGCCGTTGTCGACGTCGCGCACCACAGCGTCCCGTACCAGGGCGGCGAGGCGCTTGTTGGTCCGATTGATCATGCCGACGACCTCGCCCCACTGCCGCCGTACGGCAACGGCGTCCAGCACCCCCGGGGTGCCCGAGCCGGGAGCGGGCGGATCGGGGGTGACCGGATCGGGCATGACCGCCGCCGGGGGCGCCACCGGACGAGACGGTGCCGCCGTCGGCGCGGACGACACCGGAGCCCGGTCGGCAGTCGCACCAACCGAAGTAGCTGCGCCAACCGAAGCAGTTGGGGCAGGAGCCGGCGCAGCGTGGGCGGCGGGCGCTGGACGTACCGGAGCGGCTTCGGCGACCGGCATGGAGCCGGCGGCGGCCAACGGCCCCGGGTCCCCGCCGAGCGTCAGCCGACGCTCCATCCGCTCCAACCGTTGCAGCAGGCCACGGCTGGAGTCGTCGACACCGGGCAGCAGCATCCGGGCACAGACCAACTCCAGCAGCAGCCGGGGTGCGGTGGTGCCACGCATCTCGACCAGGCCGTTGTGAACAATGTCCGCACACCGGGAGAGGGTCGCCGGGCCGATCCGCTGCGCCTGCGCGGTCATCCGCTCGATCTGGTCCGACGGACCGTCGATCAGGCCCTTCGCCGCCGCGTCCGGCACCTGCTGCAGGACGATCAGGTCACGGAGCCGTTCCAGCAGGTCGGTGGCGAACCGTCGGGGATCGTGACCGGCCTCGGCCACCC
This sequence comes from Micromonospora sp. NPDC050417, assembly GCF_044458865.1. Classification (NCBI taxonomy): domain Bacteria; kingdom Bacillati; phylum Actinomycetota; class Actinomycetes; order Micromonosporales; family Micromonosporaceae; genus Micromonospora; species Micromonospora sp. NPDC050417. The sequence continues at coordinate 226,862 of NZ_JBITIH010000005.1, forward strand.
GGTCGACGGTGCTGTACGCGGCAGCCCCATCCCCGGCGGCGAGCGCGTCACACATCTCGTCGATCAGCGCGCCGTCGGTCACCCCGAGCAGGGCCACCGCGCGGGCGTAGCTGACCCCCTCCGGACCGGCACCGGCGATAAGCTGGTCCAGCACCGATAGCGAGTCCCGGGCGCTCCCGCCACCGGCCCGAACCACCAGCGGGAAGACCGCCGGGTCGACCGTGACCCCCTCGGCCTCGGTGAGCTGTTCCAGGTACGGCCGCAGCACCCCCGGCGGAATCAACCGGAACGGGTAGTGGTGGGTACGCGACTTGATCGTGCCGAGGACCTTCTCCGGCTCGGTCGTGGCGAAGATGAACTTGACGTACTCCGGTGGCTCCTCGACCAGCTTGAGCAGGGCGTTGAAGCCGGCCGACGAGACCATGTGCGCCTCGTCGATGACGTAGATCTTGAAACGGCTGTTGGCCGGCGCGAAGAAGGCCCGCTCCCGCAGTTCCCGGGCGTCATCGACGCCACCGTGGCTGGCCGCGTCGATCTCGATCACGTCGATCGAACCGGCTCCGTCCCCGGCCAGTGCGCGACACGAGTCACAGACACCACAGGGCTCCGGGGTCGGCCCCTGCTCACAGTTGAGCGAGCGCGCCAGGATCCGGGCGCTGGAGGTCTTACCGCAGCCACGTGGACCAGAGAAGAGGTACGCATGGTTCAGCCGCCCGGTACGCAGCGCCTGCGACAGCGGTTCGGTGACGTGCTCCTGCCCGATCACCTCGGCGAAGGTGCGCGGCCGGTACTTGCGGTAGAGCGCGAGTGCCACTCGTCCCGCCTCCTCTCGACCGAGCCATTCTCGCCCCGCCTCGCCCCAACGACCACCTCGCCCCGCCCGCACTCCGAAGGAAGGGCCCCTTGTTATCGCTTCCGGTAGTACAAGGGCCCCTTGTTAACACCCGGCGGCGTTGGTCGCGGCGCTGGGCGTGCGTGAAAGCTGGGCGCGGGGGATCTGCGCTGACCGGGCGGAACGTGACACACGACACACGACACCGGGACGCAAAGGCCCCCCGTGCACCCGCCAGAGCCCGCTTATCCTTGCTGCCTTCCGGCCCTGGGGAGGTTCACAGGTTGACGCCGCACGGGGGGTGCGCCAAGTGTACCCGCTCGGGTCTTCGATCTTCACCAGCGGTACTGGGTTAGGAGATCTCGCCGGAACCTGTATCCTGGCCGGCGGAGGATTCGCCTAGAGGCCTAGGGCGCACGCTTGGAAAGCGTGTTGGGTTTACACCCTCACGAGTTCGAATCTCGTATCCTCCGCCAGAGGCGACATAGCATCGGGCCAGGTCAGAAGCGGTTTTCTGACCTGGCCCGATGATCTTTAGGGGACTGGTAGGGGAACTGAGTTCATCGCCGCTCGGCGCTGCCACCCGCGACGTGCAGCGGCACGGGGCGCAGCCCTCCCCCGGCAGGACGCGGCCCCACGCCGAGGCGCTGCCCGACGCCGGACACATAGCCGTCCGCATGCCCCGCCTTGTATCCCTCTGCCCGGGCCTCCCGGATCTCGGCCTGGCGGCGCCGATCAGCCTCAGCCCAGGTCTCCACCATCCGCCGTAGCTCCTCAGCGCGCTCGCGCTCCGCCTGGCGCAGCCGGGCCACCTCAGTTACCAGTTGCCGTTGAGTCTCAGCCAGCGCCGCCAGCAACCGCGTCGTGCCCGCCGCACGGCCGGCGGTGACCCGCAGCGCGAGCATCGTGAGGACGATCATGACCGCACTCAACAGGCAGACGATCGCGATCCGCCCCACCAGGGAGTACATCTGCTCGTGGCGAGGTCGGGACAGGACGGCCAGCACCCCAACCGCAACAGCACCGGCAAGCCCCAGCGTCGACGCGAGCACTGCGAGAGGGTCGGGAGATCCGGCCGATCGAGTGGTGACGTCGGATTGATCAGATATACGCACGGGCCCCCACCTCGTGTGGATACGGCAGCCCGTCGGGCTGTCGCTTGTGAGGGGCTTATGACACTCCGGTGATCTTGTACCGGCAACCCGTATGATCGGCGGCGAAGTCCACCCAATCGGCGGTGGCAGTAACGGCCACATGTGTGATAACCCTTCACGCATGTGCGTCAATGCGCACTACACAGTCAGTAACAGCGAGGCCTCTCGAACACCTGTTCGAAGACCTGACTTGTGATTCACATCACGCCGCTATTCGACCCGCATTGCCGCTAATCGCTACGCGCGACCTATTGCACTATTTACGCGCACCACATCGGACCGGGCTACTCGGGCGCCTTGCTACTCGTCATCCTGGCCGTCATCGACGAGACCGGGACGGTGCTCGCGGATCCACTGCTCAACTTCGGCCGTGAGCCAAATCCGACCAGCTCGGATGTGGTCGACGGGCTTAGGGAAATCCGGTCGCGAGACGATCTGGTCGACGCGCGTGGTGGAGACGCCAAGCCGGTCCGCCAGCTCCGCCATCCCCATCAACACGCCCATGATCAGGGAGCCTAGGTAACCCCAAACTGGGTGATCACACAGTGGACGGTCGCCCATTGGTGGTTGACAAGGGGTGATCGGGTAACGACGCTGAGGTCGAGGTGCGTGACCCCTGTCCTGGAGGTGCGACATGACCGAGATCACCCCGGCGGAACCGCCGCCGCGCCCCGTCCCTACTCCCAACCAGCATCCGGCCATGCCGACCGTGCCCATGGAACTGCTACGGATCATGCGGAACGCGGGTGTCACCCGGTGGACCAGGCGGCGGCGATGAACACCGACCAGCACGCACTAACGATGATGCCCCGGGAGGCGCGGCAGTGAGCCCGATGGACGAGCCGGCGACCCGTACGACGGTCTGGTGGGCGGTAGACCAGACGATCGAGAACCACGCGCAGCGGACGTGTCCGCAGTGCAAGCCGGAGGGGTGCCCGCAACTGGAGTGGGCGGTCAAGACCCGCCGCGAGTGGATCGCCATAGGCGAGGTGGACGAGCAGTCGCGGCTGCTCCGGTGACCCTGACGAAGGCGACCGTCAACCTGATCCCGCGCGCAGTCGAAGCCCTCGACGCGGCGTGCGCCCGGACCAGGGACACGAAGACGGACACCATCAACCAGGCACTGGTCGTCCACCACCTGGTGCTCGACCTGATGGAGCGCGGCGGCGGGCACCTCACCACGCAACTCCCGGACGGCCGGATCGAGCGGGTACACCTGTTGTGACGTCATCACGATCGAGAGGAGAGTCATGCCCGTACTTGCCGGCATCGCTACCCACCAGGGCGGCCGATCCGCGAACGCCGACGCCGCGGTGGTACACCGCTACGGCAGCGGGGACGTGACGACGGCAGTCGTGGTCGATGGGATCGGCAGCGATCAAGAGGTGGTCGACATGGTCCTGGTGGCCGCTGAGGTGATCGCCCGAACGGCGGCACGCACCAGCCCGGTCGCGGGAATCATGGCTGCTGCCGCAATGACGGCCGACACCGCGTACTTGGACCCGGGTCCGGACGCGGTCGCGGTCTGCGCGATGGTCGCGCCGGAGCGGGGCACACTGAAGATCGGGTGGATCGGCGACTGCCGCGCGTACGCGTGGACCGGAGAGGAACTGGTCCAGGTCACCGAGGATCACACCATGGGCCGGCGCATGAGGGTCGCCGGCTGGCCCGAGGATGTCGCGCGGAAGGTCGACAACTGGGTACGCGCAACGGTGTCCATGGCGACGATCAGCACGGTCATGGAGGCCCGGATCGAGGACGAGGACCTGCCGATCCTCGTGCTGCTGACCTCGGACGGCGTACACGACGCCCTGACGCACGACCAGCTTGTCAAGCTCGTCCGCCAGCCCGCCAGCCCGCAGTCACTCGCGGACGCCCTGGTGGCCGAGGCGGTAGCACAGCCCGGCGACGAACCTGCGGACAACGCGACCGCCGTGGTGCTGCTGCTCTCGTAGTACCTGCCGGCCGGCCCGGACCACGGCGCTCCGGGCCGGTTCACGTTGGTTACCGAAGGGCTCACAACATCGCCCCGACCCTCGCGTGAACGAGGGCCGGGGCGTGCTTCTGCAGGGCCGGGTCAGACCCGTTCGACCTCGATGGCGACCACGCCGAGGGCTTCCTTCTCGGCCGGGTAGATGAGGCGGATGTTGGCGAGCTGCTCGGCGCGGGTCGCGGTCGGGTTGACGGTGGACACGCTCTCGTGGTCGAACATGTCCTCGAACGTGCGGTAGTGCGATACCCGCTTGATCCGGGTCAGGCACTCTTCGCCCCGGCAGGTGAACTTGAGTAGCTGCCCGGCGGCCAGGCGCTTGTTCGACGGGTACGCCACCCTCACCTCGATGGTCTTGGTGCCGGCGGCGATGAGGTCGAAGTAGCGCTTATAGATGGGCATCTCGCGGGCCCGTTCCCGGGTCGCGAGGTCGGCGGGACGCTGAGCCATGAGTGTTCCCAGTTCGCTGGTGGTGAAGGATCGGTAGAAGTGTTTCGGGTCGGCGATCAGCCCGTTGACGAGCCAGATGAGGGCATCGACGTAGTTGTCGACGGTCCCCGGCCAGGCCGGGGTGGAGAGCATCCAGTCCTCGACTCCGCTGTGGGCCGGGCTGTCCGGTGCGGCGCGCAGCAGGCTCTTGGACAGCTTGCCGCCGGAGCCGGACAGCACCATCGGGGTGAAGATCCGGGCGGGCATCGCGGCCGGCGGAGTGCCGAGGGCCAAGAGGGCACCGTCGACGAGCTGGCAGCCGAATGACCAATCGCCGCCCTTGACCATCACGTACAGCACGTCGACTTCGCGGACCAGGGCGCGTTCCTTGATCACATTGCGGTACAGGGTGGCGAGGTCGAGGTATCCGCCGTCGATCGGGTCGATACACATTTCGTATTCGCCGTGCTCGTAGCAGACGGCGGTGAAGATCGCGCCGTCGCCGTCGACGCGGACCAGGCGGGTCTGCTCGGCGCGTTTCTCGGCCCAGCCGCAAGCCGGGCACGGAAGCCGGGTATGCACGGTGCCGGTAGACGGAGCGAGCCACCACCGCAACGCGTCGAAGTGCTCCAGGCTGCGGAGGAACTCGGACCGGTAGGCGGGGGTAGCCTGCTGATCGGTGTAGGTGTCGAGCTCGTACTCGGTGTCGGTTGCCTCCGACAGCGACTTGAACAACGCCCGGTAGTAGGTCTCGATCAACTCGTCCACGCCGGCCTTGCCGAGGGCGTGGTAGTAGGTCGTTTGGTAGGCCCGATGGGTTTCCGGGTCCAAGATGACCTCGTACGGCGCGTTGTCCAACGCGGCGAACCGCACTGTGGTGTCGACGGAGAACGCCCGGCGGGCGAGCTTGGCGAGCAGGAACGACGCCGTCTGCACGATGTTGGTACCCAGGTGCGGGGCCCCGTTGATCTGGGTGCCGACGACGAACACGATCCGCTTCGGGCGGTTCGCAACGACCTTCGGGCGGATCATGTCGATGGAGCGCAGCAGCGCGTTGGCCAGGACACTGTTGGGTGACAGGAGCTGCGGCGGCTGGTCGGGGGTGGTCATGGTCAGTCCTTCCGGTCCGGTCGCGGCAGACGCAGGTTGGCGCAGATGAAGTCCAGCCGGCTGGCGGGGTCCTCGGCCGGGACGAACACGGGGCTGTAGCCGGCGTCGTAGTAGCCCTGCACGATCAGCTCGTGCACGCGGCGGATCTCGCGGTCCTGTGCCCAGACCACGTCGTTCTCGTCCTCGAACGTGTCCAGGGGGTCGAGTACCAGCACCGCGTCGTAGCGGTACCGGCTGGTGGCCTCTTCGAGTTCGGCGTAGGGCTCCAGGCCGAAGAACCGGTCCCAGCCGTACCCGTCGGGGATGCCGCGGTTGTAGAACCGTACGCCGTGGGTGTGCGCGCGGTACTCGCCGACGAAGGCGTCCAGGACCTCGCGGGAGTAGTCGCGGCGGTCCTCGCGCTGCAGGTGACGGCCAAGTCGTGCCCGGTGGGCGCGGTAGATCTCACGGGCGGCCTCGTCGGGCGAGCACGGCAGTCCGGCCGCGATGACCGCTTCGATGACGGCTTCCTTGCCTGCGGACGGGCCGCCGGTGATGACGTACCGACGAGGCGGGCCGGTGTGGATGTCGGTGTTGGTCATGCGGTGCTCCAGGCGTCAGGGTCGGTGGTGTGAGGATGGGTGGACAGGCGGGCGTGCCAGCGCGCGTGGATACGCGCCCCGGGCTCGGTGGCGGTCAGGTCGCCGATGAAGATGCGACACCGTTCGGCGTCAGGGCCGTGGTGGCACACGATGTCGACGTCGTCCGGGTCGAGCGGCGGGCTCCACCCCGCCAGCGCGAGCAGCGTCTCCGGGGCAATGTCGCCGTGCAGCAGCCGGCCGCCGTACGCGCGCCGGTAGGTACGGATCGCCACGTGCAACTGTCCGACCCGCCACAGTGCCGCGTCGGCCGCGTCTCGTAGATCAGCGGCGGACGGGTCGAAGCTAGCCAGCCGCTCACACGCAAGGAGCTCGGCACGCAGCGCGTACACCCCGGACCACAGGCGGGCGATGTGCTCCTCGTGCTCGACGGCCTCCCACGCCCACATGTCCTGAGGTAGTTCGGCCGGCTCGCGCAGTACCGGGATCAGCCGTGGCGGCGCGGCCCGGGTCGTCGTCATCCGGTCGCTGTCGGCTATGAGGGCCTGGGTGAGGTCGGCGAGGATGCGCGGCTCGATGTGCTTGCGGAAGTGGTCGGCGTCGCGGCCCATCGCCAGTGCCGCGCTCGCCCGGCGGGCCATCAGGCCGTGGCCTGTGGTCGAGGGCACGGCGCCGAACAGCGTGCTCGCGGCCACCAGGAGCGCCGGGTCGGTGATGCGCTGCAGCATTTGACGCAGCAGTGTGTTGAGTGCGGCGACCCGGCTGTTTCGGTCGCGGGTCGTGGCCCGGGCGGTCACTCCGGGCAGATCCAGTAGGCAATCGGCAATCACTTCTGCGGCTGCCGGTAGCCCACGTCTGAGCAGTGGACGGAGATCCTCCGCCGTGGGGCTCCTGCTAGGGGTCATACCCCCAGTAGACCATAGGTACCCAGAAAATACCCACACCCACACCCAATGAATACCCAGCAGGGCCTGCGCGACGTAGCGAGGGCCTTCCTGGAGACACGACAAGCGGCCCGCCACCCTCGGGGTGACGGGCCGCTGTGCGTCCGGGCCCGATCAGTCTGCGATAACGAACCATCCGCAGACTCCGCACACGGCAAGGACTGGCACACCGACAAAAAGTAGGTAGATCCAGAGTTGAGCTGCGGCGAATCGCGCGGCCCAGGTGGCGTGACGATGTGCGTCCTGGGCGGCCTTCATCAGGGGGTCTTGAGACATCCCGTCAGGATGGCATCGCCGCGCCAGGGCAGTTACTCCGCCGGCGCCGCGCCGAGCCACGGCACGAACCGACGCAGCCACGCGTCGACGGCCGGCAGCGCCAGGACACGGGTGATCGCGCCGGCAACGAGGACGACTTGGGCGACCGCCGGCACCGCGTCGACGCCGGCGGTCATGGCAATGGTCGGGACGAGGGACACGGCACCGATGACGCCGGCGGCGATAGTTCGGGCGGTGGCGCGCCACGGGTGACGGGTCTGGGTAGTGAGATCCACGCTGGGTCCTCCGTTAGTCGGTTGGGGTAGTGATGGCTACAGCCTGGGCCTTTGCAAGGTCGGCCCGTGCCGTGGCGAGTTCTGCGCGTAGTCGCTGCACCTCTGCTCGCAGGTGGAGCACTTCTGCTTCGGCGGTGTTCGCGCGGGCCTCGGCCTGGGCAAGGCGCTGTTCGGCGTGGGCGGCGCGGGCCTCGGCGGTCGCAACCCGGGCGAGCAGCGCGAGCAGCTGGGCTGCCTGGTCCTGCACCTGGTCGGCCAGGTCGGCGACGGTGGTGCTGAGGGTGTGCCAGGCGCCGGCGTCCGACTGTCGTGCGGACGCCCGCGCCTGGGCCGCGGTGGCTCGTTCGCGGGCCCGGCCGGCGCGGGCCGCGATCAGCGCGGCCAGCGGCACACCGATCAGGGTGCCGATGGCGCCGATCGCGGCGATAACGTCGGTCAGGGTCACCGGTCAGCCCTGCAGATAGCCCTGTGAGACGCGGGCCTCGGCGATCAGCCGGGCAGCCGCGTCACGGTCCCGCTCTGCGAGGGTGGGAACGTCGGGCTGTTGTTCCAGCCAGGCGAGCTCGGCCTGCCCGATGTGCCGGACCTTGCCGGTGGAGTGAACGGCCAGAACCGGGTTGGGGGTGATCGTGGTGATCTTGATCAGGTACACAGGTTGCTCCTAGTCGTCGATGATCCAGCGGCCGTGCTGCCGCTGGGCCGATGCGGGGGGTCGGATGTCGTCGCCGAGCGCGATCGCGATGATCCGTGCCATCAGGGCGCGGTCGGCGCAGTAGCGTCGGTCCAGGCTCAGGTGCCAGTGCCAGAGGTGCGAGCTGTCCGCCGTGGCTGCGAGGTTCCGAACGTTGTCCCAGCCGTCAACGACGTTGTTGCCATCGACGTTGCAGAAGATCTCCAGGACTTCGTCGAGCAGGCCCGCCTTCATCGCGGCAAGCAGTCGCTGCGACTGGGCGATCATGGCCTCGGTGTTGCCCGGCGTGAAGTCGAAACCGGCGACGTGCCGCAGTTGATCGGGGGTCAGGCCGGTCTGCTTGGTGTACGCGCGGTTCGTGCAGAGCTGGCTCTGCATGATGAATTCTTGCGACCGGTGCGCGCCGCTGAGGTGCAGGTAATCGCCCTTGCTGCCCGCTGCGGTACGGGGCCGGCCGGTGCGGCGGCACAGTTCGTCGCCGAGCCAATCCATCTCGGCGGTGACGATTTCGCGGCGCACCCACTGGTCGGCGTTGAATTGCGTTCTTGTGGCCATCAGATTGTGATCCCGCTCTGCTCCTGCGCGAGGCCGATGTCTTCGACCACGAGTTGTACGGTCTCTTCGTCGTCGCTGTTGTTGAGGCTGACGTTTCCGGTGCCGGCGATCCGGCCGACGCATAGCAGTAGCGACACGGTCTGGTCGCCGGTCGGCCTGTACGTGACCGACATCGCCTTGTCTTCCGAGACGTTGGCGTCCGTCTGTCGGGTGTGCACGGTGGCACCGGGAACGGCGTTGTTCGCGATGGTGGCGGCACCGGCGGTGCTGATTCTGATCCGTGCACGTATTTCGTCGTTCGTGACGGTGCTGTCAAGTGGGAGCGGACTGGTCCAGATCCGGTACTGCCGACCACCGACCATGGGGATGTTGTCGAGCCGGAGCACGCCGAGGTCAGCTGCGGTGGTGGTGGGACTCGGGGTTGTCCGCTGGGCCCACTTGACGAGACCTCTGGGTCGGCTGTTCGTGAGGTTGGTCAGGTTGGTCAGGTCGGTGTCCAGGTCGTCGGCCGCGCTATCGATCCGGGTGAGTTCGGTCTCGATCGCTTGGGCTAGCGACTGGATCTGAGTCGGGCCGTTCGGGGCGTCGGCGGCCTCCGGATATGGCAGTTCGTAGGTTGACGTGGCTCCCACGGGATCACCTATTCAGGTCAGAGAGGCAGGGTCGACAGAATGGGGTAGTCGAATCGGACATACGAGCCGGCTGATCCGGCGACCAGGGCTCGGTATTTCATCGCGACCTTGTAAGCGCCGGGCGTGAGGTGCTCCACCAGAGCGAATTTGGAGCCGCTGACTTCGGTCCAGCCGGTCGCGCCGGTCCCACCGGCGGGTTCTCCGAATGCAGCTGACACGGTGAAGGAGTCGACATCGGATCCGTATCTGACGGTAGCGCCAGCGGAGTTGTAGATCGCAAAGCCAGCAAAGCCCATGCCCGAATCGAAGCTGAATCCGGTGCCGCCGATGAAAACGCGGACGCCACACGAGACGATGACGAGCAGGCGGCCCGAGCCTCCGACGGTGACGTCTTCCAGTGCCGGTCCGGGCTCCGCGCCGGGCAGGTCGACGAAGTCACCGACCGAGCTGGTGAACGTGCCACTCTGCGACCCGGCCTCGGTGCGTAGGGCGAGTGCGGACAGGGCTGATGCGGCTTCGGGGGTGCCGGGGATGACCAGCCGGCCGAGGATCGCCCAGGAGCCCTGCCAGGTGATGAGGCTGACTACCGATCCCGGTTGCAGGAGCAGCGCCTCGGTGCTGTTGAGGATCGGCAGGTTCGTCAGGGTTCCGCCGGCGACGGCGACGGTGTTGGCACATGTGATCCGGTTCCAGGCGACGATCACGCCCTGGCGCAGGCCGAGCGATGCCGTCGGTGTCTGGGCGAGCAGTGGAGTCAGGTCGTCGGAGGCGTACGAGGCCATCAGGGTCCTCCGGTCAGGACACGGGGTTGCTCACGGGTGCTCGCGGCGAGTGGGTCCTCGGCGGTCAGCGGCACGGTGAGTCGGTCGACGACGTGGGTTTCCACCCGGCCCGGGTAGCGGACGCTGATGGGGTCGTAAGGCTCCAGCGCGGGGTTCGGAATCGCGGTGAAGTCGACGGCGTAGGGCAGGCCGAGGTACTGGCGTAGCAGTTGTCTCGCGGCGCTCGTTGCCTGGGTGTTGGTGGTTAGGAACGGGCTGGTGTAGAAGCGGGGTACCTGGCCGAAGGGGCCGCTCCAGTAGGTGGGGCTTTCCGGGTTGTCGTCGACGGCGATGCCCCGGGGTGGTGGCAGCGAGTCGGCGGCCTCACCTGTGGCCACCACGGCGTTGTAGACGCCCTTACGGGTGAGGCGACGGGCCAGGGAGACGAGCACCCCACCGGCGCCCGCGTCGACGGTCCAGACGGGCTGGGTCGGGTCCGGAGCGGTACGGATCACGAGCACGCCGCGGTGGTCCCACCACCACGATTTCGCGGCGCTGGTGACGAGCTCTTTCAGGAACCCGTGTCGGTCTTCCTCAGCGATCAGCGCCCGGCCGACGGGGGTGTCCTCGGTGTCGTCGTCCCACTCGATGACCGCCTCGGGGTAGACCTCGGTGACGAGTTCGTCGACGACATCGCCGAATGTTGCTGTGGCGCTGAACTGCCGGGGGGCCAGTAGTCGGCCGTCGATCAGTCCGGCCATGCGGTCGGACGCGGCGATCTGGATGGAGCCGCGCGGCGCGTCGGGCTGCTCAGGAGTGTCGATGCGGTGGTACCCGAGGCTGACCCACTCGGTGGTGCCGTTGCCGTAGCGGATGCCGCGGCGTGCCCACAGCTCGTTCCCGTACGGGGTGAGTGGGTCGTCGGCGCGGGTTGGCCAGTGGGCGCCGATGGTGGTCAGGTCGAGGGTGGACCGGATGTCGGCCGAGCCGTTGATCTCGACGTCGCCGCCAAGGATGGGGATGGTCATGCCGGCTGGGTTCGTGCCGGTCTGGCCGGGGGCGACGATCCGCGCTTCGGTCACCATCTGGTGTGACCCCCTCAGTGTGCGGAGGAACTGGTCGGAGACGGGTCTCATGGCACGATCACGTCCTCCGGGTCGCCGACTAGCTGCAGCAGGTCGGCCCACGTCGGATGGGCGGACCCGACGAGGGCCCAGGTGCTGTACGTGGTGGTGACATCGGCCCAGGTGACGGTTGCGCCGACGACATCCGGGCCCGGGGTCGCGACCTCGGTGCACGGCAGGCTGGTGATGCGCCGTGTGGTCCGGCGGGCGGTGCGCCGCTGGGTGGTGTCGCCGACGATGACGTACCCGCCGGGGACGCCCGACCAGGCCGGCGCGTGGACAAACATGATGTCGCCGGCGGCGAGGATGAAATCGAGGGTGGCGGCGTCGGCCAGGGTGTCGGTGAGGAGGTCCAGGGTCCATCTTCGCGAGCCGGCGACGTCGGTTACCGCGACCGGCAGGGTTCGGCCCACGACCTGGAACGCGGACGCTCGGGCGGGTCGCTGGACTTCGGAGTAGTCCTGGACGACGACGGGCCGGTTCAGGTACGGCCGGGAGATGGACTTGAGCCAGACCTGGGCCAGCTCGGGCAGGACCGTCGCGGTTTCCTCGTCGACGATGGCGAACGCGCCGTTGAGCGCCGTGACCCGGTAGTGGTTTGTCTGCCCGTTGACGAACTCGTAGTCGTCCAGGGCGACCGTGCCGGCGGACACGGGCACGGAGGCGCCGCCCCGCACGACGGTCCACTGCGCGAGGTCGGTTGACCGCGCGATCACTGCCCACGCCGGGGACCCGGCCAGGCCGGTCGCGGTCAGCCGCACACGGGACAGGGCGGCGTCGTAGGTGGCGGTCAGGCTCATGCGGCAGCTCCTGCGGTCACGCGCCGCTTGAGGCGGCGGTCGTGGTCGCGCAGGTTGATTCGGACGACCTGCCGGATGCCCTCGCCGAGGTCCACGTGCAGTTCCACCACTTCGGGGCCGCCGAGGTGGTGGTTCGGGGTCATGGTGCCGACGCTGTCGGGTGTCCAGACCTCCGGGCCACGCTCACCGACCAGGTACGACCGGCCCGGGTGTGCCCGGCCGCCGGCGGCCAGGCGGGGCAACTGCGGCAGACTGAAACCACGGCCGCCGATACCGGGCACCCAGTCCGGGGCCTGGAATCGCAGCCGGCCCACGGTGCCGTTCCACAGGTCCGACACACGGTTGAAGGCTGCCCGGAACGGGGCCGAGACGATCTCCGTAACGGTCGAGAACGCCGACTTGATCTTGCCGGGTAGGTCGCGCAGGTACGACACGACGGACCCGGCCGCGTCGATCACCCACCGAGTACCAGTGACGATCGCGTCGAACGCGGGCTTGATGCCCTTCTGCCACAACCACGTCGCGCTGGTCGCGATCGCCTTGAAGGCGCCGTCGACGATCGCCCGGAACGTCTCCGACCTCTTGTACGCCAGGACGATCGCGGCGACCAGGGCGACGATCCCGACGATCACCAAGCCGACCGGGTTCGCGGTGAGCGCGGCGTTGAGTAGCCACTGACCGGCGGCGTAGGCGCGGGTCGCCGCGGTGACGGCAACGGTCGCGACCCGCTGGGCGACCGTGGAGACGACAGCCCGCCCCCGGGCCAGGATCCCCACGTTCGTCGCCGCGGTGTCGGCTGCGGTGGCGCCGGCGGCGATCCGGGTGGCGGCGGTGTTCTGGAGCAGCGCCGCTGTCTGGGCCTGCAACGCGGCCCTCATCCCCCAGTTCGCGGCCACCTCGGCCGCTTTCAGCGGAAGGCTGACGACCGCGGCGACGTTGGCGCCGGTCTGCGCGACCTTGGAAATGACGTAGCCGGCGGCGATGACCGGTAAGAGCTTGGCCAGGGTGTCCAGGTGGTCGGCGGCGAACCCGACCACGGCACCGGTGACGTTCATCGTGTCGCGGAAGGCGCCGGCGTTGCCGGTGACGACAGGGATGATCTGCCCGACGCCGGTAAGGATGCTCCGCAGCTTCTCCAGGCCGGCGGACACCTGCTGCTGACCCTCGGACGACTCCAACCACGCGCGCATCGCCGCGGACCCGCGCTCGAGGGAATCGATCGTGGATCCGCCGTCGTCACCCGCACGGAAGAACGCGACGAACGACGCGACGACGTTACCGACGATCCGGCCGAGCTGGCGGGTGACGTCCAGGGCCGTGCTGATCCACGCCGCCGCCCGGCCGCTGTCGGCCATCGCCGTCGACCACCGTTCGAACCGCTCGGCGACCGACAGCCCGCCGGCGGCCAGGCCGGGCAGAAACGCCGAGCCGACCGCCGCCCACCGCAACATCCCGTTGACGATCGGGCGGATCCACCCGGCGAGGACCTCGGTAGTCGATGCGGTGTTCGCCAGGACCTGGTCGACGTCCCTGCCAGTCTCGGCGGTCTTGCCCCACGCTGCCACGTCCCGCAACGCGACGTTGAACGCCCGGCCCATCCGGCCCAGCCACCCGGTCGCCCGGGGCAGGTAGATGCCGGACAGGTCCCGCAGATCCCCCGACACCCCACGCCAGGTTTCCTGCTGGGCGCCGCGGGCCGCCGCCGCCCACCCCGGGCCCAGAGCGCGCAGCGTACGGATGACCGATCGGCCCGATGGGGCGAGTTTGTTCAGGGCCTCGGCCGCCGGGGCGATTCCCCCGGCCGCCGCCGTCCGACCCGCCTCGGCCACGGCCCGCTGCGCGTCGGCGAGCTGCCGGGCCGACTCTGTGACCCGTTCCTGTGCCTCCCGCTGCCGCTCCAGGGCGTCGGTGACCGCGTCGGACCCGTCGACCCCGTCCCGTTGTCCCTTGGCTTGTTCCTGTTGCAGGTCCCCGTACCGGTCGGCGACCTCTTCCAGGGTCTGTCGCGCGTCCTGCCAGGCCAGGTTCGCGTCAATGATCGCGCCGGCGTCGCCGGACTCGGTGGCGGCGATCAGGTCCTGTTCGGCCTTGGTGACGTCGCGGGCCGCCCGCTCTCGGGCGATCCGGGCACCGTTCACCGACCGGTCCAGGTCCTGCAGCCGCTCCGCCTCTTCGGCGCGGGCCCGGGTCACGGCCCGCTGCGCGGCCAGGGCGTCGCGCTGCGCGGTCGCGAGCGACTTGGTCGCGGACTCGACCTGCCGTTGCGCGGCGGCAACCTGCCGGGACGTGTCGGCCACCGCTTGACCGCCGCCGCGTACCTGTTTCCCCGTTGCCTGCCACGCCGCGCCCATCCCGGCGGTCGCCGCCCGCAACGCTGCCGCCTGCAGGGCGGCGGCGGCCAGGAACGCGGGCAGCAACGCGACCGCCCCGGCCGCACCGGAAACAGATGCTCCGAACGCCACCGCGTACGCCGCGGCGGACGCGAGCGCCACCCCGAACGCCGCGGTGGGGGCGACCGCCCGGCTGATCCGGGCCGCCTTCGCCGTGAAGCTCTCGACGGCCTTCTCGGCCTGGGCCGAGGCCCGGGTGACGCCGGCGGCCGACCCACCGAAGCTGACCTTGATACTCCGCTCGGCCATCAGCGCGGCCCCCCGCTGCCGAACGCCCGGACCACCCGGTCGGCGGCGCGGTTCCACTCCGCCGACATGGTTTTCTCGTTCTCGCTGATCGTGCGTAGCGCCCAGTACGAGTGGGAACCCAGATGTGGCCGGAACTGCTTGAGCCGGTTCGACCCGAACTCGCTGCCGAACAGGATCTTGTACGCGGGCTTGCGCTTGCGGCCGACGCGCGTCGAACCGCCGATGACGATCGCCGGGAGCCGGTCGCGGACCACCCGCACCGTCGGACCCATCAGCGCGGCCTGCCGGGAGTCCGACCGGGCCGCTCCCTGGACTCGCACGGCGAGGGTCGCCGCGAGCTTCCCGGACGCGTCACGCAGCGCCTGGTCGGCCTCACGCGGCAGCCCTCGGAACGCCTGCAACACCTGGCGGGCCCCGTCGATCCGGACGGTGACGGTCATGCTGTTTCTGGCCACAACCGCCTCCTCATCCGCTCATCTGTGGTCCACCGGTGGTGCCACCGCCGCCGCGCCGGGCCTGGTCGGCGAGAATCTGGGTGGCGGTGACGATTGCCTGCTCTCCCTCGTCGGCCCACACTGCCGGGGGGATGCCTGTTGCGATCGCCAGGGCGATCAGGGTCCGGCTCAGGGAGCCGGCCGGGTAGGGTCCGGCTCCTCGCTCTCGGTGAAGATCAGCTCGCACCCCGCCTCGAACTCGGCCTGGGTTCCGGTGAACAGGCCGAGGCGTCGCGACGCGATCCAGGCCAGCTTGTAGAGCGGCACCATCTGCATCCGCTCGGTCAGGTCGGCGAACACAACGCCCTTGGTGGTCTTCTCCAGGACCAGCACGTCCCGAGCACCGGCGGTGACCTCGTACGGGTCGCCGTTGTCGGGGACGACGCGGAAATCGAACATGGTTGCTGCCTCTCAGGCGCTCGCGCCGATGATGACGATGTCGTAGGTGACCGAGCTGCCCGAACCGCTGTTCGCGATCTGCAGCTGGTCGGCGGTGCCGGCGGTGACCGGGTACGCCACCGCGTCCGGAGCGACGAGCAGCAGCGCGCCGCCCGGCCGGATGACGATCTCGTTGTCGGCCGCGCCGGCCCAGGACGTCCACGTATTCGCCGCCGCCCCGCCGACGAGCAAGTTGTTGACGTTCGTCGCCGCGGCGGCGACGTAGAGGGCCTTGACCCGGGCCATGGTGATCACGGCGCCGAACGCGTCGACGAGGACGCCTGCGAGGTCCAGGGCGTCGGTGCCGGACGCGACGATGGTGCGCCGGTCGGTGAAGAGCCGGTCGGCCTGGCCGGCGCCGGTCCCGTCAACGAGGTCGACCACCACGCCGGCCGACAGTGGGTAGTTGGCGGAGCCGAGGTCGAGCGGTGTCGAGTGGCGACCGGTCAACCTGGCGTTGAGCCTGGCGGACAGCGACATGCGGATCTCCTCGTACGGTCGGATCAGGACAGGAGCCGGTCAGGCCGGCCGGGAGTAAAGCGGCTTGCCCTTGATCGGCATCGTCACTTCGGTCTGCTCGGTGGTCCGGGCGTCACCGCCGACGTTCGGCGCCTTGATCCGGACCTCGCCGGTCCACCGGACGTGCTCACCCGGAATGTCCGGGTGGTGGTCGAGCTGGAACTCCACCCACACTCCGTCGTTGAGCACGAGGTAGTCCGAGACGCCGTTCTCCCGCCAGTCCGCCAGGAACGTGACCTCCAGGGCGTAGTCCGGGTCGGTCTCCTCGCGGGTCTCACCCTCGGGGCACTGGGTGAACAGCCGCTCGCCGTCTTCGGTGTTGTTGGCGATGTTCCAGTTCTGTACCTGGCACTGGAACGCCTCACCGCCGAGGGTGAATTCGATCTGCTTGAGCCTGCGGTTGTGCGGATCAGCCATTGAGAGCCACCTCGATCGTGAGTTCGTAACAGGGCAACTCGGCCCCGGACAGGAAGGCGCCAGGGTCGGCCCGGATGACCACCGCGTCGGGCAGCTGGTCGATCGCGGCGGCGACCAGGGGCACGAGTTCCCAGAGCCGGTCGAGAGCCCGCTCTTCGGCGGGCACGACGATGTACACCAGCCAGCGAGCCGACGTCGGCGACGCCGACAGGCTCTCCCACGTCAGCGCTGGCGGGCCGAGCACCGTCGCCGGCGGACGCACCGACTCCCCCGGGTCGCCGTACGCGACGACATCGGGAACGGTGCCCAGCGCCGTGAGCAGATCCGCGGCGGCCTTGGTAACCGCGTTCACGGGCGCGTTCCCTCGGCTACCGCCTGCCGGACGAAGCTGTCCTTAGCCTGCAGCAGCAACCGCAGACCGTCGGTGAGCTCCGGACCGTCCGGCAGGGCCCGGATCATGTACGCGGCCAGGTCGGCGCACGGGCCGCTGATCTCTCGCAGGTGTGGCGGCAGGTGCGTGTCCGTGAAGAACTGGGCGATGTGGACGGTGGACGGGTGCCGCTCGGTCAGGTTGACGTCGAGCACGGGGGTTCCTCTCACGCGATTCACGCGATCACGGGGGGTGCGTACTTCGGCCCGATCCGCAGCAGTCGGTCGATGTCGACGTCGAAGCTCGGCACTCGGGACGCGCCCATCTCGGCGAGCTGGATCAGGGCGTCCGGGGACCGGCGCCGGGTGTGCCACCGGGCCGCGAGCCGGTACGTACCGAGGACCAGGGCGGCGTCCGGCACCGGGAGGTCCGGCTCGTCGCCGGCGTAGTTGAACGCTGGCCGGACCTGCTCGACGAACGCGGTCGCCGCGTCGAGCACCTGGGACAGCTTCGCGTCGTCCCTGGTGTCCGTGATGCCCATGTCGAGCTTGAGCCCGGCCAGCGTCGCCCACATCAGTTGTCCGCCACCAGGCCGTACGCCTCCAGGCGGGTGATGATCGCGTTGATCGCCGCCCGTGCTTCAGCGTCGACGGTGGCGCCCCCGGTGGGGGCGGTGATCGCTGCCTGGGTTGCCGCCGGGTTCTTGGTTGACGCGCTGAGTCGCTTGACGCGTAGGAACCGCCATGATGCCGCCATGACTCAGCCGGCCGTGTTGATTCGGATGAGCTTGACCGGCGCGGTGCCGTACCGGACTTTGACGGCCGTGTACGCCCAGATGCCCAGCTTGATCGTCGACGGGCCGAGCGGCTGCTCGTACCGGAACCGCATCATGTTGGACTCGAACAGCAGGACGTCCGAGGCGCGGATGGCCGCGTACGTCTCCTGGTCGACGACCCCGTCATCCATGCCTTCGGTGACGATCGCGGGCAGGTCCTCGATGATGCCGTCGGCGTTGACCGTTCCGACACCCAGCACGTTGACCGGGCCGGCCGTCGACGACGGCACGATCTGCCGGCCGCTGGCGTCCTTGAGCTTCTTGTATCGGCCCCAGGTCGCGACCTCCATCGCGAGGATGGTCGCGGGGAGCTTGCGGGCCTGCCGGACCGCGAGCGCGGCGTTGACCGACAGGTCGATGCCGTTGGTCTCGTCGGTGCCCAGGTCGGCGAACTGGGTCGCTGTCGCGAGCAGCGGCGTACCGATCGCCAGGATCGCCGCGCCGACCTTCCGTTCGACCTTCAGGTTGTAGGCGGCGATCAGGTCGCCGTAGATGAGCACGTCGACGGCCGGGGACGACATGTCGAGCATCTGCCGGGACACGTTCTGCGTGCCCGAGGTGGGTTTCGGTGCGACGGTGTCGACGTCGGAGTCCCACGCGTCGTCGCCGTCGACTGGGTCGTTCTCGTTGGCCTGCTCGGTCACCTCGGCGTCCGTGCCGCCGGTCTGCTTCGGCAGGGTGATCGGGCGCGGGTCGTCGCCGAGCGGGATGTTCCGTACCGCGTTCGCCAGGGCCCGTCCCTGACGGGCGAGGGGGGCGAACTCGTCGACGAGCCACTTCGGGGCCACGATGCCCACACCCTCGGTTCCCGTGTCGAGCGCCCGGGTGTGCTCGACGAGCCGGCGGGCCGCCCCGTCGTCGCCGTGCCGCGACCGGTACAGGTCCCGAAAGAACGAGTTCTGGCCCCCCTCCGACAGTGACCGGTAGTGACCGGGGTCGCGGTCCTGGGTGGTCGCCCCGCCGAGCCGGATCGGCCCGTCCTGCGGGTCCAGGTTCGGCCCCCCGCTGCCGTCGCCGTGCATCGCCGTGTGGATCTGGGCGGCCATCTGGGCCACCTTGGCGTTGCGGGTCTCGATCTCGGTCAGGTCCTCGATCTGCGTGTAGAGCGTGGCGGCCTTGTCGCCCTGCTCCTTGATCGTGCGCAGCTCGTCGGGGGTCAGGTCGCGCTTCGCCTCGACCGCCCGAGCCTGGAACCCCTCGATGTTCTTCTTCAGGCCGTCGTACTGGTCACGAAGGCCCTTCAAGTACACGTTCTCCGACACCACTGATTCCTTCGGTCACGAGGATAGGGATCTCCTGCGAGTGACCGAGGTGCCGGCTACGGGCTACGCCGGGTGTCCGCGTCGATGAGCGGCGGAGGTGCGGCGGCGGTAGGCGGGGTGTCGGTATCGACGTTGCGTAGATCAACTTTATACCCCAGCAGGGTATGTTGCCCAGCGGTTGCCGGGCGGCGTGTCACGGAAGTGCGGGCAGCCCCGCCAGGACGAGACGCGCTTCCTCAAGCCCGGCCGCGCGGCAGCACAGCCGCTCGCACTCGAACCCCGACTCGGCCGGGGCTGCCTGTTCGGCGGCCGACCGCACGCCGGCCGCCGCCGCCAGGTCCCCGTAGGCGCCCTGGACCGTCACCGCGACCTCGCGCAGGTCGGCGGTCACCCGCTCCACGATGTGACCCAGGCGCCGGTTCTGCCGCTCTCTGAACGCCACGCTCAGGTGCGACAGGGCCCCGTCACGGACGAGTTCCAAGGTCTCGTCACCCAGCGGGGTTTTGCTCGCCCGCAGCTCGACGTAGAGCCCGGCCGCGTCGTCGCGCATCAGCGTCGGCGACCCGATCAGGGCACCACCGAGCGCGATGTGCTCCCGGGAGAACCAGATCCGGTTCGCCGCCCGGATCTGGTGGTTGAACGCACCCCGGGCGAACTGCTCGGTCAGGTTCGCGTCGATGCGCTGAGGCGCGGCCCACGGCACCGCGATGCCGTAGATCGTGCGGCCGTCGCCGCCCTTGGCGGCCGACCGGACCTCCAGGTCCGGAGTGAAGGTACGCAGCAGGTCAGTCACTTCTTCGGCTCCTTCTTCGCGTAGCCACGGTGGGTGGCGTAGTGCGGGTCACAGACCCCGCGGGTCGTCGGTGGCCGCTTGCACCGGAGAACGTTGCACTCGGCCGCCGGGGTGGTGTTCTCGCGCTGGGCGGGTGTCGCCTTACGGGCGCGTGCGGGCATCGGGATCCTCCGGGTCGGGTTCCGTCGCACCGCCGGCCGGCGGCAGGGCGACCTGTTCGGTCTTCGGCTTCGGCGGCAACGGCGCGCGCTTCTCGACCTTCCGGATCTCGTCCAGGGTCAGGAAGCCCTTGTCCAGGCCGATCGCGTACGCCTGGTAGCGGGTGAGGGTGTCCGCGCGCAGCACGTGGCCCAGGTCCGCCTCGACGACCGTGCCGCGCGGGAACTGCAAGCTGAGCGCCTGCTCGAACCGGGCCAGGTGCCCGCCCAAGGAGAACTTGAGCAGGTTGACCGCGTCGGCCTCGATGTTGCTGTACTGCTTGCTGCTGTGCATCCCACCGAGCCACCCAACAGGCAGCCCGAAGATCAACTCCAGGTCGGTCAGGGTGTACCGGCGGGCCTCGACCAGTTGGAGCTGTTCCGGGTTCCAGGACAACGGTTGGAACTTGGTGGTGGCGTTGAGCACGGCGATGGTGCGGTCGCGTTGTGATTCCATCCACTTCGCCTTGAGGCCCTTCGCTTCCGCCTCGTTCAGGTCCGGATTCTCGCTCTGTAGCACGCCGGTGGGGACACCGTGGCGGGACAGGGAGCGGGCCTGCCGGATCTGCTCGTGCGCCAGGTCGAAGGACGCGAAGTGCGCCTCCAGGACGCCCATGCCGCGCAGGCCCCCGGGCGCGGCCGGGCCCTTGATGTGGATGACGTCCTGGGCGCCGAACGTCTGGCCGCCGAGGCTGTACTCGATCGCACCGATCGGCAGGGTACTCATGCCCCGCTCGGTGATCCGCCTGACGCCCATCATGGTCGCCGGCACCGCGACGGCCGCGGTGGGCCAGCCGGACGAGCTCCGGGCGGCGATCAGCCCGATCGCGTTGCCGTGGTAGATCAGGTCCAGGCCCCAACCGCTGAACGTGTTCATGCGCGTCTCGGGTGGGTTCGGCTGCTCCAGCAACCAGGGGGTCGGCGCGATCAGCTCCACCGGCCGGTTCGGGCCGATCCGGTACGCGTCCCACGGCACCATGCCGAGCAGGTCCGACAGCAACACCGACGCGCGCCAGGCCCCGGGGATGCTCATCCCGCCCTGGTAGTCGTCTGCCGCCCAGTCCGGACGCAGGTTGTCGACGATGGTGAACACCTGAGTCTCACCGGTCACCGTGTTCTCGGCGGTGTACCGGGTCGACCGGTGGAGCAGGCGGCCGAGTCCCATCAGCGACCACCGGCCCGGGACGACGTCGGCGCCGGCTCGTCGGCCAGCTCGGCGAGCGTACCGACGGCGCCCAGGGCGACGCCGCCGACAAGCAGCGTCCAACCGCTGCCGGTGAGCACGTACAGACCAGCCAGGGCGGCACCGCCCCCGGCGAACTGGGCACCGAGCTTCCACCCGGCGCCGATCGATCGGGTCGTCCACGCCGCAGCGGTGCGCACCCGGTCCCGTACCGGTACACGCACCTTCGCGGGCGTGGGAGTCTTCTGGGGGTCCATGGTCCTCATCTCAGAACACCTGGGATCGCGGACGTTCCGGCTCGGCCGGCTCCGGATCGGGAATGGTGGTGGCGAAGATCGCGCCGGCGAGGGCAGGGCCGGCATCGATCCGCTTACCGAGCCGGCCCTTCTTCAACGTCCAGCCCCTGTCCGTGGAGTGCGGGGCAGCGCTCGCGATCTGGTCAGCGAAGTCGGGAGCGCCGTCGTGGACCAGGCCCCGGCTGGTGATCGACCTGTAGGTCTGGGCGTAGGCGATCACCATGTTGCGCCCCTGCTGTGGCATCCGGAAGATCGGCAGACCCTCGCGCTCCAGGTCAACCAGGGTGGGCCACCACGCCTCATCGCCGGCGATCCACACCACGTTGTAGTTGGTGTGGATGGACCGGATGTAGTCGTCACACTCGGTCTGATCGATCAACGCCCCGTCCGGAAACCAGATCCGGGCCCACGCCTGGAGACGGCCGTCCGGCAGCTCCTGGACGACGACGACAGCGGCCGAGTCTCGCTTGAGTGCCATGTCGGCGCCAACGTACGTCCGCAGCGACGGGTCGATCACCAGGTCGCCCTTGCACGCGTCCCACGCCCCGGCCGGTAGCCAGCTCTCGCCGGCGCTGGTCCACCGGTTCCAGTAGTAGCGAAGGGCCCGCCACATCGGCATGCCTTTGAACTTGCTGACCAGCGAGGGGATGTTCGCCACGCCGGCCGCCGCGAGCGGGTTGGCCTGGCGGATGCCCTCGGCGATGTCGTCGTCGTCCAGCGGGTTCAGGTGCCCGTCGGCGCTCATATAGAGCACCAACTCGTGGTCGGCCTTGTCACCCCGCCGGAACCGGGAGATCAGCCTCCCGAACAGGGTGTTCAGGTTGTCGCCGGCGGTGCTCAATAACAGGGTGAGACCGTCCTCGCGCTTCGCGGTACCACCGGAGGCAACGTCGTACGCCGTCTCCTGCCGCTCACTGGTCATCTCGTGGACCTCGTCGACGAGCAGCGTCGTCGCCTTGGAACCGTCGGCCTTCTTCGGCGTGGCCGGGATCCGGCGGGCCTTGCCCCGGGCGCCTTTGAGCTGCACCAAACCCTTCATTGCCTTGGCGTGCTCGGCGAGCGGCCCCTCCTCGAACGTCACCCGGATCTCGTCCAGGATCAGGTCCGCCTGCTCGTACGACGACGCCATGTTGATGACGTCGGCCGACGCCCGGCGTACGGCGTGCGGGATACCGTCCGTGCGGAACCCGCCGGTGCACTGCCCGCAGCCCTTGCACGTCACACTCGGCCCGGCCAGGTCGACCGATCCGATCCAACCGCCCAGCGGGCTCTTGCCGCCGCCCTTTCCGAACGAGACGAGCGCCCACGAGTAGCGGCGGCGCCCGGCGGCCCGGATCTCGGCCAGCTTGTGGATCAACGCCCGCTGTTCGGGGATCAGCACCGGTGGGCAGCCGAACGCGTCACCCTCGCCCATCCGGCAGTTGGTCTGGATCCAGCGGACCCACTGCGGGCCGAGAGTCCGCTCCGGCAGGGGGATCGGCCCGTTATGCGCGGTCAGCGCGCGCAAGAACCGCTCGGAGACCTCGCCGACCCACGCCATACGCGGATCGGTGCGGTAGTACGACGGCTTCGACGCCCGCCAGCACCCGAGGCACGGGCCACCCGCCCAGTCGTCGGTCTCCCCACCACACGACGGGCACGCCCGCTTCTCCTCGTACGACGGAGCCGGTTCAGCCATTCGCGTCCCCGGCCGCGTCGTCGAGCGACCCGGCCGTGCCCTTGGCCCCGGCCATCAGCGCCAAGCCGAGAGCGAGCCGGGACCGAGGCGACATCCCGAGCTGGGCCTCGATCAGCCGCGTCTCGGACGCGACCCGCAGTCGCATCGCCATCAGCCGGTCGTCGACGTGCGGGACCGGTGCGTCCGGGTCCGGGTCGGGGCGGGTCATTGCCTCGAGGTAGGCATCCATGTCGGCGGCGACCGCCGCGTCCAGGCGCTCGCCGAGCTGGTAGAGCGAGAACAGCCTCGTGACGGCTGGCATGTCGGTGTCCGGGTCCAGCAGCCGGGCCACCGGCGACGTCCACATGCCGTACCAGGTCCGGTGTAACTGCGGCGAAAGACCGCCGGGCGCCGGCGGGATCTCCCGGTCCGCCGGCGGCCCTCCATCCAGGACTGCGGGCATGTTCCGGCGCTCGCGGTCTTCAATCGCTTTCGGGTTCGACACTGCAGCTCACCCCCATGTTGATCATAGTGGAGGAAACCCTCCGGGGGTATCGAGCCACACGTCTCAGGGGCGCCACTCCTCGCGGTACCCGGGCCAACCGGCGTACGGCAGGGCGAGCAGACGCACGGTGTCTTCCGTGATCGCGGCGGCATAGCCGGCCGTCGCTCCCGCCGACCCTTGCGTCCAGGCCCGAGCCTTGTCGACGAGGTCCAGAATCCGACGGTCGGCCGCCACTCGCGCCAGTACGACGGCCGGGTCGTTCAAGGCAATGTGCTCGCCGTCGACGTCGTTCAGGGGCTCGTGTCCTCGGTCCTTCCGGGCGGCGATCACGTACCCGCCAGGTCCATCGCTGGAGACGGTGAACGTCTCTCGGTCGTAAGTCCAGGTCGGGTTATACGCACCGGCGCGTTGTGCCACGTACTCGATCCGGTCGAGCACGGCGCGGAACCACGTGATCAGTTCATCCATGGGGTCATCCTTCCTGGTCATGGGGTAGCCCTGTCGCCGAGCAGGGCCTCGCCGTCGCCACGAACCCGGCCGCTGCCGGCGCCCCGGGTCGGCCGCCGGGGCGGGTCGATCTCGTCAGCCTTCGCGCGCAGCCACGCCGCGGTGGTCGCTGCCGATCCCGTCGTCGTCTCTTCCAGGAGGCCAGGGCCGGTAACCCGCGTGATCACGGTTACCTCGTAGAGCGGTTGCATCTGCGGCCTCGGAACGTCGATGACCTGGAGCCTTTCAGCCATTGCTGCCTCGCTTCGATAGGCGACGGCGGCCCGCAAAACCGGGACACCGTACGCGAAAAAGAACTGGAGGTACGCGGATACCCCTGGATCGGGATGACTCGGAAAAAAGAGACATCGATTGGGTTCACTGATTGTCGTGCGCCGCGTCGACCAGCAGCTGCCGCGCGGCGGCCGGCGCAAGCCCGGACGCAACCCACTCGGGCAGCGTCCGCTCACCCTTGCTCGTGTTGCACGTCGCGCAGGCAGGCAGGAAGGCAGGCAGGCCCGGCACCGGTGGCGCGTGCGGCCGAGACAGCGGCGTGACGTGGTCCACAGTGGTCGCCCGCACCTGGGCGCAGTAGGCACAGGGGGGACGGCCGGTCAGCAGCCGCGCGAACAGGGCACGCGTACGGCGCCGAGGCACGATGTCCGGTCGGTTCGGTCGGTACCCGCCACGGGACCGGGGATGGTCCGGGCACACGCCACCAGGGCGCGGCACACGGCACAGCCAGCACGGCCGCAGCGGCAGGGGGGTCACAGGTAGCCGCCCGGCGCACCGGCCGACTCGGCGGTCATCCGGTCGCGCGCGTTCGCGAGCAGCCGCTCGGCCATGGCGGCGACCATGGGCAGCTCGGCGTGGGCCTCGACCGACACCGAGACGCCCGGCGTCGACATGACCACCTTCGCCATCGGCAGCTCGTACTCCTGCTCCGGAGCGGGTTCGGTGGGCTGGTCATCGTCCAGGTCCTCGTCCGAGGCAGGAGTGAGGGTGGCTTCGGTCATGGGTGCTCCCGGGGTGGGGGTTGCGGTTGGGCTGGTCGTGGCACTGAGGGTTGCGGTTTGCCTCGTCGGCCCCGTCGTCCTCGCCTGCGGTTGGTCGGGGGCTGGGATATGGGACTGCCCGACCCGACCCGACCCGACCCGACGAATCCGGATTCCGGAGGCTGGCGATCTGCCGGATCTGCAGGTCGCTGTTGATCTTGCGTGATGGGTGTGCGCGGGGTCGGGCGATGTGCCTGGTCGCGCTGGTCGCGGCGGTCTGGCCGTGGCCGGGTCGCGCTGGGCGTGGTCCGGCCGGCTGCCGGGTCGCCGGTGGTGGTGCGGGGCGTGGTCCGGCTGGCGGCCGGGTCGCCGGGCGCGGTGTCTCGCGGGTCGCGAGGTCGCGCCGGGGTAGTGGTCGCGGGGGCCGGCTGGGTGTCGGGTCGCGGTTGGATCTGCGGTACGCCGGCGACCTGGGTGGTCGGCCGGGTGGTGCTCAGAGGTACGGCGATGTCCTGTGCCGCGAGGAACGCGACGGTGAGTTCGCTGTAGTACGGGGTCGTCGGGGCGGGCAGGAGTACCCACGCGTCGGGGTGGGGGTGCTTGCCGCGAGCGGCGTTGCAGCGGTTGCAGGCGACGACGAGCCCGTCCGGCGAGCCGGCGGCCTGGCCGGGCGTGCGGTGGTCGTAAGTACCGGCGCGGTTGCCCCGCCGGGCCGCCCAGTTGACGATGTGCCCGCAGTAGCGGCACCCGTCGCCGTCACGTAGCCGGACCGGGACGGTCAGCGCGCTGTTGGAGTTGTCCGCCTTGCGTTGCCGTTCCCAGTCCACTTCGGACTTGCGGCGGATGTGCAGGAAGTTCTCGGCGTCGTCGATGAGCTGCCAGCCGGTCTGTACCCGGGTCCAGTACCCGGCCCGGGCCGCCTGCTCGGCGCGCAGCTGCCACCGGGGGCCACCCATGAGCGCCACCACGGCGTCGCCGATGACGTAGTCGTCGGTGCCGTAGCCGGCGGCGTGGAGCGCGCACCGGTTCACCAGGCCGAACAGCAGGTTCACGAGGTCGGGCGCATCGAGCCCGCCAAGGTCCTCGGCGGACCAGGTTAGGGGCGAGGCCACGACGGGGTGGAACCCTGCCGTGTCGGACGACTTGAGCCACGTCACGCGGCCACTACCGAAATGATCAACATCTATGTGCCCCCGGGGATGTTGCGGCGCGGCCACCCTGTAGGGGTGACCGCGCCCGGTTGAGCAGGGTCAGGTGATACGGGTCAGAGGCAGTGCCACCCGGCCGGCGCTCGACGTGCCTCCCCCGCCCTCGGCATGGCCACGTCGAACACGACGGTGACCGGGCACCCGTTCGGGCACTCGGCGCCGAACGCCATCTGCTCGACCTCGGTCGGTGCCGATGCGGCCGGCTCGGGGGTCGACGCGTACTCGGTGTACTGCTCCAAGGCGCGGCTGAGACGGCGCATGGTCCGCCCGGGAACGAAACTGTCGCGGAACTCCTCCAGCACGGCCTGGGCCGCGTCGGCGAGGTCACCAACGATCCGGGCCTCGGTCGCGGTCGGGGTCGGGGTCGGGGCGCCGTTGGTGATGAAGTCGGCGACGGCGTTGGCGCCGACGATGACGGCGGCCAGGTGCTCGGGCAGGTCGACCGGGAGGACGTGCGGCGTGGCGGTGCCGATCACCCGGTCCAGGGCGTACGCACGGATCTGCTCGGGCGTGGAGTCGGGAGCGATCATGGTTCTCCTAACGTGGTGATGGGGATGCGGCTGGCCTTGGTGGTCAGTCGCAGTCGTCGTCCAGGTCCACCGGGACAGGGACGATGACGGGGACGCCGCCGCGGTGCTCGGTCCGGTAGACCGTCGGTTTGCGGGCCGGCGGGGCGGGGTTGACACGGGCGGGTGCCGGCCGCTGCACGGCGGGGGCCGGCCGCGGCGGCGGTGCCGGGGCTCCCGGCTTGGCGCACGCGTCATCGGGTCCGCACGCAACGACCACGGCCGCCGCCGCGACGGCTACGGCCGCGACCGTCACCGCACGATGTTTCATCTGTTCTCCCTCATTCGGGCCCGGGCCAACGAGGCGGCCCGGGCGTCCTCGATCTCGATCCGGATCTCCCGGCACCGGCGGCGCCAGGCGGCCGGGCTGATGGGGCGCGGCTCGTCGTCCGCCTGCTCCGCTGGTGCCGGTACCGGGGCGACAGGGGCCTGCGATGCGCCGGCGAGTGCGCGGTTCCACGCCCGTTCGACCGCGGCGTGAGCGGCGGCGTAGGCGGCCCGTTCGCGGGCGGTGCGGTGCTGTGCCATCTGGTCAGCGCCCCCTGGCCGGGAGACGGCCCGGCGGTGGCGGAAACACCGCGAGCAGGTCCTCGCGGTGCCGGGCCTGTTCCTCGGCGAGGGTTTCCTCGCGCGCCGGCGGCGGCGTGCGGGTGTCCTGCTCCCGGCTGATCGCGGCGAGGTCGTACCGCTCGGCGAGCACCGGGCCGTGGTCGGGGATCTCGCGGCTGCTCACGTGTCGTCCCGGTCGACACGGCGACGGTGCTCGGTCTGCGCCGCGGCCACAATGGCGGCCTGGTGGCGGGCGTGGCGCAGCGGCAGGTGGCACCGGCACGGGGCGGCACCGTCCGGGCCCGGGGGCACGGACGGGTCTGCCTGGTACGTGCACGGCTCGCTGTAGACCGGCGGCGCCGGCGTGGGCCTGGTCCGGCGGATCACCGGGCATCACCCCGCACGTGAACGCGGTGGTAGACCCGCCACCGGCCCCGGGGGCCCTTGGGCATCGGGGCCGGCTCTGTCGGGTCCGGGTCGCCCTTGGCGGTGGTCGGGACGACGACCAGGCCCATCGCGGCCAGGTGCCGGCCGAGCAGGTCCAGTTCCGCACGGGTGCCGTGCGCCCAGACCTCCATGCCGAGGTTCTTGTCGGGAGCCTTGGTCGGGTCACCCATGGCCGACCTCCCGTAGCAGATCCGGAAGCCGGTGGTCGGCTAGGAACCCGGCGGCGAGCCAGGCGCCACGCACGCGTACGGCGTCCTCGTCCAGGTGGTCGGCCAGCCACCGGCGGCCGAGCAGGGCGAGGGAGTCCGCGCACTCGTTAAGGACGTGGCCGGCGTGACCGCGCACCCACCGCACCCGGAGGTTGGTCGGGTGCGCGGCCACCAGCTCGGCCAGGCGGGTCAGCATCGGCACCCGCCAGGCGGACCCGAGATACCCCTCTGGCATGCGGAGGTGGCCGCGCGCCCAGTCGTTCAGGTAGCTGATCGCGGACTGGCTGTCGAGCAGGACCGTGACCGGGCCGGCCGGAAGGAGAGTGGTGATCGCGTGGGACACGGCCCGGAGCTCGGCGACCGCCGCCCGGTCAACGCCAGCGATCGCGGTCGGTTGGGGGCAGTACCCCACGCCCCACCCGCCGGTAGACGACAACCACCCGAACCCGGTCAGGTACCCAACCTTCCGGACGGCCCGCTTGCTCGCGGACCCGTCCGTCGCGATCACCGACGGCAGCCCAGCGGGGGCACGGACAACACCGGTCACGACCTGGCTCACTGCTACTGCCCGCCCAGGGCGGGGCGGCGGTGCTCGGCGCCGGCGACAAACCCGGCCAGGTACGCGGCCGAGTGGTCGATCGGCAGCACACCGAGCGCGGTCAGGATGTCCAGGGCCTGGTCGACGCCGTCAACGCCGATCTCGTCCTCCGTACGGAAGGCATCGCCCAGGCGGGGGCTGGTGAGGTAGCCGACGCTGACCGTGGGGCGCCAGGGGTCGGTGTCCCACCAGACATCGGTCAGCACCCGGGTGCCGCGCGCCGGGGTGGGCACGTCCCGGCGCATGCCGGTGTTGTAGCCACCGGGTTGCCCGTCCCACCGCCATCCGGCCGCGTGTGCGTACTCGACTGCGACGCGGACCCGGCCGAGCTGCACCAGGGTCAGCACGGCCGGCGCAGCGGCCGGTTCGTAGACTGCCTCGGCCGCCGCGTCCTGGGCGACGCGGACCGCGTCCGGGTCGACGTCGTCCGGGCCGGGTCCGGGGTCGGCGGGCGTGGCGTCGCCTTCGACCGGTCGGCAGATCTGCACCGGGTGGTCCCACGCCCAGCCCCACGAGTGCATCCCGCCCCGGCCGTCGGGTGCCGACGTCCGAGCCCGGACCACCCACCCGCCCGGGGTGTCCGGGGTCGGGTCGATGGTGACCTCTCGAACGATCTCCTCCAGCTCGTCGTCGACGAGCGCGACATCGCCGCGGCGGATCCGGGCGGCCGGCACGATCTGGTGGGGACCGGGCACCATGTGCGGCTGCTCGGCGGCCAGGGCCTCGCGCAGCATGTCGTAGTGCTCGCCGGGGGTCAGGCAGGCCGGGCACCGGTCGTTGTACGTGATGGCGGCCGGGGCCTGCTCGTGGCACGTTGCGCAGGCGACCACGCCGCCGGCGGCGTTGGTGCGCCCAGGCGCGCGGCGGATCCGTACGTCGTCGCGGGCCGCCCGGTCCCGGGTGCACGGGCCGTCCTCGGTGAGCGTCGACACCGTGACCGCCGCCGGGCGTGCGGTGCTGTCCAGGCGGGCGGTGGTGATCAGTTCCCACGCCTGGATGGCCCCGTCGGCGCCGAGCCACGTCTCCAGGTAGTCGCCGGGCAGCAGGGTGCCGACCGGGACGATCGTGGTCACATAGCTGTCGGGCGGCACGATCCGGGTGGCCGGGGCGGCGGCCGGGCGCTCGGCGGGCCGAGAGCGGCCGTCGAGCCCGGTCACCCGCTCGGGCAACTGAGTGGATCCACTCAGACGGGCACGGGTCAGGTCGTCGCGGACGGTGCTCTGCGGGATGTCCAGCGCGGCGGCGATCGCGCGCTGGGACATCTGGGCCAGGCGGAGCCCGGCGACGGCCCGCTGCCGGTGCTCGGCCGGCAACCGTAGCCGGTCGGCCCCGAACTCGACGGCGACGTAGGCATCCCAGGTGGCGTAGCCGAGGGTTTCCCAGTCGCGCCGTTCCCACGCGAGCGCGATCTCGGCGACCGTTTCCAGGTAGTCGCGGATGCCCTGGCGGATCCGGGCGGCCCGGTCGCGGGCTACCTCGGGGGTCGACCGGTCGGGAACCGGCAGGTCAGGGGTCACAGGGGTCGCCCCGTCCGGTGCGCTGTGCCGGCCCAACGCCGGGCGCAGGAGCACCACCACGGCGACGGCGACGAGCACCGCTCGGCGCCGTACTCGCCGTTGACGTACGCGGCCCAGTCGGCGTATCCGAGTGCGGCCCAGTCCCGGCGCTCCCACGCCAGGGAGACCTCCGCCATCGTCTCCAGGTAGGAGCGGATGCCAGCGCGGAACCGGTCGACGCGGGCCCGGGCCGCCTCCTCGGTGGACTGCTCGTGGACGTTCAACTCGTCACTCGACATCAGTGATCTCCTCGGTGGTGAACAGGTCCGGGCCGTCGAGCCCGGCCGTGCTGGTCCGGACCGGCCCGGCCGGCGCGGCGGTGGCGGCCTGGGCGGCGCGGAGCCTGCGGCGGTACTCCCGCCAGCACTGCTCCCCGCGCCCCCGTGCCTGGCCCTGGGCGGACTTCAGTGGCGTCTTGCAGTCCCGGCACGGCACCGGCGGCCGGTCCGCGTCGGGTCCGGTCGTCATCGGGTCACCTGCACACGGGCGAGCCGGTCGATCTCGGCGGCGAGCAGGGACGCGGCCCGGACGAGGTCGGCGAGCCGGTCACCGCGTCGGGGGCACTCCGCCTCCCACGGCCATTCCAGGCCGGCCGCGTCCGGGTCGGCGTACCAGCGGGCCATGTCCGCCAGCTCGTCATGGGTGTGTTCGTCGTCGTGGGCCGCGTCGTAGCCCTTGACGTCCAGGTGCCGCATCCGCTCGGCGGCGATCAGGGCGAGGGCCGGCGACCGGTCCCACCCGGCCGCCGGGTCGACCTGGCAGCGGGCGGCGAGCATGGCGAGGACCTGCTCGGCCGCGTGCCCGTTCGGCCCGACCGCGAACGGGGCCTCGCCGGCGCGCCAGGCGTCGCGGGCGGCAGCGATCGTGACCTCGATGTCGTCGACCAGGACGCCGGACAGGATCAACGCCCGGGTCGGCTCCGGGACGCGCAGCATCACCACGGGCCGGTTCATCGGGCACCGTCCCGGCGGCCGGCACCCGATCGGGTCCGCTCGTCGAGCAGCCGGCGGACCAGGTCGACCAGGTGCGGCACGGCGGTCCGGGCCGCGCGGATGAACGCCGCGTCGGCCATGGCCATGGTCGGGTTAGGGGCGTCAGCGAACCCGGTCAGCGCGATCGGGACCGTCTGCCCGTTGACGATGGCGAGCACGGCCACGTGCGGGCGGCCGTCGCTGTGGAATCGCCAGACCGTGTCCGGGTCGTGGGCCCATGGGCCCTCGGTCGCGGCGGCGGCCAGGCGCTCGATCCCGTCGACCAATTCCAGGTCGGACAGGGTGATGTCACGCACGGCGGTACCTCTCTCGCTTCTTGGCCTCGTGGAGGCAGATCTCGGCCAGAGCGGCCTGGATGACGTTGTCGTCGTGGCCGGCGGCAGCCCACCGGGCGAGCAGCTGCGGGGCACCGGGGCGCACACCGCCGCGCGGGTCGCAGCCGGTGGCGAACAGCGGGCAGTGCCGGTCGGATCCGGGCCGGTGAACGGCGATCCGGTCGGCCAGCAGCCGGTCGCCGTCGGGGTCCTCGACCGCGCTGTGCAGGTACGGCATGCCGGCCGGGACCACCAGGGCGGTCAGCGACACGGCCACCCCGGGGCGGCCGATCACCCAGTACCGCGTGGTTCCGTCGATGTGATCGAGGTGCGTATGGGTGGTCGCCGGGTAGTCGACGACGAGCCACGTGCTCACGCGGCCGGCTCCTCACCGGACAGGACCGCGTCGACGTGGGCCTCGGCGCACAACTGGCACCACCGGCCCTCCAGCAGCGGCCCGGGGGCACCGCAGATGGTGCGGGTACCGGGGAGCAGGGTCGGGCAGGTGACCGGGCCGGCCGGGTGGTCGTCGGCGGCGATCAGGTGCAGCAGGCGCAGCTCGGCGGCCACGATGCACAGGGCCGGGTCACCCGCCGGGCAGGGCACGGCGTGCTGCCGGACCGTCCGGTCGTAGCGCCAGGACGCCTCCCGTGCCCGGACGCCCAGCCACTCGGCGTACCAGACGCCCAGCTCGTCGCCGGGCGCCTGGTCGGGGGTCCAGGTGGCCTCACCCGGCCGGACCAACGGGAGGATGTCCTGTTCGCCGATGCCGGTCAACGCGGACCGCAGCCGCTTGACGTGCCCGGCGCCCCAGGCGATCAGGCGCCGGCCGGTCAACGACTTGAGCCGGGGGGCGACGTCGCCGATCAGTTCCGGGCCGTCGCCGGTCACGGCCTCCGGGTGCTCCTGGAGCGTGGCCCAGTGCGGGAGGATCCACGCGTCGACCAACTCCGCCCCCGTGACGACGTCGGCGGCGGCGACGGTCCAGGAGGCGCCGGGCGCCTGCTCTTCGTGGATCAGCACCGCACCGGCGTCGATCACCTCGGTCGCCCACTTCACCGCCGCCGCGCGGGCCTGGTTGCGCTCGGCGAGCCAGGACGACTTCGCCTCGGCCTCGGCGCACCAGGGGCAGACCCGGCGTCGGGTGGTGTGGTCACGGGGCCAGGGGGTGGCCTTGTGCGCCCGGCACCGGGCGCACAGCCGCACCTCGTCGTAGCGGGCCTGCCGCCCCGGCGACAACGGCGGCAGAGTCACCGCGTCGACGACCCGGTAAAGCGGGGTGTAGTGGTTCCCGAGGGAGTACAGGAGGTACGCGACGCATGCCTGCCCGTCGGCCAGGCGGCGGTGCTGCTGGCCGAGCATCGTCACCGTGGCCAGGTGCTCGGGGATCTCGCCGGGGCGGAAGACCGGCAGGCCCTGGTGGTCCGTGACGCGGCCCATCAGCGGGCACCCGTCACGACGGCCAGGTACGCAGCGAACGCCGGGTTACACATCGGCCGGACGCGTTCGGGGACCGGCGCGCGGCCCGGCGGGTACGTCACCGGCTCGGCCACCGGGGTCTGGTCGACGGCAGTGGTCGGGGCGGGCTGCTCTTCGCCGTCCTCGTCGACGTCGACGGGTTGGTCGGGGCCGTAGTCGGGCCACGTGTCCCGGGCGAGGTCCGGCAGCATGCTCCCCGTGTCCAGGGTGGGGGCCTCGGCCACCAGCTCGGGGACGCGGTGCCGGCCGGGCATCGGCCGGACCGCGTGCCACACCAGGGCGGCGAGGACGGTCAGTACGACGGTGACGACGATCAGCACGGGAACTCCTCGTCCTGGACCAGGGGCTGGTACGGGGGCAGCAGCAGCGCGACCACCGCCGCGCAGAACAGGCAGGCCGGGAACCCGGCCAGCAGGACCATCAACAACCAGTCGGGAATCACGCGGGCACCTGCTCTCCGGCCACGACCGGGCCGAGGTCGGCCTCCAGCACGTCCAGGGCCAGGGCCTCGTCGCAGTCCTCGCAGCAGTCGGGGACGGGGCCGTACCCGTCGCCGTAGTCGTCGGGGAACTCCGACAGGGGCATGTCGCCGGTGATCACTGGCCCCGCCTCGTTGATCTGGCGGGCGATACCCTGTTCACGCATGGGGATCTCGCTCCTCATGTAGGTATGTGGTAAGTCCGGCCCGGGTGTTCCAGCACCCGGGCCGTACCTGTTCAGGGGCAAATGGGCGGGGGCGGCGGTGACGTCGACGCCGCTCAGGGGTCGCGCCGCCCCCGCCTCCAGCTCGACGAGCTGGAGCTGACGCTCCTCACGCATCTGCGTGAGCAACCGATCGACCTGCCACCGGTGGACCTCGACGGGCGTCGCCGCCCGCCAGGTCACGTCGCCGTCCCACGCCGCCCCGGACTGGCCGGCCATCAGGTACAGCAGGCCAAGCAGCACCAGGACCGGTGTCGTGATGGCGAGCTGGATCGGCAGCCAGGGGCGCACGGGGACTCCTCTCGGGGCTAGTTGCTGGGCGGCGGGACCGGGGTGGTCGGCCGGGGGCGGGGCTGCGGCTGGCCGTCCGGCGGGGTGTACCGGGCCGTCACCAGGCCGGCGAGGCCGGCGCGGTTGGCCTTGTGACGGATCCGCCGCTGCTGTCGCGGCGTCGGGCTGTCGATCCGCCGCCCGGTCTGCGTCGCGTAGTTCCACGCGCGGTCGGCCACGCTCATCGGCGTGCTGGTACGGCCGGGGCCGCTGGGCGGTCCGCCGGTCTCGGGACCAGTCATGCGGGGTACTCCTTCGGTTAGGCGACGCGGGCGCGCTTGTCGGCGGCCTGGTCGCGGGTTGGAACGTGAGCCACGTCTACGAGCTGGCTCGCGATGAGGTCCTCCGCCTGCCGACGGGTGAACCGGATCTGACCGCCGGCACGGGTCCACCGCACGGACCTGGCCGCGCAGGCCTTACGGATCCAGTCCTCGCCGGTCTGACAGAGACGGGCGAGGTCGGCAACGGTGAGGAGCGCCAGGGGGTCATCGAGGGCGCCGACCGCAGCGACCGAGGCAGTCAGGTCTTCAGTCACCGACGCTCACCTCGAACAGGCTGTCCAGGCTGGCCTCGATGCCGATCTCTGACAGGAGACTGCGGTACTCCTCCTTACGGAGCGCCGCGATGGTGCAGGCCATGAACTGCTCCCCGACCCCACCGCCCTTCAACGCCGAGTAGATCGATTTCGGGTCGAGGCCGGTCTCGCGGGAGCGCGCCAGGTTGGAGGAACAGCCGATGGCAGCGAACGCAGCCAGGTAACGCGACCGCCGGACACGTACCTTGGCATGCGTTCCGGGGTTCGCACTCCTGGGTTCGGATTGCATTCCTGGGATCACGTTCCCGACTTTAGTCCCGGGAACGCGCTCCGGACAACTCCACCGAACGGATGACTAGTATCGGGAGTGCGTTCCCGGATACAGTCCATGACATGCCACAGAAGAACATGACCCGCCGTCAGGCGGCCCGATGGGAGGGTCGGCGGCGCTGGGTTATTCGACCGGACAGCCCTGACTCACGCGTGCTGACTCGGGATCGTGTTCCCGGGAACTCGGTAGCACATTTCCCGTATGATCAGCTCGTGGCGACCGGCGAGGTGAACCGAGCAGAGTGGGCGAAGATCGTGCGCGCGCTCCTCACCGAGCGCACGAAGAGCAAGAAGGCCCCCCTCGCGCGGCTGATCTCGAAGGACCCGAAGACGATCGACAACTGGCTCGCCGGCTCGGTCAAGGTCTCCGAGGAGAGCATCCGCAGCGTCGCCGAGCTGACCGGACACAGCGCCATGGAGTGGCTGATCCAGGTCGGGTATTACCAACTCGGTGAGCTCCCCTATCAGCCCACCGAAGAAGAGATCGACGAAGAGCAGCGCCAGGTGCTCGAGTCGGACCTCCCGGCCGATCAGAAGGCCGCGATCCTCGAACAGCTGGAGTCCATGCGCGCCGACGATGAGCGACTCATCGTCGAGCAGCGCGAGCGCGACCGGCAGCGCCGGATGCGCGAGTTGGCTTGGCGCATCGAGCAGGCACGCCGCACCGCGTAGTCGCGCCGCGTAGCCGCTTCCCCCTTCTTTCCCCTTCACCCGCCGTTGCCTCGTTGCCGGCGGTGTGCTGACCCTGCCGGGAGCAACTCGTGTGGATCGAGAAGAACGGCCCCACCTGGCGCGTACGCGAAAAGATCGGAGACAAAAAGGTCACCCTGGCCGGCGGGTATGAAACGAAGACGGCGGCCCGGAAGGCCCTGACGATCATGAGGGCCGACGCGCTCCGGGGAGACCTGCTCGTGCCGCGTGGCCGCGAAATGACCGTAAGCGAGCTGTGCGAGACCTGGTGGCAGGACATCGGCCCCACGTTCACCCGCATCAAGACACGAGAGAGCATGCGCGGCGTGCTCAACCGGTACATCGTTCGCCTGCTTGGTGACCACACCCTCGGCTTCCTAGAGGACAATCCCGCAGTCGTCCAGGGCTGGGTGAACGACCTGTTGGCGGGTCGCACGAAGCCGGCGCGAGGTGCGCCGCGGCGACTCGCGCCGAAAACCGTTCGCAACGCGCACGGGCTGCTATCTCAGGTGATGAAGTGGGCGATCACCTCCCGCAAGCTGATCCGGTCCAACCCGTGCGGAGGCACGCGGCTACCGGATGAGGTCTTCACTGAGCACTACTACCTGACGCCGGCGGAGGCCGACCGCCTCATCGCGGCCCTCCCGGAACACTGGCGCCCGCTGGTGCTGTTCCTGCTCGCCACCGGGTGCCGCTGGAGCGAGGCGCTCGGCGTGCGCGCGAAGCACCTCGCTGCGGTGCCCGGCAAGGTGACCTTCGTCAAGAAGCGGATCGAAGACGAGCACGGTCAGTTCCACGACGAGGACATCAAGTCGCGGCGCGGCCGGCGCACGGTGTCCCTGACGGAGCTCCTGAATCAGGTGCTCGTGCCGCTCGTGATGGTCGAGGGCGATCGTGACCGGCTGATCTTCCGAGCGATCATGGGTGGAGACATCCGCCACAAGGAGTTCTACGTGGTCTGGCATAAGGCCACCGAGGCGGCCGGGCTGGCTGGGCTGCGGGTGCACGACCTCCGGCATACGCACGTGGCGTGGTTGATCGCTGGGAACGTCCATATTTCGGCCATCTCGCGCAGGCTCGGGCATAAGAACATCTCCGTCACGGACGGCACCTACGGCCACCTCCTGGACATGGTCGACGTCAGGCTTGTCCAAGCGTTGGAGGAGGCGATGCAGGTGATCGACTTTAGGGGACTGATAGGGGACACCGACCCCCTTGACCCCCGTCGAACCCCGTTAGTCCCCGCTTGATCCCGCAGGTAGCGAGGGGTGTGGTTCTCTGACCAGGGGCTTTAACCGAGTTCGAATCTCGTATCCTCCGCTCTAGTGAGCAGCCACGCGCCGGACGGTCCCACGGGGACCGTCCGGTGTTTTCGTAGGTGCGGGTGGGTGCGTGGGTCCCCCGGACCGTACGGCGCGCCAACGTACGTCAGCGGGTTGCCGAGACCTCCTACCGTGATCGATGGCCGCCGAACCGGCATTCGTGGCTGATCACGCACGAACCCGACTCGGGCCGCCGAAGGTCCTGGCAACCAACGCCACCTGGTGACCGGAGAGGGGTGGTCATGGAACTGGCCCGGCTCTGGCTCGGACTCATCGTCGCCGTGTGTCTGCCGATGAGCCTGCCGTTCCTGCGGCGTAACTGGGTGGCAGCCATCTTCTGCGCCAGCTATGCCGCGTACGCGATCTTCCCGGTGCTCGACGGCTGGGCCGCCGTACTCACCTGGTGTGTCGCGATGGTCGCCGGACAGGGCGGGAATCTGCTCGCCCAGCGCCTCGACCTCCGTCGACTACTGCGACGCCCCGGCACGAGGGGGGACACGAGGGTAGACCAGCGGGAGTCGCTCACCCTGATCCGGAAGATGGGGGTGGCGGCGCAGTCCGGACGTACGGCGCTGCTGCTCGCAGGGACCCTCATGATCTCCGGGCTCACCTTCGCCGGCAGTCACGCCACCGACGTCATCCGGGACCTGGTCCTGCGGGACGAATGGGCGGTCATCCTCTCCGGGTTCCTGATCGCCGTGTTCACCGGAAACGAACTCGTGGTGCTCATTCTGCGTCCGTATCTCGGCGCCCTGACCGAACACGGCGAGGACGTCACCAAAATCATTCCGTTGGGGGTCTACCTGGGCTGGGTGGAACGGGCGTTGGTCTTCATCTTCATCACCGCGGGCCAGCCCGAGGCGGCGGCACTGGCGATCGCGGCGAAGTCGCTCGCGCGCCTGCCAGAGGTGCATCGCCACGATGGAACAGGGTTCGGCCAGTACGTCACCGTCGGTACACTCACTAGCCTGCTCGTCTCCGTCGCCACCGGACTGACCGTACGGGTGGCGCTGGGACTGTCACCTCTGTAGGGACCAGTGGCCACCATCCTCGATCACCCGTTCATGCGCCTGCTGCTCTCGCTCGACCTGCCCCGCGAGGACTGTGCCGTCGCCGGGAGCGGACCGCTCTTCGCCCGCGGCTGGATCACGGACCCCGGTGACATCGACGTGGTCGCACGCGGGGCCGCCTGGGAGATCGCAACGAAACATGGTCGACCCGCCCCGGCGCCACAGTGCGACGTCCAACTGATCAGCCTCTTCGATGGGTCGATCGAGGTGTTGGACGGGTGGTTCTGCGAGGACCGGGACGCACTCATCGACTCCGCCGACGTGATCGAGGGCGTCCGATTCGTCACACTCGACGTGGTGGCGAGGACGAAGAGCCATCTGAACCGGCCACGGGATGTCGAACACCTGAAGGTCATGCACGCACGCGGCTGGGACTGGCCGATCTGACCAACCCGGCGCCCCGGCAAAGGGTCCGCTGGCCGTAACCTGATCGGTCGTACACATGTTCTATCCACAGGATGTGGATAGAGGCAGCAACCTTCTGGCGTCCACTCCGTTGTGTTCCCGGAGGGAAAATATGAAAGCCCGCAAAACGGTACTCATCGGATGGCTGGTGGTCGCGCTCGTCGCTTCCGCCAGCGGAAGCACCCCAGCCCCGCCGACCAGCGGGAACGCGGGGAGCTTCGGGCCCGACGTGGTCCACCTGTCCGGGGTACGCAACATCGAGTTCGGCGACACCGAGACCGAACTGACCCGACGCGGCGTGCTGGAGCCGGAACCCGCGTCGTGCACGCCCAACCTCAACGGGCTCGCCACGGTCGGACCGGTCTTCGACCACGACCGACTCGTGCTGATGTGGGTGAGCCCACCGATGCACACCCCCGAAGGCGTCACCGTCGGCACTCCCGTCAACACCGTGCACGCCCGCTACCCGGCTGCGACCGAGCTGGCCGCTCCACAGGGGACGTACCGGTTCGACGGGCTGTTGGCCCAGGAGGGCGACCGCGCCTTCCTGTTCCTGCACGACGGGCGGGTGGTCCGCAAGACCATCGCCGGCTACGCCGACTACGCGCACAAGCTCTTCGACGAGGGCTTCGGCCTCTGCTGACGGCTACCCTTCCCGGTCGGGCCTACGGGCCTCGATCAGGAAACGTCGGGAGTGCGCCACGAACGGCCCACCCGACTCGATCGCCAGGTGCAGCGCACGCAGCCGGTCCCCGTACGCCTCGACGGTGAAGTCGGGCACCGTCCAGAGCACCTTGCGTAGGAACACGATCACCGCGGCGACGTCGAAGAACTCCATCCGCAGCGCCTCGGACCGCAGGTCCACCACCTCCAACCCGGCGGTGGTGGCGGCGGCAACGGCACGATCAGGGTGAC
Organism: Micromonospora sp. NPDC050417; assembly: GCF_044458865.1. Lineage (NCBI taxonomy): Bacteria > Bacillati > Actinomycetota > Actinomycetes > Micromonosporales > Micromonosporaceae > Micromonospora > Micromonospora sp. NPDC050417. Next base: position 266,316 of record NZ_JBITIH010000005.1, read on the forward strand.
GGACCGTGCCCATCGGCTGGGCACCCATCATGAAGTCGATGAGTTCCCGCACCGAACCGGCACCGACCTGCTGCGAAAAATAGGTTCCTCCGGGCGCCAGCACCCGCGCCACCTCGTCCCACCGTGTCGTCACCGGATGACGGCTCGCCACCAGGTCGAACGAATGGTCGGCGAACGGCAGATCGGCCTCCTCCCCCACCTCGACCACGGCGGCGCGCAGCGGAGCGAGCCGCCGCCGGGCGAGGGCCACATTCGGCGGCCAGCCCTCGGTCGCCACCAGCACCGGCGGGGGCTTCGGCAGGCCGGCCAGCACCTCACCGCCACCGGTTTGCAGGTCGAGCGCCCGACTGGCGGCGGCCATCCGCTCACCCATCAACCGGGCGTACCCCCAGGACGGCCGCTGCTCGGTGGCCCGCCCGGAGAACCAGGAAAAATCCCAACCCGCCACCGGTACGGCGACGCCCTCGGCGACCAGGCGCTCGAACTTTCCCATCCGGCGAGTCTGCGCCCGTCGGCCCCCACCCTCAACGCAACACACCCGGCACCGGCACCGAGGCGGCGAGCATGGCGGCACCGGTGAGCGTGTCGAGCAGGTCCACCACCCTGCTCTTCTCACCGCCGAGCAGGCGTACGGCATCGGCATAACTGAGTGTCTTGGGCACGTACGCCGCTCTCCTCCGGTGTCGACAACGCGCGCCCAGCATGCCGTCCCGTGGCAAACCCCGATGTCGGGTACGCGACCGAAGCCAATCCAGAGGCGGACGTCGTGGGGCACGAACCAGGGGTACGTGCCCCACCCGCCGGCCGGTTACTTCGGGGTGGACTTCGAGTCGAGCCAGGTGTCGATCAGCTTGGTGAAGTCCTTGCCGGTCTGCTTGTTGACGAACGCGATGAACGAGGCCCGGTCCTGCTGGGTGTTCTTCTGGTCCTGGACCCATGCACGGGCGAGGGCGAAGAACTTCTCGTCACCGAGGGCGTCGTTGAGTTCCTTGAGCATCGCGGCGGGGCAGATGTAGACGTTCGACTCGGCGAAGTTGGCGGCCCTGGGGCTGCCGGGCGGTCCGAGCTTCTTACGCAACTGGGCGTCGCCCTCACGCAGGGACCGCTCAAGATCAGCGTCGCTGAACTTGTAGACCTCCTGCTCGTACAGGCGCTGGATGTAGGTGGCCCAGCCCTCGTTGAGCCACAGGTCACGCCAGGACGTCGGGGTGACCGTGTTGCCGAACCACTGGTGGGTGTACTCGTGAAGCAGGTCGGCCTCGAAAGCCTCCCGGCCCATCTTGGCGATCCCGCTGCCGATGGTGACCATCTGCTGGGTCTCCATCGCTGATTCGGAGGGCACGATCACCGCACCGGCGGTCGGGAACGGGTACGGCCCGAACCGCTTCTCCAACCAGGTCAGGTACTTCGGCGACTCCTTCAGCCAGGGCAGGATCTTGTCGTCGGTACCCGGCCGGTACCAGTAGCTGAGCGGGATGCCGTGCGGGCCGGTGGCGGTGACCTGCTTGTACTTCCCGATCGCGAGCGTGGTCAGGTACGTCGCCACCGGGTCGACGCTCTGGTAACGGAAGGTGTTGCCGTCCTGCCCCGCCGGGGTGCCGCTGGCGATGGCGGACCAGCCCGCCGGCACGGTCACCGCGATGTCGTACAGCGCCTTGTCCGATGGCTGGTCGTTCGAGGGATACCAGGTGAGCGACCCGAAAGGCTCCTGCATCGTCCAGAGGCTGCCGTCCTTGGTGAGGGTCAGTCCTAGGGGTTCGGTGTCGGCGCGCTTCGACGGCATCGGCGTGGTCACCGGCTTGCCGTGGTAGCCGACGACCAGGGTGATCGGCTTGTCCGCGATGACCGCCGTCGCGACGGTGAGCTTCTCCTTGGCGACCGTCCCGGTGGCGGTCGCACCGTCGACCGTAACCGCGTCGACCTGGTACGGCATGAAGTCAAGGCTGAACGAGGGGGCGTCCTTGGTGGGCCGGATCCGCAGGGTCGCGGTGCCGGTCAGCACACTGGTGGACGGGGACCAGTCGAGCACCAGGCCGTAGTGCAGCACGTCCAACGCATCGGTACCGCGAGCGGGGTAGATCGGATCCGCGACGGGCAACGATCGCCCGGCCTGCCACGGGCTGTAGTCGACAGCGGGCACCGTGGGAGTCGGTGGAGAAGTCGGGGCGTCGGCTTCGGCCGACGGGGGCGTGGTGGGCGGCTTTGCCGCACAGCCCGTGACGAGCAGTGCCGGCAGAGCCACGGCGAGAAGTACGGCGCGGCGCATGACGGGCAACGTACCGGATCTTCAAGTTCGCCAGGGAAGCATTATCTTCCGGCGGAATCGCCGGATCGGAAACAGCAAGCCGAACAGGCGAAACGCTCGGTTCGTCCTTGCGGACCACCGAGCGTCTCGTTCTGCTGGTCCCGCGTGAGAAACCGTACGAGGCGCAGCACCGGATGCGGAGGCCCCTACGACTTCGGCTGGGTGAAACGGATGCTGTTGCCGAAGGGGTCACGCAGGCCGCAGTCGATTCCGTACGGGCGCTCGGTCGGTTCGTCGGTGAACTCGACACCCAGAGCCCGCAGCGTCTCGTACGTCTTGCGGCAGTCGTCTGTGGTGAGGATGAGCCCGCCACCCATGGCTCCCTTGGTCACCAGCTCACGTACCTGCTGCGCCGTCTCCTCGGACATCATCGGACCGCCCGGCTTCTCCAGCAGGATCTGGCGCTCGGGGTGGCCGGGGATGCTGACGGTCAGCCAGCGCATGAAACCCATGTCGACGTCGGCGTTGACCTCCAAGCCAAGCTTGCCGACGTAGAAGTCGAGGGCCTCGTCCTGGTCGAGGACGTAAATCTGTGAGTGCGTGATGGCGTTGAACATGTGCATCACAGTATTGGTCGCGCCGGACGAAAACTTATCCAAAACTGCTGAGTCGGCGCACGAGGCGGGCCTCAGGTGCGGTTGGAGCGACGGATCGCAGAGGCGACAACCGGCTTCGCCCTCGTACAGGTCGTGCTTCGGTAGCGGTATAGCGGTTGGCCATGGCCGGAATGCTCTCACCGGGCGAACGATCTTGGAACGGCGAAACGCCCGGTTCGTCCTTGTGGACGTGCCGGGCGTTCTGCCTGCTTACTGGCGGTGGCGGCGGGATTTGAACCCGCGGAGGGCGTAAACCCTCACACGCTTTCGAGGCGTGCTCCTTAGGCCACTCGGACACGCCACCGCCGAGAAGGCTACCGGATGCCCGGGGTGGCCGTCGCGCCGGTATGCCTCGCCCGGACCTGGCAGGATCATCTGCCATGAGTACGCACATCGGCGCGAAGCCGGGCGAGATCGCCGAGCGGGTCCTGATGCCGGGCGACCCGCTACGGGCCAAGTGGATCGCGGAGACCTACCTCGAGGATGCCAAGTGCTACTCCTCGGTCCGGGGCATGTACGGGTTCACCGGTACCTGGTCCGGAGTACGGGTATCAGTGCAGGGTTCCGGCATGGGAATGCCGTCGGCCTCGATCTACGCCCACGAACTGATCAACGAGTACGACGTACGGACGCTGATCCGGGTCGGCTCCTGCGGGGCGCTCAGCGAGGACCTGCAACTACGTGACGTCCTGGCGGCGAACGGATCCTCGACCGACTCGAACATGAACCGGGCGCGCTTCGACGGGCTGATCGACTACGCCCCGGTGGCTGACTTCGGGCTGCTCCGTACGGCGGTCGAGGTGGCCGAGCGGCGCGGCATCACCATGCGGGTCGGACCGGTACTGGCGGCGGACGCCTTCTACACCGACCGCCCGGACCTCTACGACACCCTCGCCCAGTACGGCGTCCTGGCGGTGGAGATGGAGTCGGCGGCGCTCTACACGATCGCGGCCCGTTTCAAGGCCCGTGCGCTGACCGTGCTGACCGTCAGCGACCACATCAAAACCGGCGAGCGGACCACCGCCCAGGAGCGCGAGCAGACCTTCGGCCAGATGGTCGAGATCGCCCTGGACACCGCGATCGCCTGACCACTGCCGCAGTCGCCTCCCCGCCATCCGCTCCACGAGCAGGGCGCATGGCGGGGAGGCGACTGCGTGTCACCTCTAACCTGGCGGAAAACGGGGTCGGTCGATGCCCGGCCGCGCGAGAGCGGTGGCCTGGTGGTGAGCGTCACGCTGCCTCTCCCCTGAAACTATCCGACCGATCGGTCGGATAGTTGTACGCTCGCGATCATGACGGTGGATGGGCGGGTGCTCCGGGGCGAACGCACCCGGAACCTGGTGCTCGGCACCGCCGTCGCGCTGGCGGTCGAGACCGGCCTCGACGGGCTCTCCCTCGGCCACCTCGCCGACCACCTCGGCATCAGCAAGTCCGGCCTCTTCACGCACTGGCGCTCCAAGGAGGAACTCCAGCTCGCGACCATCGACTGGGCCCGCGAGCAGGTGACCGACCTGGTGATCCGCCCCTCCCTACGGGCACCCCGGGGCGTACGGCGACTCTGGGCCCTGCACGAGATCCGGCTGACCTTCTGTGACGGCCGGCACCCCGATGGCCGCTTCTTCACCCTCGCCGAGTTCGAGTACCGGTCCCGCCCGGGTCCGGTGCGGGACCGGCTCGCCGAGGCACTCGACGAGTGGCTGGCGATGGTCCGGCGGCTCGCCACCGAAGCGGTCACCGCCGGTGAACTCCGCCCCGACACCGACGTCGGTCAACTCGCGTACGAGATCGAGGCGCTCGGCATCGCCGCCGCCCTGCAATCACGACTACTACCCACCGAGCCAAGCCACCGGTACGCCCGGCGGGCGGTGCTCGACCGACTTCGTGCTCTCTGCCCCCACCCGGAACTGCTACCCGAGGACTGACATGACAGCGGTCAGTAACACCGTCACCCTGCCCGAGGTTCCGTTCGGTCACGCCGAGCCGGTCTCGGTGCACTTCGACGACCTGGACCCGATGGGCATCGTGCACAACGCCAAGTACGCGCTGCTGTTCGAGCGGGCGCTCACCCCGTACTGGGCCGAGCGTGGGTTCCTCTTCGAGAACGGGAGGATCACCGAACCGGACATGTTCCACGCGGTGATCGAATTCTCGATCAGCTACCGCGCGCCGATCCGCGGCACCGGCCCGATCCTCGTCCACTTCTGGTTCGAGCGCTTCGGCACCAGCAGCGCCGAGTACCGCTTCCGTCTCCTCTCCGCCGACGGCAGCACCCTGCACGCCGAAGGCCGGCGGGCGATCGTCCGGCTCGACCCGGCGACGCTGCGTCCGACCCCGTGGACGGAGGCCGCTCTGACCGTCGGAAGGGCGTTGCTCCGCCCCGAGTCGGCCAGCTTGTAGTCGGCCAGCTTCTCGGAGGAAACCACTCCGGGGCGCCGGGTGGCATCCTCGACGGATGCGTCCCTCGGTTGCGGTGGTGCACGACCTGGTCGGCGGTGTCCGGCCAGTGGATCAGTTGGAAGCCGACCACCAGGCGGAGGTCCTACGCTGGTTGTGGGAGACCGACGACGTCTTCCGACGAGTGAAGCCCGCCTTACCGCCCCGGCACCTCGTCTCGTACGTGGTGCCGATCGACCCCACCGACGGGGCGATCCTCCTGGTCGACCACGTCAACGCCGGGCTCTGGCTGCCGCCCGGTGGTCATGTCGAGCCGGACGAGCATCCGGCCGGTACCGCGCTGCGGGAGGCCCGGGAGGAACTGGGCATCAACACCGAGCGGTTCAGCGCCCCGGACGGGTCGGTTGGTGCGGAGGGCTTCGATGGACGGCCTGCCTTCCTGACCGTCACCCGTACGGTCGGGATTGACCACGGCCACACCGACGTCAGCCTCTGGTTCCCGCTCCCCCTGCGCCGTACGGAACCGCTCACCGGGGACCCGGGTGAGTTCCGCGAGGCCCGGTGGTGGTCACCGGCCGAGATCGCGGGCACCGATCCCGGCCGGTTTGATCCGCACTTCGGTCGGTTCACCGGGAAGATCGGGACGGGATCGGACCGGTTTTCCACCCGCCCGATCCCGTTGTCCACAACTACAGGCGCTTATCCACAGGCCATATCCACAGCCGATCCGGGTTATCCACAGGCTTTGTTCACAACCTGAACGCCTGAGCGAAGGTCCTGTGCGCACACCCCGGGTGTGGGCGAAGACCCCGGCTCAGGCCGTCCAGCTCGGGCCGAGTACGTCAGCCAGGTTCGCACGGCTGAAAAGCCGGGAGCGCGACTCCATGATGAGCTCCCGGGCCCGTTCGGCGAGCGGGCCGACAAGCCGACCGTGACGCTTCACGACCACGCCGTCGACCAGGACGGTGTCGACGTCGCGCGGACCGGCGTTGAGCACGATCGTGGTGATCGGGTCGTTCAGCGGCGAGAGGTGGGCCTGGTCCACGTCGACGAGGATCAGGTCGGCCCGCTTGCCGGGACGGAGCGAGCCGATCTGATCCGCCATGCCCCACACAGCAGCACCGGCGGTGGTCGCGAAGCGCAGGACGTCGCGGTGGTCCAGGTCGACCGTTGCCGGCGGCTCGTCCCGAGCCAGGGCCTCCGCGTTGGCACGGGCCCGCTCCGCCGCGAGCGTCAGCCGCATCTCGCTGAACAGGTCGGTGCCGGCTCCGGCGGCGGTGTCGGTGGCAAGTGCGGGGGCGAGGCCCTGGGCCACGGCCCGGCCGGTGATCGGGAAGGTGCCCATCGCCATCGACATGTCGACGGTCGGGCACGGTGTCACGGCACCGCCGGTGGCGGCGATCCGGGCAAGGTCGGTGTCGCTGAACTGCGCCCCGTGGACGTGGTGCACGTCCGGGCCGAGCAGCCGGAGCCGGTCCAGGGTCTCGATCGTGCGGTACTTGAGCAGGTAGCCGGGAATCCCAGAGTGGATGCTGATCGGAACGCCCAGCTCACGGGCGAGGTGGAAGTCGTACTCGGTGGTCTCCGGGGTGGCGAACTCCGGTCCGCGCAGGGCGAGCCCCATGGTGACGCGGGCACTGTCGTCGGCGAGTTCGGCCCGCATCCGGCGGACGTCGTCCGGGTGCCGCTCGGTGCTCTCGTGGAACCAGCGCATCACGCCCTGGCCGACGGGCGGGCCGTAGAGGAACAGCGCGCGGATGCCGGAGTCCCGCAGCGCGCGGACGTTCTCGTCGGCGTGCGCGGGGGTGGTGACGATGTGTGACCAGTCGGCGACGGTGGTGATACCGGCGTTGATCGCCTGGAGGGCGCCCCAGAGCACGCCCGCGTAGACGTCCTCGGGCTCGTACTTGTCGAGCAGGCCGGCGAGTACGACGCCGAAGTAGCCGCCGAGGGAGACCTTGCCGCCGGCACCGCCGATGGCTCCCTGCCAGACGTGCCGGTGGGAGTCGACCAGGCCGGGCAGTGCCACCTTGCCGGCGGCGTCGATGACGGTCGCGCCGGTGGTGTCGAGATCGGGGCCGATCGCGGCGATGGCGCCGTCCTCGATGCGGATGTCCGCACGGGACAGGTCACCGAGGCGGTCGTCCAGGGTGACGACATGGGCGTCACGGATGAGGATGCTGGGCACGAGAAGGACTCCACTTGTGCGGGGAAACGGGCGAAGCTATCGGAGCGGTCCGGCCATGGGCCCGGGTACCGGGCGCCGTCCGACCCGGTCGGAACGTGCGACGGCGATCAGCACGAATTCGACCCGGTGGGTGGCCGGAACCACGTGCCCGAGTCTGGCCCGCAGAGTCATCCCACTCCAATATAAAGATCGGATGTAGTTATCGGCTTCTGAGATAGTTGACTGGTGGACATCCGCAAACTCGGCGTCTTCGTGACCGTCGCCGAGGAACGAAGCTTCACCAGGGCCGCCGAGCGGCTGCGCATCGCGCAGTCCGGTGTCTCCACCGCCGTACGCGCTCTCGAACGGGAGCTCGGCACGCCCCTGTTCGACCGGACCACCCAACGGGTCGAGTTGACCGACGCCGGGCATGCCCTGCTGCCCGAGGCGACGCGAATCCTCGCCGCCGTCGAGGCGGCACGCGAGGTGGTCACCCAGGTCGGGCAGGGGCTGCGCGGCCGACTTCGCCTAGGCATCCTCTACGGTCTCACGCCCGGCCAGGTCCGCGAGGCGCTCGCCGCATTCCGGGCCGAATTTCCGCTGGTAGAACTCTGGTTGACCGCCCCGGGGTCGGCCGGCTCCCTGGATCATCTGGAACGCCTCCGCGAGGGTTCCCTGGACCTGGCCATCGTGATCACCCACGGTCCGGTGCCCGGAATCCGTCGCCAGGTGCTGACCACGGACGAGGTCGTCCTGGCCTGCACCCCGGATCACGCCCTGGCCGACCGGGACGGCATCGACCTGGCGGAACTGGCCGAGGAACCGTTCATCGAGTTCCCGCCGGGCTGGGGCGTCCGGAGCGCGGTGGACCAGGCGTTCGCGTCGGCCGGCGTCCAGCGGCGGATCACGGTCCAGATGAACGACCTCTCGACCATCCTGGACCTGGTCCGACTCGGGCTCGGGGTCGCCTTCGTGCCACGGCCGATCAGAGACCAGAACGCCGACCTGCGTTTCCTCCGGGTGCGACGGACCCCGCCGACGTACCAGATCGCGATCGCCGCCGCGGCCGACCGTCCGCTCGGTCCGGTCGCCCGGCAGTTTCTCCGCGTCACCCGAGCAGACAGCGGAGAACGGACAACCGGGTGAACCAGACAGCCGCCGTGCCGGCCACCGACGAGACGCGGGTTCAGCGGAAGAAGGCGCGCAGCAGCGCCGCCGACTCGGTCGCCAGCACGCCGCCGTACACCTCGGGGCGGTGGTTGAGCCGACGGTCCCGGACCACGTCCCAGAGTGAGCCGACCGCGCCGGTCTTCGGTTCCCAGGCACCGAAGACGACGGTGGAGACCCGCGCCAGCACCAACGCCCCCGCGCACATGGTGCAGGGTTCCAGCGTCACCACCAGCGTGCAGCCGTCCAATCGCCACTCGCCCCGGACCGCTGCGGCGCGGCGCAGCGCGAGGACCTCGGCGTGCGCGGTCGGATCGCCGGTACGCTCCCGCTCGTTGCGCCCGACCGCCAGCTCGGCCCCGTCTGGTCCGTAGAGGACCGCACCGACGGGGACGTCATCGGAGACGTCGCCGGCAGCACCCGCCTCGACGCCACTCCCGATCAGAGGGTCGGCGGCCACCTCAAGGGCGCGGCGCATCCACCTCTCATGCCGTTGCCGACGGTGAAGCTGGTTCGCTGGTTCGTCGGACCGGTTCGCGGGCTCGGTGGGCCGGTTCGCGGGCTCGGTGGGCCGGTCCGACGGCTCGTGCGGGCTGACGGGCCCGGCCGCGGCGCCCGGCTCGCTCACGCCTCGCGCAGTTCCTCGACCACGTCCCCGCAGCCGATCAGCTGGCAGACCTCGGCGGTCACGTCGGCCGGGAGATTTCCCTCCTGGGCAGAGAGGGTGAGCAGACGGTGGGCCGAGACACCCAGGTCGGCGAGGAGATCGGCGTCCCCGATCGGGTCGGCGTCGGGGTCGGCGGCGGGCTGCTCGCTCTCCTCCGTCGCGGACGTGGACGCCTCCGCTGCCGCCGGCTCGACCACATCGTCGATCTCCAGGGCGGGCGCCTTGATGTCGCCGAGCAGCAGCGCGCCGAGTCGGGACTCCTCGGCGAAGGCCGAGTCCGACCCGAAGATTCGCAGGTCTTCGCCCTCGTCCAGCCGGAGTACGGCCAGGTACGCGTCATCCGACTCGACGAAGAGCAGCGACAGCTCAGCGTCGGGATCGACTTCGCGGAGCAGCTCCCCAACCTCGTCTATGTCCGCAACACCACCGAGGTCGAGTTCGGCTGCGTTCCAGCCGTCCGAGCCTCGCACCACGGCCGCCGCGAAGTACGACACCGGTCCCCCCAATAACTCGCGGCGCTTCCGCCGCCCACCACTGTCGACTGCCTGTCACGCGTGACGGTATCCGGTCGGGTCTGCGGTCGAGCACGCAACGCCCCGAAGCAGGATGAGGGAATCGGCCGGAGCGGTGGGCGGTCAGCCGGCCAGGCGGCGACGGCTCGCGATCAGCTCGCGCAGGCGGTCGATGCGGACCCGTCGTGGCTGGGTCCGCTCCCGTACAGACTTCGCCCCGGCCAGCTCGGCAAGGAGCTGTAACCGCCGTCGGCTGCGCTCGGGGTCGAGCCGCTGCTCTGTCCAGGCCATAGAGGCGAGCGTGCCTAGTCTCACGTCGTTCGTCAAGCCCGGTGGCGGTGTGCCACCGGGCCCATACCCACCGCCCTAGATCGACTACCAGGAGGAATGATTCGCCTACGAATTGTCACCAGAGTGGCCAGCCGGCCGTCGACCAACGCACCGCGACCGCCGCTGCGGCGATCGCCCAACCGAACGCCGTGACGAACGCGACACCGACCGCGGCACCCCGGTCGCCGAAGCGGACCAGAAGCAGCGCCGCCAGCCACGCCACCGCACCGGCCAGCACCGTCCACCACACGTAGCCGCGCAGATCTCCGCCGAGCAGTCCGAAGAAGAGCAGCCACGCGGTCGTCAGGCCCGCGCCGGCGGCAAGCGCGCCGGCCTGGATCGGATGCGGTTCCCGGTACGTCGGCCGCGTCGGTCCGGGAACAGGCCCGGACGGGAACAGACCCGACGGGGCACGGGGCGGCTGACCCGCGTCGGGCCAGGTCCGGAACGTCGGCTGCTCGGCCATGACGGTCACTCCCCGCGCCTGCTCACACCGGTTCCCCACCTCGGGGCGTGCCCGCAGCGTACCCGCCAGGGACGCCGCACCCGGCGCCTGCGCGCGACGTGGCCGCCGCCCAGGGCGGGCAACGGTTCTGCCAGGATGACCCGATGGCACGGGATGAATCGGGTACGAGACGCGAGATCGGGCGCCGCCTCACGTACCCGTTGGTCCTCCTGCTGCTCTCGGCCGGCGCCACGGGCTGCGCCCAGTCCCGCCCCGCCGTCTGGTCCCCGGCCCCTTCCCCCGTACCGGCCGTCGGCGCCCCGACCGCCGCGAGCAGCCCGGCCAGCCCGAGTGCCGTACCCCCGTCAGGCAGCCCGTCCGCCGCGCCCACCAGGCCGGCGGCACCGCGCTACGTCTTCCCGGTACGGGCGGCGAACGCCTCCTACCACCCGACCCACTCGGCGTACGCGGCCACGGACATCTTCGCCTCCTGCGGCACACCCGTGCTCGCCGTCACCGACGGGGAAATCCTCGAAGTGACCCTGGTGGACAAGTACGACAAGCAGGGCCCGCAGGGACCACTCAACGGCGGCAAGGCGGTCTCGCTCCTCGGCGACGACGGAATCCGCTACTACGGCTCGCACCTGTCCGAGGTGGCCGCCGGTCTGGCCGCCGGGGCGCGCGTCCGCGCCGGTCAACAGGTCGGCGCCGTCGGTCGAACCGGTAACGCCAACAACGTCTGTCACCTCCACTTCGGCATCTCGCCTCCGTGCGCGCGGGTCGACGACTGGTGGATCCGGCGGGGCGTGGTCTGGCCCGCGCGCTACCTGGACGCCTGGCGTCACCAGACGAACCGGTCGCCAGTGGACGACGTCACCGGTTGGTACCGACAACACAGCTGCCCACCCGCGCCCTGACCCACCGGCCGGGGGTCGGGGGCGCCGGCCCGCCGGAGTCGACGCCGCCCGCACCCGCAAGCCCAGGGCGAGCCTTGCCGGCACGGACGTACCCGGGTGTGCGAGAGTCGCTGACGTGAATGTCGCGGTTATCGGCCTCGGTCTCATCGGCGGTTCCGTGCTGCGCGCACTGGCCGCGGCCGGACACCGGGTGCTCGGCTACGACGCCGACCCGGCCACCCGGGCCACCGCGCGGACCGCCGCCGCCCAGGCCCCGGCCGCCGCCCGCTGGCAGGTGACACCGACCGTACGGGACACCGTGGCCCAGGCCGAACTGGTCGTGCTCGCGGTGCCGCTGCCCGCCGTCGGTGGCGTACTGGACCAGCTCGCCGACGTCGGCTACGCCGGCCTGGTCACCGACGTCACCTCGGTCAAGTCCCCGGTCCAGGCCCTCGTCGAGGAGCGCCTGCACCGGCAGCCGCAGCGGCTCGCCGGGTACGTCGGCGGCCACCCGATGGCCGGGCGTGAAACCTCCGGGTTCGGTGCCACCGACCCGACGCTCTTCGCCGGCTGTGCCTGGGTGCTCTGCCTCGAACCCCGGGGCACGTCGCTCGCCGACTGGCTGGAACTGGCGGCGCTGATCACCCCGCTCGGCGCCCGGGTGGTGCCGGCCACCGCCGCCGAGCACGACCGGGCGGTGGCCGAGGTGAGCCACGTACCCCATCTGCTGGCGGCGGCGATGGTCGCCGGCGCGGCGGACGACCCGCTCGCCGGCACCCTCGCCGCCGGCTCGTTCCGGGACGGCACCCGGGTCGCCGCCACCCGTGCGGAACTGGTCGCGGCGATGTGCGGCGGCAACGCGGACGCGGTCGGCCCGGCACTGGACGCGGTCCTGGAAGCGCTGCACCGGGCCCGGGCGGCGGTCGACGCCGACGACCCGATCGCCGCGCTGCGGGACTGGCTCGCGCCGGCCTCGGCCGCCCGTGCCGCCTGGCCACACCGGCCGGGGACCGCACGGGAGCTGCCCGTACGAGTTGACGACCTGCTGGCGCTGGGCCGGGCCGGCGGCTGGGTGACCTCGGTCGCGCCCGATCGTCGTACGGTCACGGCGGTCCGACCGGTCCGCCCGGCGCCGGCCTGACCCGGATGAGGCGTCGGTACGGGCAGCCGACGGGTGTGCCGGCTACGGTGAGCTGATGACCGCTCGGGACGCGCTCGCCGACCTGCGTCGGATCGCCTTCCTGCTGGAGCGCGCGAACGAGGCCACCTACCGGGTGCGGGCGTTCCGCTCGGCCGCGACGACCCTGGCCGCGCTCCCCGTCGGGGAGTTGGCCGCACGGGCGAAGGCGGGCACGCTGACCGAGCTGACCGGGGTGGGTGACGTGACCGCCCGCTGTGTCACCGAGTCACTTGCCGGCGAGGAACCGGTCTACCTGCGGCGGCTCCACGCGACCGAGGGGATCGACCTGGACGAGGCGGCGGCGGCGCTGCGGTCGGCGCTGCGCGGCGACTGCCACACCCACTCCGACTGGTCCGACGGTGGCTCGCCGATCGAGGAGATGGCGTTGACCGCGGTCGAGCTGGGTCACGAATACCTGGTGCTCACCGACCACTCGCCCCGGTTGAAGGTGGCCCGGGGTCTGACCGCTTCGCGACTGCGTCGTCAGATCGAGCAGGTGGCGGCGATCAACGCGGCGCTTCCGGAGGGGTTCCGGCTGCTCACCGGGATCGAGGTGGACATCCTCGCGGACGGCTCGCTCGACCAGGAGGACGAGTTGCTGGCCCAGCTCGACGTGGTGGTCGGCTCGGTGCACAGCGGCCTGGCCGACGAGAAGGCGAAGATGACCCGGCGGATGCTGGCCGCGGTCGCCAATCCGCACCTGGACGTCCTCGGTCACTGCACCGGTCGGATGGTCGCCGGTCGGCCGCCGGGCGTGACCGGTCCAGGCGACCGGGGGCACCGGTCCCGGACTCGCCCGCCGAGCGACTTCGACGCCGACGCGGTCTTCGCCGCCTGCGCCGAGTACGACAAGGCAGTCGAGATCAATTCCCGGCCGGAGCGGCAGGATCCGCCGAAGCGGCTGATCCGGGTCGCGGTCGAGGCTGGCTGCCGCTTCGCGATCGACACCGACGCGCACGCGCCGGGGCAGCTCGACTGGCAACGCTTCGGCTGTGAACGGGCGGCCCGGTGCGGGGTGCCGGCCGACCGGGTGGTCAACACCTGGACCGCCGACGAGCTGCTGACCTGGACCGCCGGGCACACCGGCTGGCGCGTCGGCCCGCTCAGCCGGCGGTGACCCGGGGGACGGCCGGCTCGGTGGTCTGGTGTGGCGCCACGGCCGGGTCGGGGTCGGGCCGGGAACGGCGGCGGACCAGGAGCCGCTGTGACACCGCGACCCCGGCCAGCACGATCACCGCACCGACCGGCTGGTACCAGGCGAGCTGCTCGTCGAGGGCGATCACTCCGATCAGCACCGCGAAGATCGGGATCAGGTAGGTCACCGTCGAGGCCGTGCTCGCCCCGGCCAGTCGAATCGTCCGCAGGTTGATGACAAAGGCGAGGCCGGTACCGAGCGCCCCCAGCGCCAGCACGCTCACGACCACGTCGAACGAGAGGCTGGTCGGTGCCGGCGGCGCCCCGGCCACCAGCGGCGCGACGATCACCAGTTGTCCGGCGGCGACCAGCAACTGCGCCGCCGAGAGTGCCACGCCCGACTCCGACCGGCCGGCGACGAACCGCTTCTGGTACGGAATGGAGAGGCCGTAGCAGGCTGCTGCGGCAAAGCAGAGGAGCTGGCCGGTGAACTCGGCCCCGCCCAGTCCCCGCCACGCGCCGAGCACCACGAGCACGCCGAGGAAACCGAGGGTCATGCCGATCGCCCGGCGGGCGGTCATCCGTTCGGTGCGGAAGACCAGCACCGCCATCGGCAGCACGACCAGTGGCGTGGTGGCGTTCCAGATGCCGGCGAGAATCGAGGAGACACGCTGCTCGCCGTAGCCGAAGAGGGTGAACGGCAGGGCCACCCCGACGGCGGCGACCACGACCATGTGCAGCCACAGCTTCGGGTCCCGGGGCAGCCGGTCGCGCAGTACGGCGAGCGCCACCAGCAGTGTCAACGCCCCGGCGACGACCCGACCGAGCGCGACGTACATGGGGTGGAGTTCGCGTACACCGATCTTGATGAAGAGGAAACTGGCCCCCCAGATGACGGCGACGGCGAGAAAGCCAGGCAGCCAGGCGCGTACGTTGCTGTCAGGAGCGGTAGGGGCGTTCACTCCTGACACTCTGCCGTACCGGTCGGACAGAATCGCGCGACTTCCAGACGTCGAGCCAGGCCAATCCCGCAACAGTGGCCTGCGTCCACCCGACCGGAAGCAGCGGTGTGGCCGGCGCAAAGGGGTGGACCGGACGGCCGGGGGGTCACGTAGGGTCGAGCCGTGGGACAAATCGATGACCTCGCCAACCGCTACGTCGCGGACTGGGCACCGCTCAACCCGACCGGCGCCACCTTCGTCGGTATCACCGGCTACGACGACCAACTCGGCGACCTGTCGCCGAGCGGGTACGCCGCACAGGCCGACCTGAACCGGCGCACGCTTGCCGAACTTGACGTACTCGAACCGGCCACCGCCGCCGAACGGACCGCGAAGGAGGCGATGCAGGAACGGCTCGGCCTCGAACTCGCCCGGTACGACGCGGGCGAGACAGCCAGTGAGATCAACGTGATCGCCAGCGGGCTGCACGAGATCCGCCAGGTCTTCGACCTGATGCCGACCGAGGGCGACGAGGCGGTCGGCAACATCGCCGCCCGGCTCAACCAGTTCGCCGCCGCGCTCGACGGTTACCGGACCACCCTGGTCAGCTCTGCCGACGCCGGGCACGTCAGCCCCCGCGCGCAGATGATCGAGGTCGCCAAGCAGTGCGACATCTGGACCGACCCGAACGGTGACAACTTCTTCCACGGTCTGGCCGACCGGTTGACCGCCGACGGCGCGCTCGCCACCGAACTGCGCCGGGGAGCGGCTGCGGCGACCGCGGCGACAGCCGAGTTCGGGCAGTTCCTCCGCACCGAACTCGCGCCGCGCGGACGCGAGAAGCAGGCCGCGGGGCGGGAGCGGTACCAGCTCGCCTCGCAGTACTTCCTCGGCGCCCGCGTCGACCTCGACGAGACGTACGCCTGGGGCTTCGAGGAGCTGGCCCGACTCGAAGCCGAGATGCGCGCGGTGGCGGCCCGGATCCTGTCACCCGGTGCCACCGTCGACGAGGCGGTCGCCGCCCTGGACGCCGACCCGGCCCGCCGGATCGAGGGCAAGGAGGCGTTCCGCGACTGGATGCAGACGCTGGCCGAGAAGGCGATCGCGGACCTGCACGGCACCCACTTCGACATCCCGGAGCAGGTACGCCGGATCGAGTGCCGCCTCGCCCCGACCAGCGACGGCGGGATCTACTACACCGGCCCGAGCGAGGATTTCTCCCGCCCCGGCCGGATGTGGTGGGCGGTGCCGCAGGGCATCAACGAGTTCTCCACCTGGCGTGAGGTGACCACCGTCTACCACGAGGGCGCCCCCGGCCACCACCTTCAGGTCGGGCAGACCCAGGTCCGGGCCGAACTGCTCAACCGCTGGCAGCGGCTGCTGAGCTGGTCCTCCGGGCACGGCGAGGGCTGGGCCCTCTACTCCGAGCGGCTGATGGACGAACTCGGCTACCTGGACGACCCGGGCGACAAGCTCGGCATGCTCGACGGCCAGGCGTTCCGGGCCGCCCGGGTGATCGTCGACATCGGCATGCACCTCGAACTGGAGATCCCCCGGGACAACCCGTTCGGCTTCCACCCCGGCGAGCGGTGGACCCCCGAGCTGGGCTGGGAGTTCATGCGTGCGCACTGCCGGGTGCCGGACGAGAACCTGCGCTTCGAGCTGAACCGGTACCTGGGCTGGCCGGGTCAGGCACCGTCGTACAAGGTCGGCGAGCGGATCTGGCTGCAGGCCCGCGACGACGCCAAGGCCCGTAAGGGAGCCGACTTCGACCTGAAGCAGTTCCACCTCGACGCCCTCAACCTGGGCTCCCTGGGCCTGGACCCCCTCAAGTCCGCCCTCGCCCGCCTCTGATGTAAGGAAGGGCCCCTTGTTATCGCTTTTTGTATAACAAGGGGCCCTTCCTAACCGCTTGGGCGGCGGACCGGGTACGGCGGACTAGAGTATGGACGCGAACCGGGCCACAGCCGCCGAGGTTCGCGGGCGAAGGAGTTCTGGTGCACCTCACTGATCTACGCGGCCGACGTGTCGCCGTCTGGGGCACCGGCCGGGAGGGTGTCGCCGCGGTCAACGCGATCGCCCCGGTCGGCCCGGCCGACCTCGTGGCGGTGATGGACCGGGAGACCTACGCGGCGAAACCGTGGGAGGGACGGCTCGCCGAACTCGCCCCTCTGTACACCGGTCCCGCCGCACTGGAGATGCTGCTTCGCGCGGACGTCGTGGTCCGTTCCCCGGTGATCGGCGAGACCCACCCGTGGATGATCCAGTTGCGGGAACGGGGAGTCACCGTGGCCGGTGGCACCGCTCTCTGGATGGCCGATCATGCCGCCGCCACCATCGGCGTCACCGGCAGCAAGGGCAAGAGCACGACCACGGTGCTGATCAGCCACCTGTTGACCTCGCTCGGCCACGCGCACGAGGTCGGCGGCAACATCGGCACCGCCGTGCTCGATCTTCCCCCCGCCGATCGGTACGTACTCGAACTCTCCATGTACCAGTGCGCGGACCTGACCGTGTCACCGCAGGTGGTGGCCCTCACGGCGCTGGTTCCGGAACACCTGGACTGGGCTGGCGGGGAGGCCGCGTACTACCGGCACAAGCTGAACATCGTCGAACACAATCCGGGTCAGGTGGTGTTCAACGCCCACGACGAGCGGCTCGCCACCGAACTCGCCGCTCGGCCCGGCCTGCCGCTGTTCGCCGCCGGCCGACCGGAGACCACCCACGTGGCCACCGGCCCGGACGGCACCCGCTGGGTACACCTGGCGGACGTACCACTCTTCCCCCGTTCGGCGCTGCCGCTGCTCGGGCGCCACAACGAGTGGAACCTCTGCGTCGCGCTCGGCGTACTGAAGTCGGTCGGGGTGGACCTGGTCGCGGAACGTGACCGGCTCGCCGAGGCCGCCGCGAGCTTCCCCGCCCTCGAACACCGGCTGACGCCGATCGAGGACCCCTCCGGCATCACCTTCGTCGACGACTCGCTCTCCACGATCCCGCAGTCGGCGATCCACGCCATCGAGGCGTACGCCCACCGCCCGCTCACCGTCATCGTCGGCGGCGAGGACCGTGGCGTGGACTACACGCCGCTGCGTGACTTCCTCGCCGAGGAGGGGGTCGAGGCCACCCTGATCGGCGTTCCGGACAGCGGGCCACGCATCCTGGAGATGGTCAAGGACCTGCCGATGATCACGACGATCGCGGCGGACGACCTGGTCGAGGCGGTACGAATCGGGCGGGCGAACACCCCGGCCGGTGGCGTGGTGCTGCTTTCCCCGGCCGCGCCCAGCTACGGCCGGTTCGACAACTACGCCCACCGGTCCCGGGTGTTCCGGCAGGCGATCACCGACACCGCCGGCTGACCCGCCCGCCAACTGACCCGCCCTCCGGTTGCGGTCAGCCTCCGGTCGCCGGCGTCAGTGCCCGGTACAGGCTGTCCATCGAGCGGATCGCCGAGCGAACCTCCTGCAGGTACCGGTCCGGTGCCAGCGTCGGCGCGGGCGGCGCGTCGGGGAACCGCGAGGCGTCGAATCCCACCGTCTCCACCGCGCAGCCGTACCCGAGCCGAAGCATCCGTACGGCGTCGCAGTGCTGGAACGGTACGTAACTCGGCGAGGTGACCACGAGCACCCGGTCGCCGGGGTTCAGGCGTACCTGACCGGTCCAGAAGTCGTACGTGTCGGCGGTGTTCGCCCGCCGGCTCGCCGGCTCGCCGGACGGGGCGGCGAGAACCCGCAGAGTCAGCCCGTCCGGGGCACGGTACTTCCGTACCGCCCACGACCCCGGGGTACCCACCTCCGCCGAGGAGCGCGACTCCACCGGCTCTTCGCAGCCGAAGCCGGCCCGGAGCCCCACCGACATCGCGTCCACCTCGTACCCGCAGCCGTCCAGGTCGGGGCGGACGAACTCGGTCGGGCGCAGTGGTCGGAAACTACCGAGCGCCGCCACCTCGCCCACCTCGACCACTCCGGTACGCACGAGGTGCGCGGCGTACGCGGTTCGTTGCAGGCAGGCCGGGGCGAGCCCGCCGAGGACCAGCAGGTGGTGGTAACGACCGGCTGCCGGTCGCACCGGCTGGACCAGCCCCAGCGCGATGACCGCCGCATGGATCAGGCCGGTGGTGGGGGCGGTGCACCTCGGCGGTGGCACCTGGTCCCGCTCGACGTGCCCGTATCGCCGACGAAAGTCCCAGTGCTCGGCGGAGAAGCGGTCGAGCCAGCTCAGGAGCGCACCCGTCGCCGTCTCCGCCGTCGGCAGCGTCCCATCGAACGCGGCGACCAGGTCCCGCATCGGACGTGCGGAAACCCACCGGTGTACGCTCGCCGCAATCTCCGTGTTCGATGTGTCCGCCGCCCCGATGGGCAGCGGTACCGGCTCGTACCGGATCACTTTCATCCTTTCGGCTATGCGTTTCGCGTCAATGGTCCCTGAACGTGGGAGATTCGTCTTGGCGAATCCCGCTGTACCCGCCTCGGGCTGTCATCCCGCGCCACGCTTGGCTACCGTAGGCCTCCTGGTCGTGCCCCCACACGGCCGATCGACCCCGACCTGAGTCCTTCCCCCGATCGAGGTTGTCCTGTGAGTTTGTACGGCGCGAAGAGACCACCCGCCGGCGAGACGCCGACCACCGAGTTCGCAGCCGTGCCACGGCAGGTAGACGTCTCGTCGAGGGGTCCGGCAACGCCACCCCCGGTCGGCGTTGGCCCCCTGGGCCACCCACCGGTTCCGCCGTTCGGCGGTGCGCTGGGCGCCCCAAGCGACGCGACCGCGACCCTCGACTCGACAGCGCCGGCCGACCCGGCTGCCCTGACCGAACCGGCGCCGCGTCGCGGGGCGCGTCGTGCCCTCATCGCCGCCGGTGTGGTCGCCGCCGTGGTGGCCGCCATCGGCGGATCGGCGGGGTACGCGTACAGCGGCGAGGTGCCGCGCGGGACCGAGGTGCTCGGCGTCAACGTGGGCGGCCAGTCCCGGGAGGGGGCCGCCGCGCTGCTCCGTGCCGAGTTGGAGCGGCGGGCGGAAACGTTCGCCGCCCCGGTGCAGGTGCGGATCGGTGAGCAGAGCGCGGAACTGAAGCCGATCGACGTCGGGCTGGCCGTGGATGTCACCGCCACCATCACGGCCGCCGTGCAGGGTGCTCCCGGCCCGGTCGATCTGCTCTTCAAGTCCCGGTCGATCGAGCCGGTCATCACCGTCGACGCCGAACGGCTCGACGCCGAACTGCGCAAGACAGTCGGGCGCGGCGGCCGGCCGATGACGCCGCCGTCGATCGTCTTCCAGGGCACCACGCCGAAGCCGAACTACCCCGCGCCGGGACAGGACCTGAACCCGGAGCAGTCAGCGGAGGCGGTTCGTACCGGGTGGCTGAGCGGCCAGCCGGTGGTGGTGCCGGTGGTCGAGGCGCATCCGACAACCACCAAGGAGGAAGTCGACAAGCTGGTCGAAGAGCTGGCGAAGCCGGCGGTGTCCGCGCCGGTCACGGTGACCACGGAACGTGGCCCGTTCACCGTGCCGCCGGCCGCGATCGCGAAGAGCCTGCTGCTGCACCCCGACAAGACTGGGAAGATCAACCCGTCGGTGGACTCGAAGAAGCTGCACGCCGCGCTGACCAGCGAACTGGCCAAGGTCGAGGTCAAACCGAAGGATGCGACGGTCATCCTGGAGGGCGGCAAGCCGCAGGTGGTGGCGAGCACCGGTGGGCACGGGGTGGATGTCGCGGCGCTGAGCCGGGACCTGCTGCCAGTGCTGGCCAAGCGGGATGGGCGCGAGGTCAAGGGCGTACTCACGCCGATCGAACCGAAGACCAACACCGAGGCGATGTCCAAGATGGGCATCAAGGAACAGGTTTCCACGTTCACCACGAAGTTCACCGGTGGGCTTTCCCTTCCGCGTAACCACAACATCATGACCATCGCCAAGGAGGTCGACGGTGCGGTGGTCAAGCCGGGCGAGACGTTCTCTCTGAACAAGCACACCGGCGAGCGCAGTTACGCCCAGGGCTACAAGGACGCGCCGGTGATCCTCGACGGCAAGCTGGTGCCCGGTGTCGGCGGCGGGGCGTCGCAGTTCACCACCACGATCTTCAACGCCGCGTACTACGCCGGCCTGGAGGACGTCGAGCACAAGCCGCACTCGTACTGGTTCGAGCGGTACCCGGCGGTGATCGAGTCGACGATCTTCTACCCGACCCTCGACCTCAAGTTCCGCAACAACACCGAGTACGGCGTACTCGTCGACACCTCGTGGAGCAACGACTCGGTCACCGTGTCGATCTGGAGCACCAAGGTGTACGACAGCGTCAAGACGGTCTACACCCCGCGCCGCGACATCACCAAGCCGAAGGTCGTCTACCTCGAACCCGGTCCCTCCTGCATCGCCACCGCCGGCATTGACGGCTTCACCCAGGACGCATACCGGGTGATCGTGAAGGGCGGCAAGGAGCTGAAACGGGAGAAGTTCTCCTGGCGCTACGAGGCGGAGCCGCGCTACCTCTGCGCCAAGAAGCCCGGCTGATCGGAGGTTCGTCGGGCCCCGGCTCGACGAGCCTCCGCCCGGAGATATGACACAGCCGGGATGACATCCGGGCATTGCGATACATCGGCCAACTTCCATACGCTGCCGGCAACGTGATCTGCGCGCGCCCACGAGGCGCGCCAATCCTTTGCTCGGAAAGGGATCCCATGGTTCGTTGGCGCAAGCTCACCGGCCTGGCGGCCGCCGTGTTGTCCGCGGTGACCGTCGGCAGCGTCGCCCTGGCCGCACCCGTCTCCGCCTCCCCCTCCGACGGCGGCGTGACGCCGCTGGTCGTCGGTGGTACCCGGGCCGCCCAGGGCGAGTTCCCGTTCATGGTCCGGCTCTCGATGGGCTGCGGCGGCTCCCTCTACAGTGCCCGGCTGGTGCTCACCGCGGCCCACTGCGTCGGCAGCACCGGTAACAACACCAGCATCACCGCCACCCTCGGCGTGGTCGACCTCCAGTCGTCCAGCCGGATCACGGTGCGTTCGAACTACGTCTACCGGGCACCGGGCTACAACGGCAACGGCAAGGACTGGGCGCTGATCCGGTTGGCCAGCCCGGTCACCGGTCTGGCCACCCTGCCGATCGCGACCAGCACCGCGTACGACAACGGCACGTTCACCGTGGCGGGCTGGGGTGCGGCCCGTGAGGGTGGCCCGCAGCAGCGGTACCTGCTGAAGGCCACCGTCCCGTTCGTCAGCGACAGCACCTGTGACGCCCAGTACGGCGGTGACGTCATCGTCAACGAGGAGATCTGCGCCGGCTACGCCAGTGGTGGTACCGACACGTGTCAGGGCGACTCGGGCGGGCCGATGTTCCGTCGGGGCGCGAACAACGCCTGGGTCCAGGTCGGCATCGTGAGCTGGGGCAACGGTTGTGCCCGCCCCAACTACCCGGGCGTTTACACCCAGGTGAGCACCTTCGCCTCGGCGATCGCCTCCGCTGCCGCGAGCCTCGGCGGCTGACCAGGGAATCTCTCGTACGGCGGGCGGACCGGAGCGCCTTCGGTCCGCCCGCCGTACGGCGGAACGGGTGGGCGGTGTCGACGACACCGGGCTGTGCCGGTGCGACCGACCGGTCTGGCTCGGTTCAGGGGAGACGACCTCGGTTCAGGGGGAGACAACCCCGCCGCGTCGGCCGCCCTGCCCGGAACGCCGCCGCTGGCTCTCCACCCGGTCCCGACCGAACGCGTCGAGCCGACCCCAGCGCCCGGGTACGTCCAACAGCTCGATCCGTCCCATTCCCTCGGGCAGGGACGGGTTGACGACCAGATGGTCGTCGTGCGGTTCCAGGCCGAGCAGGACCCGGATCAGCATCATCGGCGTCGCCGCGGACCAGGCGTGCGGGGTCCAGGTGGTGGGGTACTGCACCGGGTACTTGGTCAGCCCACGGTCGTAGCCGGCGAAGAGTTGGGGCAGGCGACCGTCGAAGTACTTGGAGGCTTCGATGATCGCCTCGGCGATCCGGCCGGCCTCGGCGTCAAAGCCGTACCGGCGCAGTCCCAGGGCGATGAACGAGTTGTCGAACGGCCAGATCGCACCGGTGTGGTAGCCGGTCGGGTTGTACCGTTCCTCTCCCTCGGCCAGGGTGCGCACTCCCCAACCGGAGAAGAGCCGGGGACCGAGCAGGTGTTCCGCCACCCGCGCCGCCCGCGGTGGGTCGACGATTCCGCTCCAGAGCAGGTGTCCCATGTTGGAGGAGAGCGCGTCGACCTGACCGCCGTCGGCGTCGAGGGCCAGCGCGTAGTACTCACCGTCCTGGACCCAGAAGTCCCGGTTGAACCGGGCCTTCAGGTCCGCCGCCTCCGCCTCCAGCCGGTCGGCGTAGATCGGGTCGTGCCAGATCCGCCGGGCCATGCGGGCGCCGCGCATTTTCGCGTCGTACGCGTAGCCCTGGATCTCGCAGATCGCACGGGGAAACGACGGCAGCCGCCCGTCCCGGTACGAGATCGAGTCGGGGGAGTCTTTCCAGCACTGGTTCTCCAGCCCGCTGGAGAGGTTGCGCCGCTCGTACCAGACGTAGCCGTTCCCCATCAGGTCGCCGTACGTGTTGATCCAGCGCAGTGCCGCCCGTGCCTCCTGCTCCAGCCGACGCACCACTTCGACGTTCCCGGTCCACCGCTCGTACTCGTCGAGCAGGATCACGAACAGGGGTGTGGTGTCCGCCGCACCGAAGTACGGCGAGTGTGGCTGCTCCTCGAAAGCCGCTGACTCTCCGTACCGGAACTCATGCAGGATCTTGCCCGGTTCCTTTTCCCGGAAGTCGTCGAAGACGCTGGCCTGCGTGGCCGCGAAGGTGTTAAGGGTGCCAACCGCCAGTTCAGGCGCGAACGCCATCGCTTGTAGGCAGGTCAGCATGCTGTCCCGACCGTAGAAGGTCATGAACCACGGGGCACCCGCAGCGATCAGTTTGGACTCGGTGGCGAGGGCGCCGAACTGGAGCGCGGCCAGGTCGATCAAACCCCGGCGGTACGCGGTCGCGAGGGTGGCGTTGTCGCAGCCTAGTTGCGGTGCTGCGGCGAGCCAGTCTTCGAGTTCGCGTTGGATTTCCCGGTTGGCATCGATTCGGTGCGTGTGCAGCAGTTCCCGGAGGTCGCCGCCTTGCTTGCCGGGCACGTGTACGGAGGCGCGGAGCACGGTGCTCCACCGCCCGTGTGGGTCCACCCGGATCCGGAAGGTCATCCCGCGCTCGTCGATGTCGGCGGAGGCACTGGACGAGACCAGCACTTCACGTACGTAGTTGTCCCGGGTGTAGCGAAACCGAAGGTAGCCCTCCTCGACGGCGACGGTTGTCGCGCGTTGGGTCGCCGCGACCTGTTTGAGTTCGAAGACGTCGATGAAGTCGGCCGCCATGTCGAGCCGTACGACGATGTCGGCCGCCTCGCCGCGGTGGTTCAGTACGGTCAGTTTCTCCTCGAGCCCGCCGCCGATCTTCCGGTGTCGAATCACCGAGACTTTCGCGTCTACGTAGTGGGTCGGTTCTCCGGGGACAAGGAAGAAACGTGTCTCGTAGTACTGCAGATCGTCGATGGAGAGAGCGTGCAGGCGTTCACCGTTGACGGTGAGTCGCCATTCGGAGAGATATCGCAGGTCGAACGAGAACAGGCCGGTGGGTACGACTGGCGAAGGCTCGATGTCACCTCGACCGTCACTGACCACAAACGTGTTACCGGCCAGGATGGTCACGAACTCCTTCACTACGCCCCCTTCCGTGTCGCCTCCGGCAGCCAGGCTCCCCGCTGTCAGGGCTAGCACGTCACCCGGGCGGGGTGAGGTTCTGTCACTACTGCCACAGGGGTCGGCAGGCGGCTCGGCAGTATCGGCCACGACCTGGTCGACGCGGAATCGAACCGGGTGGGCGCAGGCACGACGTAGCCCGCGCCGACGGAATCGGGTGGTGAAACAAGTTTGGGCCACCCCATCGGGGGTGGCCCAAACTAGAAAAATTGTCCGGCGGCGTCCTACTCTCCCACACCCTCCCGAGTGCAGTACCATCGGCGCTGGAGGGCTTAGCTTCCGGGTTCGGAATGTAACCGGGCGT